>JAPXRQ010000044.1:0-15830 GCA_033813515.1 Thermomicrobiales bacterium
GTTCGTGTTCGTGTTCGTGTTCGTGTTCGTGTTCGTGTTCGTGTTCGTGTTCGTGGAGAGTGTACGCAGGCGGGTTTGCGTGGGGTGCCAAGCAGATGGCGGGGTGTGCCGGTTCGCGTTCAGGTTCGGTTGATTGCCGGCAGCGGGGCTTCGGGGGCGATCGGAGCTAAAGGTCCGATCTGAGTGCTACGAAGTCTGCTAAAGAGACTGGAAAAGGGTGGCGTTGAAGGTCGTGGTTGCTGATGAAATCGGTCTTTTCGGGCCGATTTGGCTCAAGCCGGGGGCTCCAGGTGCCAACCTCTGCGAGGTTGACTTTGGCGTCGGATCATCTTGGAGCTTGTGCGGCAGTTTGGGGGTGAGGGTGTGCGGGTTAGTCAGGTCGTGTCGTGTTCGTGTTCGGGAAGAGCACCACGTTGAAACGCGGTGCTTAGTGCGATAGGTCCCTTGCAGGGACCGGGGGCTGGGAGCGGAAAATCGTTGTAGGGCAGCATCGTCCCAGCTAAGCCGGGGGTCCGGCGGACGACACCTTCTCGAAGTTGATTTGGTCCGTGGGTGATGTTGGTGCGTGGGTGGCAGTTTGCAAGTGAGGCGTCCAGGAGTGGTTTTTTGGTGCGTGGGTTATGGGGTGGGGCGGAGGAGGACCCAGAATCTGACGGGATCCGATTCGGAGCCTTCGTGGATGATGTGGAAGCCGAAGCGTTGGTAGTAGCGGACGGTGCGGGGGATTTCGGTCATGATGCCGAGCGCGCGGCGGTCATGATCGGCGGTGGCGATAGTGTGGTTGAGGAGGTCGGTGCCGATGCCGGTGCCCTGGTGATCGGGATCGACGGCGAGGACGGAGATGTAGCGCCAGGGGGTGGATTGGGTGGTGTCGAGGAGTTCGAGGCCGTCGCGTTCGTCGGGATCGAAGCGGGCGATGAGCTCTTCCCAGATGGTGGTGTGCGTCGCGGAGTCGGGTAAGTTGGAGCGTTTGGGCATGTCGAGGAGGGTGATGGCGCCGATGGGGTCGCCGGATGGGGACTGGGCAGTCCAGACGGAGCCGTACTGGAGGCAGTTGCGGAGGTCGCCGGTATAGAGCTCGGTGGTGTGGCGGAGTCGGTCGGCGGGAACGGGGTAGTTGGCGGTGAAGACTGGGTCGGCGAGAAAGGCCCGGCCGATTAGGTGGGCGAGAGGGGTGGAATGAACGAGAGACGTTATTGGCCGCATTTGATAAGTAGGCATGTTCCACATACCCTCTTCGATTGATAGGTGTTTCGAATTCTAAGCCAGTTTTCGGAAGCTAGACTCTAAGTGTGTCGTCAAGACCATTCAACTGACACCAACGGCTGGTCAGGCAATACATTGCGATCAGCTTTCTGCCCTCGTCCAAAAGCGGACCTATTGTGTTAAAGGCTTTGAAGCCATGCCTCTCGTACAGAGCCCTCGCATCAGCGTTCTCACTGTCTACTCTTAGGTCGACGAAATCTATTTCTTGGTCAGCTGCGACTAGCATCGCTAGTCTCAACATCTTCGTCCCGAACCCGACGCCTTGAAGCTCTTTGTGAACACCCAGATATGCAATGTGCAAACGAGACCGTGCCGTGGCCCGAGTGCCTCTTATCTCGTTTAGGTGTGGGCTCGGCGCCCGTGTCTCAACACCAAATGCGATGAACCCGGTTATTGCCGCTCCGTTTTCCATCGTTTGAAGTAACACTCGGTTTCCCGGTCTCGATGAAGAAAACTCCCAAATATCCTGGGAAGTTGCGAAATGCTGAATCGCAAGCGCATATGGCTCTTCGCCGCAATTGAATGCTTCTAGCCATTTCCGGGTGCCGACATCATCGGACAGTTGCCGGAATCCACTGACAGCGTAGCCTAGTTCGCGTCGAATGTCGTTCACGGAAGCTTTGACCGCCTATCGCACGACGACCCCGATTGACTTTTATCAAGTCCATCCCAAGTCAGTCAATCTTGGATTCGTCCAAGGCGGCTTCGACCTCATCCCAACCCTCATCTGGCAGAGCCTGCTCATAGCCCGACCGGTCTGATGCCAGCACATCCGAAAGGAACATATCACGCTTCAAAGTACCGAGCCATTCCGGCAAGTTCTCACCAGCTTCGAAGGATCCGCCGCTGAAAGTTTCCACTTCAATTGCAATCGGGAACGGCAAACTTCTACTCGTCAAGTTGGCGGCGTCCGTCGTGTGAACAAACCAATTGCCGAATGCAAGAGAGTTCGTATCGCTATCACCGAGTATTCCAGCTGTACCGGATGAGCCGTAAAGATACTCGCTGAAAAGCTGGGATAGGATAAACACAAAGCTCTCGTCAGATGAGCTTGTGGTTTCAACGTCCACCGGGAACGATGAATTAATTACGCGATCGGAATCAATTATTTGCCACGGGCCTTCCAAAGACCATTCTATAGCCGGGTGTACGGGCGCTATCAGCGACTCCAAAAGCATCCTCGTTGGGTGACCGGCCACGAAGCCTGACAACTGTGAACCGAATGAAGAGCTATCAGATTCAACCGGGGATCTACGAAGCATTACCATCCAGTGACTCCGAAATCCCTGTCATCGCACGAAACGAGTGGTCAATTAACGGATTGATCAGATCTGGAGTTACTGTCAACTCCCTGTCCTCATTAAATGAAAACCTTGTGTTGACGTCGACCGTAAAGTTAATCCCCTTTTCCTGGGCATTGGACCTTGCGAGCCTAAGCATGTTCAACGTTGGAATACCTATCCGCCAAGTCCTGAAGGTCTCAATATGAATATTGCAAAAATACCTATCCTCCAATATGTATGAGTACTTCACACTGAAATCATGGAGCTCACTCGGAATGGGATTGCCTCCCCACTTTCTGGCCGCGACATTGATCAGTTCCTGATCCTCGCCGGACCAGAGGCGTCGACCAACCGGAATTACACCAAGAAATGTGACTTTACCATCGCAAAGGATGTCCGCCGCTTCAAACAGCAGACCACTACGCTCTACGAGATACCCCACAGCGTCTTCATGTTTCGCTTGCCAGTCAGGGGAAAACGCAACCGCTAGGAAAGCGGTGCCGCTGGCGACAGCTATTTGGCTATATCCATGGTGGGACTGGAAAACGGCGACTTCTCCCCCGTTTTCGTCTCGAACGGGGGCCGGTGATTGAAAATACTTGTCCTCGAGTCTCTCGGCAATCTGAGACACGGAGTCTGCATCTATTCGTGCTTGGGCATAGTTGATAGCGATTGTGGCGCTTTGAATGGTTAGGCCAGCGAACAATCTCTTCCGTCCTTGATTGACACCAATGCAAGCATTGTATCGTCCTTCTGAGCTACTGCGCCGAGATAAGTGGCAACTCCGTCCTAATCAGCAGCGGTGGCAGTTTTCTTGCGGCCGGCGAGGGTGGCTCGGTCGGCGGCGGTGGATTCTTGTTTGCTGATGCGGTTGAGTTCCGTCAAGACGCCGTCGTTGGCGTAGCGGTCGGCGACGTGGATGTCGAAGGCGTGGACGCCGGCTTCCATGCCGGTGAAGCGGCCGGCGGTGTAGGCGCGGCTCTTCGTTCCCGCCTGCTGGAGCTCGCAGACTTCCCAGTCCTGGCGGTTGGTCAGGTCCCAGAAGCCGATGGCGTCGCTGGGATCAAAGCCGGGATCGTTGATGCTTTCCTGCTCGAAGAACCATTCGCAGGCGATGTAGGTGCGATCCGGGGCGATCGGGATGAGGCGGTGGGTCATCAGGTAATCGGGGTGGAGGCTGATGAGCATGTTCGGCCAGGCGATGAAGTAGTAGATCTTCTTGTGGTCGTCTTCGGTGGTGCCTTCAATGAACTTGCGGCCGTGGAGCTGGCCATCGAGGGTGAGGGTGTCGTGCTCACCGACGACGGGCATCCAGCTGCCGTTCCAGGGGCCCTCGCTGGGGATCCACTCGCCCATGTTGTAGGGGGTGATCTTGTTCAGCTGGGGGTGGACACCGGGGCAGTGGTAGCACTCGGAGTAGTTCTCGATGATGGCTTTCCAGTTGGCCTTGACGTCGTACTCGATCAGTTTGCCGCGGCGGAGATTGGCCAAATCGTAGCGCTCGAAGTAGGCGGGCATATCGTCGAGGACATCAAAGAGGGGGGCGGCATCGTTGCTGAGGTTGATATAGATGAAGCCCTGCCAGGTGGCAACATTGACCTTGACCAGACCCCATTCGTCGAGATTGAAGTCCTCGAGCATGTCGGTGTGGCGGGGTTTGTGGAGGGTGCCGTCGAGATCGTAGACCCAGGCGTGGTAGGGGCACTGGAAGCGGGGGACCTGGCCGCAGCCATCCTGGACGAGGGTGGCGCCGCGGTGGCGACAGAAGTTGAAGAAGGCGTGGATGGAGTGGTCCTTGTCGCGGACGATGATGATGTTTTCGCCGGCGAGTTCGGTCAGGAAGTATTTGCCGGGAAGATCGATGTCTTCCTCGCGGCCGACAAAGATCCAGCCTTTGGCAAACCACGCTTCGAGTTCGTACTCAAGGATGGCGGGCTCGTGGTAGACGCGGGGCGGGAGGAGCTTGGCCGCCTGGGTGGGTTTGCGCGTTTCGGCGACCTCCGCGGCGGAGACCGGTGAGGAGAGGGTGCCCAGGGTTCGGATGGGGTCGGCCATTTCGTTATCCGTGTTCGTGTTCGTCGTTCGTGTTCGGGTTGAGACCGGGTTCGTGGAGTTCAAGGATAGCAGGGGTTTGAGGCTCCGGGCCTCAGGCCTAAAGCGTTCGGCCTGAGGCCCAAGGCGTTTGGAGAACTGAGAACAGGGAACGGAGGAAGAAGGACGAAGTTGGGGATTGATGCGGGGTGCGAGGGTTTGGGGATGGGCGCATAATGCTGCAATTGTTTCGATTCCATACTGAATTTGTGGCTCTGCCTGGAAATGGGTTTGCCGATGCATCGCTTGCTTCGCGCCGTTGTCTGTCTTGTCCTCCTTGGGTTGGTTTGGCAGGGCGCGGTGCCGACGGGGATGCGGGTGGAGGCGGCTGCGACCTCGCTGGCGCATATCAAGGTCTCCGGATCTCAGGTTGGCGGACGGCCGATTGAGCTGCGGGTGATCCTGAGTGATCCTGCCCCGGCTGGTGGAGCGAAGGTGACGTTGTCGGCGTCCGATTCGGTGGTGAAGGTGCCTGGGTCGGTCACGGTCGCGGCGGGCGAAACGCAGCGGTTGATCGAGATCGGGACGAACACGCTGGCGACGGCGAAGGTTGTGACGATTTCGGCGACATATGACGGTGTCACCAGGACCAAACCGACATTGATCCGGGCGGCGGTGCTCTCGGGCTTGTCCGTGCAGACAGTGATCCGGCATGGTGGCACCGGGCGCGTGACGGTCAAGCTGAACGGGCCGGCGCCGAGTGGTGGGTATCAGGTCAATCTCGGACAGACGCCATGCTGCATGTTGTCGTTGCCGGCGACGGTGACCGTTCCGGCCGGCAAGACGCAGGTGAGTATTGCGGCGCCAGCGAGTATCTATGGCGATGCAGCAGGGGATCGTTTGCCAGATCAGGCGCTGCTGGTCTTTGCCGACAACGGGACGCTGACGTTCACGGCCAATACGATCATTCGGGATTTCGGGGGTGGGGTGCGTCCGACGGCTACGGCGACCGAGGTTCCGACTGAAACGGCGACCTCGACCGAAACGGCTACCGCGACAACCACCAGCACGCCGACCCTGACTGTTACATCGAGTCCGACTGAGACTGCGACGGACACCCCGACTGCCACGTCAACGGCGACTGCGACGCCCGGCGACGGATCGAGCCTGTCACTGGTGTCCAACAACTACGAGTCAGGTACCAATGGCAACAGGGTGACGTTCTCGGGGATCGGGTTCTACGCCAACATTCTGGCCCAGGCGTTCTGGCAGACAAACGGGACGGCTACCTTCGGATCGGTTTCGGTTCCGACTGATTCGTCTGGCTCGATCGGGATATTCGAGATATTGCTGGTTTGTTCGCCAACGGTGGGTACGGTGACGACGATCCACGTGACCGACGGGTTCCACAATCCGGAGCTTCAGGTGCCAGTGATATGTCCGGTGAACTTCACGGCCACGCCCACGCTGGAGCCCACGAATACGGCGACCAGTGAGCCGACCGCGACTGCGACCAGCACATCGACTGCCGCACTTGCATTGACGATCAATAGCTACGACGCGGGCACGAACATCAATTGGTTCGAAGTCCGAGGTACCGGGTTTGGACCGAACACGTCTGTCACGTTGATCTTTTACACCGGCGCGGGGACGTTTCCGGAGCCCTTTACAACCGATAGCGCGGGCACCTTCGTAACCAGCGGACACGGATGGGTCTGTGGGACGTACTCGTATGGTCCGACCATCCACATCACTGCTGCCGACGCGATGCACTTTGCAGAGGTTGATCAGCCGTTCCTTTGTCCGCTGCCGGCAACTGCGACACCGACGGTGACTGCCACTCCGACCGAAACGGCAACCGAGTTGCCGA
The DNA here is from genome assembly GCA_033813515.1 of Thermomicrobiales bacterium. Lineage (GTDB taxonomy): Bacteria > Chloroflexota > Chloroflexia > Thermomicrobiales > UBA6265 > DASQCG01. The sequence goes on from JAPXRQ010000044.1 coordinate 6,451, forward strand.
CAGAAACGGCGACCCCCTCTCCCACGGCGACCAGCACTTCAACGGCCAGACTTGAACTGACGAAGAACGAACACGACCAGCGTGCGGGCATCAACTGGTTCGATTTCCGGGCAACCGGGTTCACTCCCAATACAACGCTCACAGTCACGTTTGCGACCAGTGTGGGGACCTTCACGGAGTACTTTGGGACTGACAGCCAGGGCTCTTTTCAAAGCCAGGGATTGGGCTGGGTGTGCGGTGTCTATGGGGCGAATGACCACATCACGGTGTTCGATGCGACACACACGGCGTCGATCGATCAGCCGATCCTCTGCTAGCCGCCGGCGATCGCACGTCTGGTGGTCACCGAGATTGTCGTTGCTACGCCGATCGAGACTCCGATTCTCCGGTTGCCCGGGGGGCTGACCGGCACCTGTTGGGGATGCGTGCGAGACCTGATCAGATCGGCGGTGCGTCAGGTGCGGCGTAGGCCCACGGGGTGCCTACGTTGGGCGATGCAGAGGGTTGACTGGTGAGGGCGCGCTTGAGCTGGGCGGGATTTCGGCATTTTGTGCAGAGTCCATCCGGTTTGGGACCACTCGGGCTTGTGTCCGAGTGCTGATTCCTGCAATGCTGTCGTTGGCATGAACCGTCGTTGCCCTACGTAAGAAGGAATCCCTTGCGCATCCACCGTGCCATTCTGACGATCTTTGCCGTGCTCACTGCACTCCTGCTGACAACCGGACTTGTCCTTCCCGTTGTCCTTGCCGACAACGCCACGCCTGTGACCGATCCTGCGCCGGTCAGCGACGATGCGACCTCCGCTGGCACTAATTACGGCGCTGCAGAGTACTACGAGCTCTATTTGCTCGGTTACGGTTCGTCCGCGACCATCGTCGTGGGCACCGGTATCCAACTGAATGCCATGGGATCTCCGCCATCATACATGGTGGTGCGCGAGTGGAACGGTTCAGGGTGTGGCGGATATTCATCGATAAACACGTATGACATGCGTTTTGGCGGAGCTCAGGTGAGTCACCTGGACGAGGGTACCCGTTCGTTTCAGTTGACCACCAAGGAAATCGGTGGCGAATGGAGGACGGTAAGCAATTGCGTTTGGGTCAAATGGGAGTCGCAACCGTTGACCCTCGAGGCCAACGGAAGTGCGGGCCCGGTCGATGTCCCGGTGAACTCCACCGTCACCCTTCACCCCAGCCAGTATGCCTGGGGTGCCGCGTCGTCCATGGGCGGGTGGTATGGAACGAGCTGCAAACAGGGCTCAGCGTACGAGGTTGATCTCGGCGTTATTGAGACCGACAAGACGGTGACGCGATCGACAGCGACCACGATTACGTTCCAGTCCACCCGTGTTGGGCCTGGCTGGAGTGTTGCGAGCAACTGTGTGACGGTGAGCTGGTTTGTCCCCACACCGACGGCCACCTCCACCAATACCCCAACGGCGACGCCGGTCCCGATTCAGCTTCGGGCCAATGGGAGTTCCGGGCCGATTCTGAGCCAGATCGGGGTGCCGCTGACCTTGACCTCCGACCTGGCCGAATCCGGTCAACTGAGCACCTGGTCGGGCGATACCTGTTCGGGCGCCCCTCTCGCGGTCCAGCCCATGGAAAATGGAGCCGCCACCGTCAATGACTTTCGCGATTATCCAGTTACCTCATACGCCGTGCGCTCGATCAACAATCCCTCCCGCGTCAGCAATTGTCTGGCTGTAACCTGGGTCTCCGAGCTTCCAACGGCGACGCCGACCGCAACCGCAACCTGGACCCCTACGGCCACCGCCACGGCAAATCTGAACGCGCCGCTTGTTCTCTATGCCGATGGGCAAACGGGCACGATCACCGTTCCGGTTCACCACACGGTGCAGTTCACCACTCCCGATCTGGGTGGGGCCGGAATCGCTTCTGCGTGGTTTGGGCCGGATTGCGTCGGCGCCGCGTATATCAGCGTCCCATTGGAGACTGGAAACTTCCCGCAGAAGTTCGACGGGGAGGTGGTCGCCTCATTCCGGATCCAGTCATCGGCCGATCCGAATCGCGTAAGCAACTGCGTGACGGTGAGTTGGTCGAATGGCAGTACCCCAACCGCCACAGCGACCGCCACGCCGAGTGAGATTCACCTTCTGGCAAATGGGAGCGCTGGCCCGATTACGGTTGCGGCCAATGCCACCGTCTTCCTCACCTCCGAGCCGGCATTAACCGGCACAATCTTCGGGTGGCTTGGGACGAGTTGTCTGGACACTGCTGCCTATGTGGAGATTCCCGCATCAGGCGGAATCGCAAACGTGTCGGCCCCCGATGGGATTGTCGGCTCCTTCCGGATGGTGTCCCTTACAAATCCGAACCTCATCAGTAACTGCGTGACGATTACGTGGTCCAGTACGCCAACCGCGACCGCTACGAGCACCCCAGTTCTGACCGCGACGTCGACCGCAAGCCTCGGCACCCCCACGGATACCAGTACGCCGATTGCAAGCAGCACGAGCAGCACCACTCCGGTCGCGACTGAGACGACTGTGAGCACTGGAACCCCCACGGATACCAGAACGCCGATTGTAAGCAGCACGAGCAGCACCACTCCGGTCGCGACCGATACGACTGTGAGCACTGGAACCCCCACGGATACCAGCACGCCAATTGCAAGCAGTACGAGCAGCACCACTCCGGCCGCGACCGATACGACTGTGAGCACTGGAACCCCCACGGATACCAGTACGCCGATTGCAAGCAGCACGAGCACCACCACTCCGGTCGCGACTGAAACGACCGTGAGCACCGGAACCCCGAGGAACACGCCAACCGCAGGCGCTGGCGTTTCAACCGGGACGGCCATCCCCTCGGCGACGGCTACCTCGACGGACATTCCGGGCGAGACGGGCACAAGCACCGCAGCACGTACTCCCACCTCGCCGCCTGAGGCGACAGCAACGGCGGGGACACCGCAAGCTGCTGTGGTGATCGTGCGGGTCGAGACTGCTGATGGTAGCGACCTGCCAGATGGACTCCAGGCGTGTATCGATGCCAATTGCCAGCCGATCGGTGCGCTCGCATCAATGCTGGTGGTGGCACTCGCGCTGCCGAGTGGATCGGGAGTTGCGTTCCTCAATGTTTCGCTCGGGGACCACGAGGTATCCGTGCGGAATGCGCAGGGCACCGTGCTCGCATCCCGGACCGTGACGGTCGGCGCCGATCAGACGCCCGATGTCACCTTTGTGCTCGGCAATCAATCGATAGCGACGATGACGCCTGCTCCGGCAACGGCGGCCGCGACGGCCACGAATATGGCGGTCTCCGACCTTCCCAACACCGGAACCGGATTCGCGAGTGATGGATCGAACGTCCTGGCCGCGCTGCTGTTTGGACTCGCTGCCATGAGCATGGTCGCGGCGGTAACGATCCGGCAGCGGCGACGCCTGCGTCTGTGATGCCTGCGTATCTTTGAGTCGTTCGCCAACGCCCTGTCGACCAGTCCGACAGGGCGTTCGCATGGTTCCGATATTTCGCTAGACGATGTTGCGGGTGGCCGAGGTTGGCGTCGTCCGGAGAGCCTGGGTGATGACACCGAGAGCGTGCTCCAGCGCGGTCATGGAGCGAGGACCATTCAGGCAGAGGCGAATACCGGTGGGCGACCCATCGGCGGTTGAAAGCGCGGCCGGCGGGGTGAGCAGGATGCCCTCCCGCATGGCGTGGCTGTACAGGCGCTCGGCCTCGAGTTCGGGGCGGGGCAGCCAGACGTGCAGTGTGGCCATGGTCCGCGGTTTCTCGATCCAGGGTGAGAGCAGGTCGCAGGCGAGGGAGGTGCGCGCACTGGCGTGGCGAACGATGTCATCCAGGAGCCGAATTGCTGATCCGTTCTCGATCATGCGGACGCCGATTGCGGGACCGATTGCTCCGGCCGAGTAGCTATCGGCCCTGAAGTGTGCGGCTGCCCGTTCGATGCCGGCCGCATCCGGGGCGAGCAACATTCCAACACGTAATCCCGGCGCGATCGATTTGGAGAGGCCAGAGACGAACCAGGTCCGTTCCGGCACAAGATTGGCGATCGGATCGGGCATGCGGCCGCCGGCATCGTACCTGGCCAGGGCACCGTAGACATCACCCTCGATCAGGGTCAGGTTGCGCTCGCGGAGGACATCGGCGATGGCCGTGCGACGGGCGGTGGGCATGATGCGGGTCGTCGGATTGTGCAGGGTCGGCTGGAGGTAGACGACCTTGGCGCCGGAGCGTTGGGCGGCATCGGCCAGGGCAGCAGGGAGGGCACCATCGCGATCCATGGCGATTGGGGCGAGGGGGATACCGAGTTGTTCGGCGGCGGCGCGGAACCCGAAGAAGGTGGTCTCTTCGACGAGGACAGGTTCGGAGCCGGTGCGCGTGGAGCGGAGTGCGAGGCTGAGGGCGTGTTGGGCGCCGGTCGTGACGAGCAATCGTTCCCAATGGGTGCCGGCAACACCATGGCGATCTCGGACCCAGCCGGCAAGCACTTTGCGATGGCGATCGAGTCCGGCAGTTGGAACCATTCCGAGGAGTGACAGCAATTCGGGATCGTTGACCAATGCGGCCATTTCGAGGGAGATGCGTTGGCGGGCTGTCTGGGTCGGTGGGGTGTTGAGGCTAAGGTCGATCGGCCCGCTCCAGGCGTCGCTGGTGTCTTCCAGATCGTGCGCACCGGAGACGAAAGCTCCGCGGCCGACGTGGGAATTGATCAGTCCGCGACGTTCGGCTTCGGCGAAGGCGCGGGTCACGGTCCCGATGCCGATACCGAGGGTTTTGGCGAGGTCACGTTGGGTGGGGAGTCGCTCTCCCGCGCTCAGGCGGCCGTTTTCGCGATCACGTTGGAGCGACTCGACGATCTGGACGTAGATCGGATCGCCGGTGCCGTTGAATTGAGGTTGCCATTCGATTTGCATACCGAAACCTTACCGATGTGTTGTCACTACGACAATGACGGTTGTATCGATGCATTGTCCCAGCACAATAGGGCAATGACAAGTGCTCCTCGATGCGGACATCGATTCCGGATAGCGGGGGGCAGGTTGGGCAGGCAAGATGAGGGCAGTGAGGAGGGCGTGACATGCGTGGCAAACATCTGGGGCGAATCGGGTGCCTGATCGGTCGAGGGCAGTGCGTCTGGATTACCGACAAGGGGAACGGCGGCTCTGTGCAGGGTTTTCGTATGCGACATGGCGAGATGGTGGATTGGTTCTGGTCGGAGACGCCGAGCCGCACATATTGCCTGCATTGCGGGCGAAGGAAATAGGCAATGAGAATGCGGCTTCGTGATTCGGTTAGGCGATGCCAGGTCGACGGTACGTCCTGCCATTGGGTGCAGGATGTGCCTGGAGATCTGATTCTGGATTCCTACATGACCATGCTCGGGCTTGGTTTCTCGATGCGGGTTCGGCCAGGTGGCCGCCGCATGCGGTGCCGGGTCTGCGGCCGTCGGATGTAGGGGCGTGGCCCATCAGGTTCGATTTGCCACTGTAAGGACCTCCCGGTGATGGTCGGGGCTCCCATCCATACCTACCGTGTGGCCAGGTCCGGGGTCATTTGGAGCGGCCAGATGTTTCGCCCCGGGTTGGGGGAACACCATGTCTGCAGTGCCATCGCTGTCGCCGGAAGAGCAAGCCGTGCGGTACGAGAACTACGTCCGCGAGAACTGGGATCGGATGTCTCCGTTCGAGCACGATCAGGCGAGATCGTATTTCCAGGCGAAGCAGCAGGCGGCGATGCAGCCGAATCTGTATGCCCTGAACAACACGGCGGCATACGGCTATCAGCAGCCGTACTACGGGGGCGCATTTGCTCCGGTCGCGGCACCGGTCGAGAAATCCGGTTTCAGCTGGGCAATTTTGCTTGGCTACATCGGTTGTCTCTTTTTCCCATTGCTGGGGCTGATCTGTGGGTTCTTCCTGATATTCAAGGGAGGGCGGCCGGTGCATGGGTTGATTCAGGTGTTGCTCTCGGTGGGATCGATGATTCTGGGCGCCATGATCATGGCGAGCATGTAGGTTTTTGTTGGCATCGGTGGCGTGATGGTCGCCGGTGCGGATTTGGGTTGTGGTGGGTTTGGCGATCTGACGATCGCCGCTACGGATCGCGTTGGGGTGGGAACCTTTTTGGGGTGGGTGGCGTCTTTCCTGCCAGGGTGGGCTCGCTGATTGGCCAACCGGAGATGTGTGGTCGCCGGTGGTTGTTGGTCCTGGGGACCTGGCAGGTTAGTTCCAATGCAGATCGAACGTTTTTCTCGTCGGACCATGTCGAAAATGCTGGTGCTCGGAGCAGCCAGTGCGGGCGCCGTTGCAATGCCGCGGTTAACCCGGGCGGATGGGCTGATTGTGGTCGAGCCGCCGCCGTGCTCGTCCGGTTGCGATGTGCCGGTGCGTGTCGGCGATCAACTGACAGTCAAGTCTCACCGGGTGAATGTGACCATCGCCAATCAGGTGGCAACGACCGCGATTGACCAGGTGTTCTTCAATCACAACGAATGGGTGGCAGAGGGAACCTACATCTTCCCGATGCCGGACGGGGCGACAGTCTCGAAGTTCACGATGACGGTTGATGGCCAGCAAATCGAGGCGAAGATACTGACCGCGGAAGAGGCGGCCGTGATCTACGACGATATTGTCCGCTCGATGCGCGATCCGGCCTTGCTGCAATACGTCGGCAAGAATGCGATTCAGGCGTCGGTCTTCCCGATCCAGCCGGGAGCCTCGAGCGAGGTGACGATCACGTACGAGCAGGTGCTGACAGCCGAGCAGGGGCTGATCCAATACCTCTACCCGCTGAACACCGAGCAGTTCTCGGCGCAACCGCTGGAATCGGTCAGTGTGCGGGTTGAGGTGACGTCGGCGGATGCAGTGCGGGCGATCTATTCGCCGTCGCACGCGGTGGCAGTGACCCAAGACAGCGAAACGCATTTCATCGCTGGCTGGGAGGCGAACAATGTGCTGCCAACCGAGGATTTCTCCCTGATTTACACCGTGGCGCAGGATCAGATTGGCGCCAATGTGTTGAGCTTCATCGATCCGGTTTCGCTGCAGGGATTCTTCATGCTGCTGGCCGCTCCGGGGATTGGCTCGGACATGGCGGTGGTGGCCAAGGACGTGATCATCGTGCTGGACACGTCCGGTTCCATGGATGGCGAGAAGCTGTCGCAGGCCAAGGCGGCGGTGACGTATGTGCTCGGGCATTTGAACAGTGAAGATCGGTTTGGGGTGATCGAGTTCAGCACGGGCGTCCGGTATTACGATCAGGCGCTACAGTCGGCCGCGGAGGCATCGGTTGCCTCGGGTTGGGTGCAATCCCTGCCATCGACAGGTGGGACGGATATCAATGGGGCGCTCCTGGCGGCCATGGCGATGGCGGATTCGGAGCGGCCAACATATGTGATCTTCCTGACGGACGGATTACCGACCGAGGGTGAGATTGACAGCCCGGTGATTCTGGCCAATGTCGGCGCGGCATCGGGCGGGAATGTGCGGTTGTTCAGCTTTGGCGTCGGTGACGATGTCGATACGTTCCTGCTTGATTCACTGGTGCAGCAGGAGAACGGGGTGAGCAGTTATGTTCGACCGGGCGAGCGTATCGATGAGGAGGTTTCGACGTTTTATGCCAAGGTGGGATCGCCCGTCCTGACTGATCTGGCGCTGAACTTTGGCGCGATTCAGACTCAGGAGATGTACCCCTCTCCCCTCCCCGATCTCTATGCGGGATCCCAGTTGGTGCTGGTTGGCCAGTATGCGAGCGGCGGTGGAACGACCGTGACGCTCAATGGATCGGTGGATGGCACTGCGGCATCGTACGTGTACGAAAGCCAGGCGTTCACGCAAGTCGCTGGCGGTCCAAACGACTTCTTGCCGCGACTTTGGGCGACGCGAAAGATCGGGTACCTGCTGACCGAGATTCGGCTGCATGGGGAGAATCCCGAACTGGTGCAGGCGGTCGTCGACCTGAGCGTGCAGTACGGGATCGTGACGCCGTACACCTCGTACCTGATCACCGAGGACGACATTCTGACCCAGGAGGGTCGCGATCGGGTCGCTGACGAAGAAGTGGCAGCGGCTACTGAGGCGCCGGCGCAGACATCAGGTGGCGCAGCGGTGGACAAGGCAGCCGATCAGGGGAGCATGTCGTCGTCGGACAATGCGGCGCCGGTAGCTTCTGATCCCTCGGTAACGGGCGGGAACCAGATCAAGGTCGTGGGCAGTCGGACGTATGTGAACCAGGGCGGGGTGTGGATTGACACCGCGATCGACCCGAGCAAGGTGACGCCGGTGAAGATCGTCTTCCTGAGCAGCGAGTACTTCACGTTCCTGGCGTCGCATCCGGGACTGGCGAAGGCGTTGGCGCTCGGTGATCACCTGATGGTAATTGCGGACGGAACGGTGTACGAGATCGTGCCAGCGTAGGTTCGCGAACTGCTCCGTCTGAGTTCAGAAGGGCGCCGTCCTCCGGGATGGCGTCCTTTTCGTTTGTTTGGGGGCGGGATGGGGCATTGGCGTACCGGGATCGGCCGACGTCATTGAAGTTGACAATCAAATCAGGTAGTCGACCTCTGACGCGACGGACTAAAGTCCATCGCTATCTGAACGAAGTCGGTTAATGAGAGTTGCCAATCAATTCAGGTAGTCGTCGCGACCGCGCGGGACTAAAGATCCCGCGCTAGCTATTCCGTCGGTTGAAACCGACTCAGGCAGGTCGACTACCCAAACAAGTTCGCAACTTTCATAAACCGACTGGAACTGGCGATTACCCGATCAAGGATGGTCGCATCAATGACAGCGCGGCTGCGACGAGCTGGAACACTCCGCCCGCGTGTGACGGTACGAGTGGGAACGATGATCGCCCTCGGGCGACCTCGCCTGAGGGCGAGACGGCACAGGGCCGTGCCGTGACTACGCCTGGATCGTGAAACGTCGGGGCTGATCGTTCAGGGACGTGGCGGGCATCTGGAGGAGGATTCGGGGCGGAGTGGCGTACATTTGCGCCATCTAAATCTGATGCTTCACGTGATGGGTCGCGACGTATGAACGAGTTCAATCAGCAGATCATCAACGAGTTTCGGGAGAATGGCGGGAAGGTTGGCGGGTACTTCGAAGGCGCCAACATGATTCTCTTGACGACGATTGGCCGGGAGACCGGGGAGCCGCGGTTGGTGCCGTTGGTCTACTTTCAGGATGGCGATCGGTTGTTGGTGGTGGCTTCGGCAGGTGGGGCGCCGGCGCATCCGGACTGGTACCACAACCTGCGCGATAACCCGGCGGTGACCGTTGAAGTTGGCAGCGAGACCTATCCGGCGACAGCGGAGATCCTGGCTGAACCGGAGCGGTCTGATGAGTTCGCGAAGATCGTTTCCACCAATCCGGGGTTTGGGGAGTATCAGGAGAA
>JAPXRQ010000044.1:15840-18931 GCA_033813515.1 Thermomicrobiales bacterium
CCGCCCGCGAAATCGAGGGCGCCGAGCGTGAGCAGTGGTGGAAGCTGGCCGTCGAGGCCTACCCGCCGTACGCCGAGTATCAGGAGAAGACGACGCGGGTGATTCCCGTGGTGGCCCTGCTCCGGGAGGACGGCAATGGATCTGAGTGATCAGGCGACGTGGCGGAATCTGAATGCCTGGGCGATCGACGAATTTCGCAAGGCGGACGGGCTGCCAAAGGGACCGTGGGAGTTCAAGAAGGTCCTGCTGCTGACCTATGTGGGACGCAAGACCGGAGATGCGCACACGATTCCGCTGGTCTACTTTGAGGTCGACGGGCGAATGTACGTCATGGCGGCCAAGGGCGGGTATGTCCACGATCCGGTCTGGCTGGCGTCCGTGCGGGAGCGGCCGGAGGTCGAGTTGACGATTGGAACGGATGTGGTGCCGGCGTGCGTCCGCATATTGGACGAACCGGAGCGGACCGAGATCTACGATGCGATCGTGGATGCAGACACGGCCGGGGCGCAGTCGTTGACGGAGCGGCGGTTCCCGGTGCTGGAGTTGGTTCGGGGGTGACCTGGCGGGTGCCCGATGGGATCGCCCGACGTGGCGAGTTTTGGCAGTCACAGCCGGTAGTCGTCAGTGTCGCGCGATTTCGATGGATCGATCGCTCTGGTGCGCGCCAGGCTGAAGCCAGGCGCTAGGATTGCTGACCTCTTCGAGGTCAAGGGGTGCCCGCGCGGGTGCGACGAGCTCGAACTCAACGCGCTCCGTTGGTCGTCGTGGATTTGAAAGTGCGTTGCCCATTCTGCGGCCCTGGCGGGATCGCCCGACGTAAACGCCGGGCTAGCTAACGACGCCCCTTCAGGGCTGAATGGGGTTCGCGATCCAGGGCCGGGCGATTGCGACGATCTGGAACGCGCCGTGTCCGTTGCTTTCGGTGAGTTGGGGCTAGGGGATGCTGCTTGTGGTTTCGCAGCTTCCGCCGAGGGTGTCTGTGCCGGAGCCGCCCGAGCAGTAGTCGTTGGCACCGGCGTCGCCTGAGAGGGTGTCGTTGCCGTTCTGGCCGTAGACACGGTCGGTGTCTGGTCCGCCGGAGAGGGTGTCGTTGCCTTCGCTTCCGCTCATTTTGTCGTTGCCTTCGGCTCCAAAGCCGGCATCATCACCGTCTCCCGAGGAGATGTTGTCGTTGCCGATTCCGCCATCCAGCTGGTCATCGTCTTCATCGCCCGAGAGTTTGTCGTCGCCTTCGTTGCCGGCGATCATGTCGTCGCCTGTGCCGCCGGAAATCGTGTCATTGCCGAGCTGGCCGCCGATTTGATCCTTGCCGGCATCGCCCGAGAGTTGATCGTTGCCGTCATAGCCGACGATTTGGTCGTCACCATCGCCGCCATAGATGACATCGTCGCCTTCGCCGCCATCAATACCGTCCGGACCATTGAGGCCAGCAATGGTGTCGTTGCCCTGCACGCCGGCGATCTGATCAGCCCCGTTGCCACCGGAGATGATGTCGTCACCTTCGCCGCCATTGATCTGATCGTCGCCGTCCTTCCCGTAGATTTTGTCAATCCCGGGACCGCCCGCGATGGTGTCGATGCCGCGTCCGCCGACGATGTAGTCGTTGCCGTCCTCGCCGCCGAGGAAGTTGAGGGTGTCGCCGCCGAGGAGGATGTCGTTACCAGATCCGCCGAAGATGTCGTTCTCGCCGGGGCCGCCTTCGATACGATCGTTGCCGGTGTCCCCGGTAATGCGATCGTTGCCACTCCCGCCAATGAGCAGGTCATTTCCCCCACGACCGCAGATGATGTCGTTACCGCCTTTGCCGTCAATGGAGTCGGCGCTGGTTGAGCCGCGAATTACGTCGTCGCCAGCGGTGCCGTTGATGGTGCCTGTACCGGAGATGGTGGTTGGATAGGCGGTGCCATTGAAGACGCAGGCTGGAAGCGCGAATGCACGGGGGGTGTTGCTGATCAAGAGGATGCTCAGCAGCAGAAGTGAAGCGCTGGCATACCGAAGCACTGAACGCATGGGAGCCTCCGAACGCGATTGTTACGTACGGTGAAACAAATTCGAGGGTGCACCCAGCATAACGGGTTTCCGGCCGATGTACAGCGGGCAAACGGTGATTGGGCAAACTGCTGTGTGGAACGCGCGGCGAACGCAAGTGATCGTTTCTATAATGCAGATCATCTACTCAATTGGCTCTCGCATGATGAGCCAGGCGTCGTGAGGACCACGTGGCAGAGTCAGCCAACGCCCAGACAATGGTGGCCCCGCCGTCGATTTTGACGGCAACCAATATTCAGAAGCGGTACGGCGGCATTGTTGCCTTGCGCGGAGTCGATCTCGATATCCGGCAGGGCGAAGTACACGCGCTGGTGGGAGAAAACGGTGCTGGCAAATCGACACTTGCCAAGATATTGGCGGGGGTCCAGACGGCGGACGCGGGCGAGGTCGTCTGGAAGGGTGCGCCGGTTGCGTTCCGCGAGACCAAGGAAGCACGCGCCGCGGGAATTGCCATCGTCCTGCAGGAACTGAACCTGATTCCGGACCTGAGCGTTGCCGAGAACATTTATCTGACGCACCCCGAGAGTTACCGGGGCGGTACGTTCCTGAAGCGCGGCGAGATCAACCGCCGGGCGCGGGAATTGTTTGATCGATTCGGCTGGGATTTGCCGATCGATCCGACCCGGTTGGTGGGGACGCTTTCGGTTGCCGAGCAACAAATGGTCGAGATTGTGCGGGCGCTTTCCTGGGAAGCTGACCTGTATCTGCTGGACGAGCCGACGGCAACGCTGAGCAGTGTTGAGGTTGAGGTGCTGTTCCGGATGGTGCGCCGATTGCAGGAACGCGGCACGAGTTTCCTGCTGGTGACGCACCGTATGGAAGAGGTGTTCGGGCTCAGCGACCGCATTACCGTCTATCGCGACGGGCAGAAAATGGCGACCTTCACCACGGCCGAGACGACGGAGCGCGAGGTTATTCGCTCGATGGTCGGCCGCGATCTGGGCGACTTTTTCGGCGTGCGCAACCGGAGTGAGCCGGGCGATGTTGTCCTGCAGGTGCGTGATCTCACCAGAGGCGTCGCCGTCCGCGACTGTTCGTTGAC
>JAPXRQ010000045.1:0-18151 GCA_033813515.1 Thermomicrobiales bacterium
CGACGATGTTCTGCTGGCGATGGTGGACGAGGTGGCGACGGCATACAACGTGGATGGCGACCGCTTCCTGATCCATGGTTTCTCCGGCGGCGGGCACTTTGCGCACCGCTTCCTGTACCTGCATCCAGATCGACTGCTGGGTTGCTCGATCGGGGCGCCGGGAGTCGTGACGTTGCTTGATCTGGAGCACGACTACTGGGTTGGGATTCGCAATCTGGAGGAAGTTTTCGGGATCGCACCGAATGTCCCGGCGATGCGGGAGGTGGCGGTGCAGATGGTGGTCGGGGGAGATGATACCGAGGAGTGGGAGATCACCATCACGCCTGGGGATCGGTTGTGGATGGAGGGGGCGGATCTGGCAGGGGGCAATCGCCAGAACCGGATGCGGTTGCTGAAGGAGAGTTTCGAGCGACAGGGAATCGCGGTTCGACATGATGTCGTCCCTGGGGTTTCGCACGAAGGCGACAAGATTCTGCCAGCAGTCAAGGATTTCTTCAGCGAGACACTTTCGCGGCGCTAGGTGGAGAACTGGAGCTTAGTGCCGGGCTTCCGGGCCCGTTTTCCCGTAAACCTCCCGTAACACGCCTCGGAAGACTGCTTGTAGCGCCGCATTGCTATGCGGCCCGAGGCCAGCGCAATCGATTCCCGGGCATGAAACGGGTTCTCGGCGTGTCACCGAATTTTTCGGGAGCGTTATCGCCCTCGGGCGACCTCGCCTGGCGGCGAACCGAGAACGCGGAGGTCTCGGGTGACGCGGCCCGGAAGCTGCGCACTACCCCCGGTTTTGAATGGCAACCCGGTACCTGTCGGCGGCATTTGACCTCGGAGAGGTCAGCGATCATAGCGCCTGGTTTCAACCTGGCGCAACCTCGGCGCGATCGGTTCCCGGAATAGTGCGGGTTCTCGGCGTGTCACCGGGACCCTGGGCATCACAATCGCCCTCGGGCGACCTCGATCAGAGATCGAGACGGGGCAGGGCCGCCCCGTGACTACATCAGACATTTGTGGACCACGGGTAATGCCGGGCTTCCGAGCCCGTTTCCCCAAAATAGGCCAGCACGATCGAATTCCGGGGATCAAGCGGGTTCTCAGCGTGTCACGGGATCATCGGCGAGACAATCACCCTCGAGCGACCTCGAGAAGATGGACAAACCAATTCATCACGTGCGCGCCGTTTGGCCTCGTAGAGGTCAGCGATCATAGCGCCTGGTTTCAACCTGGCGCGACCTCGGCGCGATCGGTTCCCGGAATAGTGCGGGTTCTCGGCGTGTCACCGGGTTGGGCGGGAGCGTTATCGCCCTCGGGCGACCTTGGCCGGTGGCCAAGACGCGGCCCGGAAGCCGCGCACTACCCCCGGTTTTGATCAGCAACCCGGTATCTGTCGGCGGCATTTGGCCTCGGAGAGGTCAGCAATCCTAGCGCCTGGTTTCAACCTGGCGCGACCCCGCCGCGATCGGTTCCCGGAATGGAACGGGTTCTCGACGTGTCACCGGGTTGGTTGGGAGCGTTATCGCCCTCGGGCGACCTTGGCCGGTGGCCAAGACGCGGCCCGGACGCCACGCACTACCCCCGGTTCTGATCAGCAACCCGGTACCTGTCGGCGGCATTTGACCTCGGAGAGGTCAGCGATCATAGCGCCTGGTTTCAACCTGGCGCGACCTCGGCGCGATCGATTTCCAGGGATGGGGCAGGTTCCCGGCGTGTCAACTGGTCCCTCGGCAACACAATAGCCATCGGGCGACCTCGCCGTTGGCGAGCCGGAGCCCGGAAGCTCCGGACTACCTTGGGTGCCGCTGGTCCTCCAGGGCGGGGCCGGCGATGCCGTAGAGGAGGGTGCGGACCGTTGCCTTGGCCAGTTCGGAGGTGTCCTCGAGAAGATGGCCCTCGAGTTGGCCGAACGGATCCCACAGCCACGCGTTGACGAGGTGGAAGAAGGCGGAGGCGGCCATGGTCGCGTTCATGCCGGCAATTTCGCCCCGGTCGATCGCCCGCTCGAAAACTGACCGGTAGACATCCATCAATGCAAAGAGTTCGGCGTGGATATCGTCGTGCTTGCTCTCCGGGATGTGCTCACGCATGTCCATGGCCAGGCGCATCGTGCCGGGATTCCACTGATTCATGTGCAGCGCGGCCATCGCCTCCAGCTGCTCGACCAACGGCAGAGCCTGGGCGCCGAGTTCTTCCATCTCGAGCCGACGTTCACGCATGGCGCGCAGGGCGACCGCGATGAAGAGCTCGTCCTTGTCGGCGAAGTGGTGATAAATGGTGGCCTTGCGCAAACCCGCGGCCTCGGCGATCTCGCGCATGGAGACATCGAGGTAGCCGCGCTGGGCGAAGAGTTCGGTCGCCTTGTCGAGGATTCGGTCCCGCCCAGAAATCTCTTCGCCCATGGTGACATTGAGCCGATCCTGGATCTTTTGCTGCTCGCGCTCGAGGCGGGCCATCACCTGCTGCTGCTTCTGATCGAGCTCGGCCTGCTTCTTCTGGAGCATATCGGCCAGTTTCTGCTGCTCTTCCTGAAAGCGGCGCTGGATCTCCTGCTGCTGCAGTTCGATTTGATTGATGGCCGAGCGGGCCCGGTCGTACTGGTTCATGGTGTCGAAATCGTCTCACACAGATCGATGAAATGAAGCTGGGGGTTGACATTGCTTCCGCCAGTCGATAGGATACCGACCGGTCGGTAGACACAACGACGTATCCACCACAATCATCATAGCATGTTCCCGACCGATCGGTCGGTATAACTGAGAAAGGATCACAATTGGCATCCACGTCACCTGCCATCATCGCCGAAAACCTGACCAAGCACTTCGGCGACACCAAGGCTCTGCAGGGCGTCTCGATCGATGTCCCCGAAGGCAAGGTGCTCGCCCTGCTCGGTCCCAATGGCGCCGGCAAAACCACCACTGTCCGCATCCTCACTACCCTGAGCAAGCCCGATTCCGGACGCGCAACGGTGGCCGGATTCGATGTCCTGGCGCACCCGAAGGAGGTCCGCAGCCGCATCGGAGTGACCGGGCAATACGCCGCGCTCGATGAACTGCTGACCGGGCGCGAGAATCTCGAAATGATCGGGCGGCTCTATCGCCTCTCGAAACAGGACACGAAGCGGCGCGCCTCCGAGCTGCTGGAGCGGTTCCGCCTGACCGATGCCGCCGGCAAGATCGTCAAGCACTACTCCGGCGGTATGCGGCGCCGGCTCGATCTGGCGGCGTCGCTCCTTACCCAGCCACCGGTGCTCTTCCTCGACGAGCCGACGACCGGGCTGGACCCGCGCAGCCGCCTCGAAATGTGGGCGCTGATGGAAGAACTGGTCCAGGGCGGATCGACCCTGCTCCTGACCACCCAATACCTGGAAGAGGCCGATCTCCTGGCCGATGACATCGCCGTGGTCGATCGCGGACAGATCATCGCGCGGGGAACAGCCGATCAGCTCAAGGCGCAGATTGGCGGCGAACGCATCGAGCTGACGCTTCCCGCCGGGACCGATCTCAATCAGGTTGCCACGCTGCTCGCCCCGCGCTTCATCGGTGAGGCGAGGATCGATGGCGAGGCGCGCACCATCACCGCGCCGGTCGAGGTGTTGCACGGATTGGCCAGCACGATTGCCGCCGATCTCAAGGCGAACAATATCGATCTCGATGCCGCCGCCATCCTCCGCCCAACCCTCGACGACGTGTTCCTCACCCTGACCGGCCACAGTGCCGCGGATGAAGCCCAGGAGGCCGCATGAGCACCCTTTCTCTCGAACAATCCGCCACTCCGGTGACGGCACACCGGCAACTCGCCCGGGAAGATGGCGATGGCATCAAGTGGATGCTGATCGACACCTGGGAACTGATCAAACGCAATCTGCACCATATCGCCCGCACCCCCGAACTGCTGCTCGATGTCACGGTCCAGCCGATCATGTTCGTGCTGCTCTTCCGCTATGTCTTCGGCGGGGCGATCGATACCGGTGGCACGAGTTACGTCAACTACCTGATGGCGGGAATCTTCGTGCAGACCATCACCTTCTCGATGATGGCGACTGGCATCCTGCTCGCCAATGATCTGCAGAAGGGGTTGATCGATCGATTCCGTTCGCTCCCGATGCACTCGTCGGCGATTCTGGCGTCGCGCACGATTACCGACCTGCTGAGGGCGATTCTGGCGATTGTGATCATGATCGTGGTTGGTTTCGGTGTCGGCTTCCGGCCGGAAGGCAGCGCCCTGAACTGGATCGCGGCGGTCGGCCTGATGCTCCTGTTCGGGTTCGCGATGGCCTGGCTGGGTGTGCTGACGGGTATGTTGGTTCGAACGCCGGAGGCCGCCCAGGGCGCGATGTTCGTCCTGGTCATGCCGCTCACGTTTGCCAGCAGTGCGTTTGTCCCGACCGATTCGATGCCGACGGTGCTGCGCGCCTTCGCCGAGAATCAGCCGCTGACGCTGGTGATCAACACAGTCCGTGCCTGGCTGATGGGCCAACCAGCCGGCAGCGACGCCTGGTGGGCCCTCGCCTGGACGATCGGCATCCTCGTCATCTTCTTTCCTTTGGCCCTTTACGTCTACCGTAAGCGCACGACGGACTGAGAACAGAGAACAAAGAAAAAAGGGCGGCGCATGAATTCCATGTCGCCGCTCTTGTCGTTTCTGCCGTAGGGGTTTATTGCATAAACCCGCCGCTCATTCCCCAACCTCGGTATTCGAGCCAGATGTGCCCTGGAGCATCCTCCTGAGCTTGCCGGTGACGGCCACTTCTACAGACAGCACTCCGGCGGACGACCGTGCGGGTTTATGCAATAAACCCCTACCGCAATCGCCCCTCTAGGCAAGCGCATCCACTTGTCGGATCAGGCCGGTTTCTTCGTCATAGATGAAGCCAGTGACCGGGGTGCCGGGGCGGATCAGGGGCGAGGTCTGGATATCGTACATCTCGTTGCGCAGGGCTTGTTCGACGTCGGGCCAGGGCAGGAAATCGAGATTGGCCGCCGGCTGCATCGCAACCTGGCCGAGCGAGGAGACCAATCTCGACCGTATCTCGGCGTTCGACCGGCCGAGCAAGCCGCAATCGTTGTGATGCAGGACCACGATCTCGCGCGTGCCCATCAATTCCTGGGAGATGGCCAGCGAGCGCAGGGCATCGGCGGCCCGGCCACCGGCGTTGCGGATGATGTGGGCATCACCTTCGTGCAGTCCGAAGATTTTGTTTGGGTAGATACGCGCATCCATGCAGGTCAGAATTGCCAGTTTGCGCCGCGGGGGAATGGGGATGTTGGCCGCATCAAACGCCTCCGCAAACTCCGCATTGGCCGCAATAATCTCTTCCACCAACGACATGCAAACACACCCCTTTTGCCCAAACAATCATTTCCAATACAGTTATAGTCGCTAACCGATCAGGAGCCTGATACGCAGCAAACTGCCAACCGCCACCTGAAACCTGACGACCGAAAATGATCCCCCTTCGCTCCATCCATATCCGCAATCCCGATGCGCTGCCCGAGGGGTTTCCGTTTGACCTGCCGATCATTCGGACAATGGAAGAGGTCTACTTCACGGCACCGGTCACGCTCCTGGTTGGGGAGAATGGCTCGGGCAAATCGACCCTGCTCGAGGCGATCGGATCCTCTGCCTCGCTGCCTACCATCGGCTCTGTCGCGATTGATCGCGACGAAACGCTCGCCACGGCCCACGAATTGGCCCGCCATCTTGTCCTCACCTGGAACAAGCGCGCGCACCGGGGCTTTTACCTGCGCTCGGAAGATTTCTTCGGCTTCGCCCTGGGGACCAACCGCACGATCCAGGAACTGGGCGAACTGGCCGAGACCTTCGAACCAGGGACAGATGCCCGCGCCACGATCGACGGACAACGCGATGCGCTCGTCCGCCAGTACGGCGATCTCGATGCCCAGTCGCATGGAGAATCGTTCTTCCATGTCTTCGCCCGCCGTATTAACGGCGATGGCCTCTATTTAATGGATGAGCCCGAAGTTGCCCTCTCGCCCCAACGCCAGATTGCCCTGATCGCGCTGGTCATGGATGCGGTCAATCAAGGGGCGCAGTTCATCATCGCCACCCATGCGCCAATCCTGATGGCCATTCCGGGGGCGCAGATTCTGGTCCTGACCGAATCCGGCATCGTGCCGACGCCGTGGGATCAGGTCGAGCATGTGCAATTGACACGTGATTTCCTGGCCGATCCGGACATTTTTCTTCGCTACCTCTGAGCCATCCCAAATCGATGATGCTGTGTGTGTCGGACATCGCACCCTGAAGGATTGACATCGTGCATTGCAGCGGTATGCTGCAGGTGCCCCCAACCAGCGTGCCGAAGGCGGCATGCGCACATTGAGGCTTGCTCTCAGGAGTGAATGAAATGTCCAGGTCGTCAGTCCTGCGGTTCTGTTTCACCGTGCTCCTCGCATTGGGATCAATCGGAGTGGTCGGGTTGCGGGCGGCAAATGCTGTCTCCTACTGCACGATCGACTCAACCGATTACGTCGTGACCATTTCCGGCTCGGGCGTGATCAACGGCACCAGCGGCAACGATGTCATCAAGGGATCCAGCGGCGCCGATACCATCGATGGCAAGGCTGGCGACGACAAGATCTGCGGACTTGGCGGCGCCGATTCCATCCTCGGCGGCGATGGCAGCGACACCATCGATGGCGGCACCAATATCGATACCGTCGATGGCGGCGCCGGGAATGATGTGATCTTCGGCGGATCGTCTGGCGATTCGCTCACCGGCGGGACCGACCCCGATGTCATCTTCGGTGGCGACGGCAACGATCGCATCTATGGCAAATCCGGGTCCGATGTGCTCTTCGGTGGCACGGGTGACGACTACCTGAGTGGCAGCACCGGAAGCGATGTCATCTACGGCGAAACCGGCGAGGACGAGATCAGCACGGGAACCCGGACCGAAATGAGCGGGGCCGACGACATGTTCCTGGCCGCGGTCGACACCGATGTCGCCTACGGCGGTACGGAGAATGACTCGATTTCCGGCGCCGACAACGTGGATGTCCTCTATGGTGAGGCTGGCGATGATCTGATCATGGGCGGCTACGGCAACGACATCCTGTATGGGGTCGAAGGCAACGACTCGATGTACGGCGAGGGCAACACTGACACGATCAGCGGCGGCATCGGCGATGACATGCTCGTGGGTGGTCCAGGCAATGACTTCATAACCAGCGATATTGGACACGATCGGATGTATGGCCAGGATGGCAATGACTATCTGGTCGGCAACAACGATGGTGTGCGCGGGTCTGGCGGAAACGGAGCTGACACCATTTACGGTGCCGATGGCAAGGACAACCTGAGCGGCGGATCCGGGAATGACATCCTCGTGGGCGGCAAGGAAAACGACACGCTCGCCGGCGATTCCGGGTCCGATCAGATCACCGGCGATCTGGGCGACGACCAGATCGATGCCGGCACCGGTGACGACCAGATTGCGGATCCCGATGGCACCAATGTCATCATCGGTGGCGATGGCAGCGACAAGATCAGTACCGGTGTCGGGAACGACCAGATTTCGGGCGGCGAGGGTGACGATCTGATCTCGGATTCCGGTGGGACCAATTCCATCTATGGTGACGACGGAGACGATCTGATAACGGGCGGATCCGGGGCTGATTCGATCTCGGCCGGCGAGGGCAACGACGCCATCTCGGCTGGTTTCGGCGCAGATTACGTTGACGCTGGCCCGGGGAACGATTCGCTCTCGGGTGGCGATGGCAATGACAATCTCTATGGGCGCGATGGCGATGACGAACTGAGCGGCGGAAACGATACCGACTATTGCTCCGGCAGCACTGGCTTCGACATCTTAACCGCAGCTGGCGATTGCGAGACCAGCACCGGTGTGCCGTAGCCGTCCCGCTTGAACACAAACTGATCTCCGGGGGTGTCGCAGGACATCCCCGGTTTCTTTTGTGATTGACATGGCGCAAATTGGCGATATGATGCGATCAACCCCCAATTGAACACCTTCCGGAGATAGCTGTCGCTTGCGTGTCGCGTTCAGGAGTCGAGCAATGTCCAGGTCACTGTTTCTGCGGATCGGTTTCTCCATGCTGCTGGTCGCCGCATCGATCGGGATGATCTCGGCGCGAACGGTCCGGGCCGTGTCCTACTGCACGATCGAGTTAACCGATTACGTGGTCACGATTACCGGATCGGGCGTGATCAACGGCACCAGTGGTGCGGATGTCATCAAGGGTTCCAGCGGCGCCGACACGATCGATGGCAAGGGCGGTGACGACATCATCTGCAGCCTTGGCGGAGCCGATTCGGTGCTTGGCGGCGATGGCAACGATCGAATCGATTCCGGCACCAATATCGATACGGTCGATGGTGGTGCGGGCGGCGATGTGATTTACGGCGGGTCCTCCGGCGATTCCCTGACCGGTGGCACCGACGCCGACGTTATCTACGCCGGCGATGGGGACGATCGCGTCTATGGCAAATCCGGCTCCGATGTCCTCTTTGGCGGGAATGGCAACGACTACATCAGCGGCAGCACCGGCAGCGATGTCATCTATGGCGATGCCGGCGAGGACGAGATCAGCACTGGCGCCCGGACCGCAATCGGCGGGGCGGACGAGATGTTCCTGGCCGCAGTTGACAGTGATGTTGCGTATGGCGGTGCGGACAACGATGAAATCTCCGGCGCCGATAACCAGGACATTCTGTACGGAGAAGGTGGCGACGATCTCATCATGGGCGGCTACGGCGCCGATATCCTCTACGGCGTCGAGGGGAATGACACCGTCTACGGGGAAGGCAACTCGGACAATCTGAGCGGTGGCATCGGCGACGACATGATCGTGGGCGGCGATGGAGGCGACTACATGTCCAGCGATCCCGGGAAGGATCGGCTTTACGGACAGGATGGTGCCGATTTTCTGGTCGGCGGCAATGATGGCATCCGTGGATCAGGCGGAAATGGCAACGACAATGTCTTCGGTGGCGATGGCAAGGACAACCTGAGCGGCGGATCGGGAAGCGACTTCATCAGCGGTGGACTCGAGAACGATCTCCTCGTCGGCGATTCCGGCGCCGACAAGATGTACGGCGGCGGCGGTGACGATCAGATCGATGGTGGCACCGGCGATGACCAGATCAATGACGACGGTGGAGTGAATGTCATTTCTGGTGGCGACGGGGATGACACGATCACCGGCGGCATCCTCAATGATCAGATCTCGGGCGGCGAAGGTAATGACACCATTGCCGACTCGTCTGGCGTCAACACCGTCGCCGGGGACAATGGGGACGATTCTCTCGTCGGGGGCTCCGGAAAGGATGCGCTCTCCGGTGGAGAGGGTGATGACTATATAGCTGCCGGCACGAATGACGACTACCTGGATGGCGGGCCCGGCAACGATACCCTGAGCGGATCCAACGGTAACGACAACCTCTATGGTCGGGATGGTGATGACGAGCTGAGTGGCGGACCCGACGTCGACTATTGCTCAGGCAGCAGCGGGATCGATTACTTCTTGTCACCCGGCGACTGCGAGACCAGCACCGGCGTGCCGTAACCACTCCTGTTCCCGGACAAACAATCCGATCCTGCTGGTGATTGACATCGGCAGGATCGGCTTTATGCTGCAACAAACCCCCGAATGTGACTGATTGGACCGCGTCTGCCCGGCGGCCGCCTGATGTTTGGAGACGTCCCATGCTGCGATCTGCGCTTGCTCGACCATTGGCCGCCCTCGTACTGGTTGCGGCCGCAGTCCTGTTCCACCTGCCGGCGGTGCATGTCTATGCCGCCACCTGCACCATCGGCGGCACCCCCTATACCGTCACCATCGCCGGATCCGGCACGATCAACGGGACGAGCGGCGATGATGTCATTTCCGGATCCAGCGGAGCCGACACGATCGATGGCAAGGCCGGGAACGACAAGATCTGCGGCAATGGCGGAGCAGACACGATCCTGGGCGGCGATGGCGATGATCTGATCGACGGCGGAACCAACCTCGATACGATCGATGGCGGCACCGGCAACGATTCCATCTACGGCGGCAGTTCGAATGACAACCTGACTGGCGGTACCGGCAACGATGTCATCTACGGGGCGGCTGGTGACGATCGCCTCTATGGAAAGTCTGGCGACGACACCCTTTCCGGCGATGAAGGCAACGACACCATCAGCGGCAGCACCGGCAATGACAACCTTGTTGGCGGTGATGGCAACGACGAGATCCTGACCGGAACCCGCACCGAGATGGCCTCGGCCGGAGACTTCTTCCAGGCAGACGAGGAAAACACCATCAACGGAGGGCCGGGCGATGACCTGATCACCGGCGGAGATGGGAATGATTACGCCGTTGGCGAGGCCGGAAACGACACCATTCTCGGCGGATATGGATTTGACACGCTGCGCGGCGGCCCGGACAACGATGTGGTCAATGGCGAAGGAGGCAGCGACAACCTCTACGGGGATGATGGCGATGATCAGGTGGTCGGCGGTACTGGCAACGACCTGATCGACGGCGGAAGCACCGGCAAGGATCGGCTCTACGGCCAGGATGGGAACGACATCATGCGTGCCTACGGCAACGGGGCGCGTTTCTCGGGCGGCAACGGCCTGGATCGTATTGCAGGCACAACCGGTAACGACACGATCAATGGCGGAAGTGGCAACGACACCATTGATGCCGATGCCGGGAACGATGTGATCGCCGGCGATTCGGGCGTCGATTCCATCGCCGGAGGCAACGACGATGATCAGATCTCCGGGGGGACCGGTTCGGATCATGTGGTCGATATCGCAGGAACCAATACGGTCTTCGGCGACGATGGCGATGACACACTCGAGACCGGTGCAGGGAACGACGCGGTCTCTGGCGGCAATGGCGATGACACGATCACCGATTTGGGTGGCACCAACACGATCAAGGGCGATGCCGGCAACGACTCGATCAAATCCGGACCTGGCAACGACAAGGTCTACGGAGGGGATGACGACGACACGATCATCGACACCAATGGAATCAACACCCTCAACGGCGAAGACGGGAACGACGTCCTCGTTGGTGGCGATGGTGCCGACGGCATTTACGGCGGCGAAGGCGACGACGAAGGCAACGGCCGGGCCGGACCGGACTCGATCAATGGTGGACTCGGCAACGACATGCTCTTCGGTGGAGATGGTGCCGATAACGTCTACGGCAGCGATGGTGATGACGAGCTGGGTGGTGGCGCCGATGTCGATTACTGCTCGGGTGGCGCCGGGGTCGATGTCGCCTTCCAGCAGGTGCCCAATGACTGCGACACGATGGCCGGTATTCCCTGATCTCCATTAACAGGAGCACACCCATGTCTGCGCGTCTGATTTCCGCCGTCGTCCTGCTCTGCGCATCGTTGCTGGTGGCGGTTCCGCATGCTTCTGCCGCGACCTGCACGATCAATGGCACCCCCTACACTGTCACCATCGCCGGCTCGGGCACGATCAATGGCACGAGCGGCGACGATGTCATCTCTGGATCGAGCGGAGCCGACACCATCGATGGCAAGGCCGGCAACGACAAGATCTGTGCGAACGGCGGAGCAGACAAGGTTCTGGGCGGGGATGGCGACGACCTGATCGATGGCGGTACCAATATCGACACGATCGATGGCGGTAACGGCAACGACACGATCTACGGCAACAGTTCCGGCGACAACCTGACCGGTGGTGCGGGAAACGACGCGCTCTCTGGCGATTCCGGAAACGACGCCCTCTACGGCAAATCGGGCAACGATGTGCTCAAGGGTGGCGATGGCAACGACACCCTGAGCGGCAGCACCGGCAACGACGACCTGGATGGCCAGGACGGGAACGATGCGCTGTACACCGGGCCGCGCACTGAGGTCTCCACGGCGGGCGAGTTCGTTCAGGCGGACGCCGAGGTGAACTATGCCGACGGCGCCCAGGGCGATGACCTGATCATGGGCTCGGATGGGTTCGATCTCATCTCCGGGGATTACGGCGTCGACACCGTTTTCGGCGGGTGGGGAACCGACACGATTGATGGCGGCCCGGACAATGATGTGCTCTACGGCGAGGGTCACAGCGATTCCATCGGCGGCGGCGAGGGAGCCGATCAGATCGTTGGCGGTGATGGCGGCGATTACCTCAACAGCAACGAGGGTCCGGGCGATCGGCTCTACGGCCAGGGTGGCTCGGACGCCCTGTTTGGCAACAACTCCGCCGATCGTCTCTCCGGTGGCGATGGGAACGACTACATCGATGGTTACGACGGCAACGACAATGTCTCCGGCGGACCTGGCAACGATGCCATCAACGGTATGGATGGCAACGACACCCTGGCGGGTGATTCCGGTGCGGATACGATCGTCGGTGGCTTCGGGGAAGACACGATCGACGGCGGAACGGGTGACGACACCATCACCGATCTCAACGAGACGACAACTGTCCAGGGCGGGGATGGCGACGACACCATCACTACCGGGGCGGGCGACGATCTGATCGCGGGCGGCAATGGGGACGATCTGATCCAGGCCAACGGCGGAACCAATCAGGTGGCTGGCGATGCCGGCAACGATGCGCTGCGCACCGGCGATGATGCCGATCAACTGCGCGGCGGCGACGGGGACGATCTCCTTAGCGCGGGAGAGGGCGCCGACTATCTGGATGGCGGTGCGGGCAACGATTTCATGCAGGGCGCAGAAGGTGACGACAGTCTCTACGGGCGCGACGGGGACGATGAACTCTCGGGCGGTTCCGAGACGGACTACTGCTCGGGCAGCACCGGCTTCGATACGATTTCCGTGTCGGTCAACGACTGCGAGACGACTACTGGAATCCCGTAACAATCGCTCCTGATATACTTGATGGACAAACCTAACATTCCGGGATGGCGCGTTCCCGATATCCACGACGCCAGGTGGGGACTGTCATAGTGACAGTCCCTTTTTTGTTTTCCGGAGCATTTCTCACCCATGGCCTTTGGCTCGACACAACGCGAAAGCCCCAGTTTCCGGGAATGGGTGCACACCGAGGTCTTCGGAGCAGTCCTCCTGATTGCGGCGGCGGCAATCGCCCTGATCTGGGCAAACTCGCCCTTCTCCGGCAGTTACTCCGATCTCTGGCACCTCCATACCTGGACAGGCACCGACCGGATTGCGCTCCCGTATGACCTCCACGCCTGGGTCAATGACGGGCTCATGGCGATCTTCTTCTTTGTCGTCGGGCTGGAGATCAAGCGGGAACTGGTCGTCGGCGAACTGAGTTCCCGGGCGGCGGCTATTCTTCCGGTTTCCGCGGCAATCGGCGGGGTCCTTGTCCCGGCGCTCATCTATCTGGCCCTCAACCTCGGGCACCCGGGGCAGCGCGGCTGGGGTATTCCCACCGCGACCGATATCGCCTTTGCGCTTGGCGTCCTGGCGCTGCTCGGATCGTCCGTGCCCGTCGGAGTCAAGGTCTTTCTCGGCGCGCTCGCGATTGTCGACGATCTGGCCGCCATCCTCCTGATCGCCGTCGCGTATTCGTCCGGGGTTGGCTTTGGGTGGCTGTTGATCAGCGCGGGTGTGGTGCTGGTTTTGGTCGCGCTCAACCGGTTCAATGTCCAGAATCCGATCTGGTATCTGCTCCCCGGTCTTGTGCTCTGGCTGGCGGTCTACAACAGCGGCATCCACGCGACCATCGCCGGGGTATTGCTCGCGTTCACGATCCCCATTAAGTCCAGCAGCGGGCACAGCCTTGGCGAACGGATGGAGCACGCGCTGCATCCGATCTCCTCATGGTTCATTGTCCCGATCTTCGCGCTGGCCAATGCCGGAATCAAACTGAATGGCTCGGTCGACGATCTGCTCCTGAACCGGGTTGCCCTGGGCGTGATGGGGGGTCTGGTGCTCGGCAAGACCATCGGCATCGTGATTGGCGCCTGGGTTCCGGTCCGCATGGGCTGGGGCAAACTCCCCGAAGGCAGCAACTGGACTCTCCAGATTGGGGCGGCCATGCTTGGTGGCATCGGCTTCACGATGTCCCTGCTGATCAACGAACTGGCCTTCGCCGATCCGAACCAGTCATCACTGCGCGCGTCGGCTCAGATCGGCGTCCTCAGTGCATCGATCATCGCGGGTGTTCTCGGATTGCTGGTTCTCCGCCGTGGCGCCAAACAACAGCCGTGAACCGGGTCGTCCGTGTAGAGTAAACACACGAATCCAACTGCCCCATCAGGAGTTCGTGATGGTCTCACTTTCCCGCTCGCTCCTTATCGCGTTGATCGCCCTGCTCGTGGCGGGTCCGCTGCTTGGCCCGGCCGCCCTTGCTGATACGTCCGACCCCAATCGGCCGGTGGTAACCGCGACGCCGGAACCGACCGAGATCCCGTCCGACGCCGCTCCCACCGGGTTGGACGATGCCTCGTGGCCGTATGCCGATGACCAGGTGGATCTGGCCGCGGTCGCCCTGCCCCTGGACGAACTGCCCGATGTCTTCTCCGGCTACGGCGAATTCCACCTGGATGCCGATACGCTCTCCCAGTTTGGTGGCGGCCATCCCAATACCGATGCCATTCTTGCCACCGGATTCCAGACCGCGTACCTCTCGTCGTTCCGCAATGGCTCGGGGCATCGCATCGATATCAC
The DNA here is from genome assembly GCA_033813515.1 of Thermomicrobiales bacterium. Taxonomy (GTDB): domain Bacteria; phylum Chloroflexota; class Chloroflexia; order Thermomicrobiales; family UBA6265; genus DASQCG01. The sequence continues at coordinate 14,602 of JAPXRQ010000045.1, forward strand.
CCTCTACCTCTTCGCGCACGCACAGCAGGTTAAGGGCGGCTTTGCTCTGATCGCGGACGACGCGACCAATGTCCCCAATGGCGCCTTCGAAGATGGGCCGGCGCTGGACGGCGTCGGGGATGCGCCCGCCAAAACCACCACCGGCACGACATCCGATGTGCCCGGCGGATCCACAGCCTCGTACACCGTCACCTTCACGGTCGGACCGATCCTGATTCGGGTGCAGATGCAGGCAAGCGATGCCGAAGAGCTGGATACCGACCTGGTCGATGACCTGTCGGCAGCGCAGGCCGATCGCGCCCAGGATGCCCTCGATGGACGGGACCTGAGCAGCATCGATCCCCGGCTGCCGTCGTACATCCTCTGGTCCGGGGTGCCCTTCCTTCCCTACGACGGCTTTGCCTCCGAATCGGATGACTACCTGCTGGCAACCCTGACCCAGGTGCCGGATGGGTTCGAGAGCGCCTATTCGCTTTCCTACCAGATTCAGGATCAGGCCGATTCGTTCTACCCCTATCTCTCGATGGTCGTGGCCTCGTTTGCCGACGAGGATGCGCTCAGCGAGGCATTCGATGATCCCGATTCGCTCATCTCTGGTTTCCCGGAGCAGGACGAACTCGATGCGTCCGCCTTCGACGGCGCCGACAATGCGGTGTTCGCCTCCTACGCGCTGGACGATGTCGGACCGGGTGCGCGACTCTTTCTGCAGTTCGGGAATGTGCTGGCGATCATCGATGTTCAGGGCACGGACACGCTGGATGACGCCATTGCGATCGCCACTGCGTTTGGTACCGCCCAGGTGAGCTGCGTGCTCGGCGACGGCTGCGCCATCCCGACAGATCTGCCAGATGGGACAATTTTCGACAAGGCAGCAGAGGAGTAGCCACTATTTGTCCCGGCCAGACAAGTGCATATGACCACCAGGGCCACCAGCGAAGGCTGGAATCGGCGCGCGTTGGGATGACCTGCGGAGGGGCAAACTGTCATGCGGCTCGGGATTGAGCTGATCATCATCGTCCTGCTCCTCGGAGTGAACGCCGTCCTGGCCGCCTCCGAGATTGCGATCGTATCCGCGCGCAAAACCAGGCTCCAGGCGCTGGCCGATCGGGGCGACAAGCGGGCCCGGCGGGTCTTGCGGGTGCAGTCCTCTCCGACCAGATTTCTGGCCGCGGTGCAGGTCGGTATCACCCTCGCCGGCTTCTTCGCCTCGGCCGTTGGCGCGGTCTCCCTGGTCGAGATCCTCAGCGACTCGTTCGACAACTCCGGTGTCGGCTTTCTGGCCAGCAACAGTCATGTGATCGCGCTGATCATCATCACCGCGCTGCTCTCGTTCATCAGCATCATCGTCGGCGAACTGACCCCGAAGTCGTTTGCCATTTCCCATGCCGAATCGATCGCGCTTCGGGTCATCGCCCCGATCGACACCTTCTCCCGCATGGTCGCGCCACTTATCCACGTGCTGACGGCCAGTTCCAATGTGCTGATCCGGCTGCTGGGTGGGGAGCAGGCCAGTTCGCTGCCCAGTGTCAGCCGGCCGGAACTGCTCGCCCTGCTCTCCACCGCGGAAGCCGAAGGGGTGGTCGAGGAGGACGAGGCCAGTCTGGTCGAAGACGCGATCAACTTCAGCGGGATCCAGGTGCGGAGCGTGATGGTGCCGCGGGTCGATGTCCGCACCGTCGAGCACACCACTCCGCTGACCGATGCCATCGCGATCTTCTTCGAGACCGGCTACTCGCGCCTGCCAGTTCATCGCGACAGTCCCGACAACATCCTCGGCATCCTGCACGTCAAGGATGTCTTCCGGGTGGCGTGGAGCGATCCCGATGTTGCCTCCCGGCCGGTGGGCGAGTTTGTGCGGCCGACCCTCTTCATCCCCGAAACCAAGCCGATCGACGAGCTGCTCGAGGAACTGCGGGCGCGACGGACACACATTGCGATTGTGGCCGATGAGTACGGTGGCATGGCTGGCGTGGTAACGCTGGAGGATGTGCTCGAGGAACTGGTCGGCGATATCGCGGATGAGTTCGATCCGGGGTACGAGCCGGTTCGCGAGATTGAACCGGGCGTTTACGATGTCGATGGGCGGCTCTCGATCAACGACCTGCGCGATGTGTACGACTTCACCGCGACCGATTTCGAAGTCAGCGATGTTGAGTCGGTGGGCGGCCTGATTGCCGACGATCTGGGACGGATCCCGATGCGCGGCGATCACATCACCCAGCATCCGCTCGCCTTCGAGGTGCTGGAAATGGACGGATACCGGGTGGCGGCGGTGCGCGTGACCCGCCTGCCCGATCTCATCGATGAGGACGACGAGGAATCCCTCGCCCACGATCAGGAGCCTGAATGAGCGTCTTGCTGCAAACCCGAACCGGAGCGCGGGTCACCCTGACGCTCAATCGCCCCGAGGCCAGGAATGCGCTCAGTCGGGAACTGGTCGCGGCGCTGCGGATTGCGCTGGCAGACCTGGCCACTGATACCTCGATCCGGGTCCTGATCATCACCGCCTCGCCGGATAGTGTCGCCTTCTGTGCAGGCGCCGATCTGGTCGAGCGGACCACCCTGAACGCAGAGGAGCGGCTGGAGCATCTGCATGGCATTGCCGGGCTCTGCGAAGACCTGGCCGCATTCCCGACGCCGGTTATCGCCGCCATTCGTGGATTTGCCCTGGCTGGTGGCACCGAGGTCGCGCTTGCCTGCGATATCCGGGTTGCGGCCGAGGGCAGTGTCTTTGGGCTGCCGGAAGCACTCGTCGGGATCATCCCCGGGGCTGGCGGTGTCACCCGCTTGCCGAAACTGGTCGGACCGGGGCTGGCGCGGGAGATCATGTTCACCGGGCGGCGGATTCCGGCCGATGAGGCGAAGGCGATCGGGCTGATCGAGCGGCTTGTTGCGGCGGGCGATCTGGAGGCGACGGTCGATGAGATCGCCGGTCAGATCGAGGCAGGCGCGCCCCTGGCGATCCGGGCAATCAAGCGGGCGCTGCGGTCGGCTGATGGATTGACGCAGGCCGAGGCGACCCAGGCGGTCCTGCGCGAGCGGATTCCACTCGATCAAACGCGCGATTATGTCGAAGGGATCACGGCCTTTGCCGAGAAGCGCAAGCCGGTCTACACAGGCGAATAGGAGCAGCCACCATGGCCAGCAAACACGAACCGATCGATGTGGACGAAGGCGGCGAGGCAGCCTGCCTGGCGCACATCCTCCCGCCGGAACCGGATAGCCCTGCCCCGATCTCCTTCGCCGGCATCCTCAGTGCCACCACCGGAACCGGTCCGATCTGGTCGCAGCGCAGTACCGATCTCGATCTGAACGTGGTCGCCATCACCCCGGACCGGCCGATCGGCGAGCATGCCAATAGCGAGCGCGATGTCCTGCTGGTTGTCGTCGAGGGCGAAGGCACGATCACGATCAACGGCGTGGCGCACGGGTTTGCGGCCGGCGAGTTCATCGTGGTGCCGAAGGGTGCGCGCCGGAGTATGGCGGCCACCTCCGCGCGCTTTGCCTGGCTGACGTGCCACTTCCAGCGCCCACCCCTCCTTCCCGGCAA
>JAPXRQ010000046.1:0-1570 GCA_033813515.1 Thermomicrobiales bacterium
CTCGTATGCCGCGTTCTGCGCGTTCATACCAGCGGTCTTGGCATCGGCGGTTTCGCCGGAGAGGTACTTGATCCACTCCACGCGGGCGGTATCGAACTGCAGCACACCGAGGGTGCACGGAGCGATAGCGCTGGCATTGCCGAGGCTGTCGAAGACCGAGCGGGTCCACGGGTTGGCCGCGATGAAGTCCGGCGGGCTGGTCTCCCATGTCTTCCAGAGCGACTGGAGGATCGGCAGCTGGCCGACCGGGGTGGTGCCTTCATCCGGGTTGCCGACGATGGACTCGCGCCACATCTGCTCGTCATTGGCGAGGGTCTGCACGTACTCGACCGCCTTGGCCTTGTTGGCGCCATAGGTGAAGAGCACGGCTCCGGTGTCCCAGAAGACGGTACCGCCGACGCCATCTGCGGTCTTCGGCAGGGCGCCGAGGCCGATGAGGCTCGGGTCCGGCCAGTTGGCCGAGAACTGGAAGCCGGCATTCTGGTACTTGAAGTAGTAACCAACCTGCTCGGCGGCGAAGGCCTGCTCGTCCGGCGAGACGGTCGTGTTGACCGGCGTCGGGTTGAGGACATCCGGGATCGTGAGCGGCATCATCTGCTTCATGATCTCGAGCGCCTGGATGGCGGCATCGCTGGCGTACTGGAACAGACCGGTCTCCGGATCGTAGACATCGGTGCTGATCGAGTGCGTGATCGGGATCAGGGAGCGCCAGTCGCGGACATCGAAGACGATGCCGTACGGGGCAGCGCCGGAATCCATGATTTGCTTGGCGGCAGCCAGCTGATCGTCCCACGTGGCCGGAGCCGTCGTGGTGTCGAGGCCGGCCTTCTCGAGGATGCCGGAATTCCACATCATGACATTGATGTCGAGCAGGATCGGCCAGACGTAGAACTCGTCCTTGTAGGTGCCTTCGGTGACGGTGGCCGGAGCCAGGTCGTCCTTGAGGCCTTCCGGCAGGTATGGGGTCCACGGCTCAATCGTGCCGCTGTTGGCGAGCGCGATCATCTCGAGGAATGGCGTAACGCCGCCGTAGAAGTCCCACGTGCTGTTCTTCTCGTTGGCTTCCTGGATGAAGCGGTCGAAGCTGAAGTTCGTGGTCGGCGCTTCCTGGACTTCGATACCGAGGCTCTCACCGACCCGCTTGAAGCTCGGGTGCAGGTTAAGCATCCACGGCTGGAAGGTGGCGACAGGCTTGCCTTCCTCAGCTGCGAAGGCGCGTGGCATGCGGCCGGCGTTGAGCGCCAGCATACCGATGACGTTTGCGCTCAGGCCCAGGGCGATACCGCGCTGGAACACTTCGCGACGATTGAGCTTGCCGGTCATGGCATCGTTGAAGAACTGACGAACCTGGGTGCTATCTGCCACAGGTGGTCCTCCTCGGCATGAAGCCGCTGGTACACCCTCGCATGGAGCCGCGGCACAGTGCTACGGCGTTCGTATGTCGGGTGCGGGCATTTTATGAATGGAAACTCGTTCCCGTCAACAGCATTTTGCCCAGATGCCCAAAACTGGTCCGGACCAGCCCGAGCTGTGCCGACATTTCTCGATTGCATCGTCGCAACGCCAGAAA
>JAPXRQ010000046.1:1580-17827 GCA_033813515.1 Thermomicrobiales bacterium
CCTTCGCCCCGTGCAACATCCAAACGACAGAAATGCCCACAGTATTTTTGGGCAATGATCACAAATTGGGCCGACGAACACGCTGGTGATCAAATCTGGACAGGTACCAGTTAGCTCACATCTGCGATTTGTGATCGTGCGTCTGGCAGGATTGGGTCTCCTGCGGCAAAATCGCACGAACGCCATGCAGTGATTATTCCGGGAGGTTGGGTATGCGCACACGGACACACTGGTTGAGTCGTCTCATCGTCGTTTTGTTCCTGCTTTCAATCATGAGTGCGCCGCTGGTCGCCGCGCAGGATGGCACTCCCGTCGCGTCACCTGCCGCCTCGCCCGCGGCTTCACCGGCAGACGAAGCCACACCGGCCGCCTCGCCCGCCGCGGTGACCTGCGAACCGTTCGTCTCCGCCACGGCCGCTGAATCACGAGCCGAGATTGAGAGCCGCTACGATCTCGAACAGCCGACGACGATGGACAGCAGTTACGTCACCGGTGCGACCGGCGATCTGCAGTCGGTCAATCCATTCTTCGTCGAATCGGATCCATCGCTGACGGTGACCGGCTACATCTTCGATCCGCTTTTGGCGGGCGATCCGGAGACCGGGCAGCCGATCGCCGGTGGCGTCACCGATTACTACGAAATCGCCGCCGATTGCGTCACGTATACCTTCCATCTGCGCACGGACAAGGTCTGGTCGGATGGCACCGATCTGACCGCCGATGATGTCGCCTTCAGCCTCGAAGCCATGGCGGATGTTTCACTTGCCTCGCCTTACACCGGCCAATTCCTTGCTGCCGTGAAGTCGTGGGAAGTGATTGACGCCGACACGATCCAGATCGTGGCCAACGACATCCTGGCGGACTTCCTGACGACAGTTGGGTACTCGACCTCAATCATTCAAAAGGCGGCCTGGGAAAATGTGCCGCGGGCAGACTGGGTGACCGATCCGGGCTCAACCGGGCAGGATCCCTCCCGCGTCATCGGCACCGGACCGTTCAAGTTCGAGAGCTGGACACAGGGTCAGGAAGTCAAGCTGGTCCGCAACGACATGTACACCCCGTTCGCGCCGTACCTCAAGGAGATCACGATCCGCATCTTTGCCGATGGTGAGGCCGAGTTCAACGCCTTCCTGACCGGCGAACTGGACGATGTTTCAGTGGATCCAACCCAGGTTGAGACGGTGCAGCAGCAGCCCGATCTCTTCCGGATGTTCGAGTACCCGAACCGTGGCTTCTTCTACTACGAGTTCAATCTCAATTCCGAAACCACCGTTCGCTTCCAGGACTACCGCGTGCGCCAGGCGTTCATGTTCGCGCTGGACCGGCAATCGATCGTCGACAACATCCTGCTCGGGCACGGTGTCGTTGCTAACGGGCCGCAGCCAGTCATCAGTTACGCCTATGCCCCGGATCAGATGAACACGATCTTCAATTACGATCCGGAGCGGTCCAAGGCTCTGCTTGCAGAAGCCGGGTGGACCGACACCAATGGCGATGGCACGGTCGACAAGGACGGCGTCGAGATGTCGTTCGAGTTCCTCTATCCAAGTGGCGACGCGACCACGGACACGCTTGTTGCCTACATGCAGGATGCGTGGAAGGCGGTCGGGATTGGTATCGAACCAGTCGGGCTGGAGTTCTCGGCGCTGATCGAGGCGACGACGACGACCCCGACGTTCGAGATGGCCCTCTACGGGTTCAGTTGGGATCCGACATTCTTCCAGGACATCATGTTTGGGTGCGACATGTACCAGATTGGCTTCAATGACATGAAGTACTGCAATCCAGAACTGGATGTCCTCGGCCAACAGATCAAGCGGACCGTTGATATCAACGAACGTATTCCGCTGATGATTCAGTACTCCAACATCGTCAATGACGAGCAGCCGATCGGCGTCCTCTTCTTCTCCACCACAATCGGTGCGGAGAGTGTGCGCATCCACAACTCGTTCCCTGGCCCATGGGGCGGTCCGGGCATCGAGTACATCTGGATAGCCGATCAATAGCGTCGCGCAGACCGGTCGACGTCGTATCTCTGATGTCGGCCGGTCGCCGTATCCGGGCCAATGGCACGTTACGCAATCCAGCGGATTCTGATCTCGATCCCGTTGATCATCGGGGTCTCGTTTATCACGTTCGCGCTGATGAACCTCATCCCTGGTTCGCCGCTCACGCAGATCTCGCGCGATCCCCGGGTTAAGCCGGCCGATGTGCAGCGGATGACGGAAGCACTGGGTCTGGATCGACCGTGGCCGGAGCGTTACCTTGAGTGGCTGCAAAACGCCATCTTTCACCTCGACTTCGGTCCCTCGTTCTACAACCACCTGCCCGTGACCGATCGCATCTGGGCGGCGCTGCCAAACACCCTGCTGTTGACCAGCGCTGCCCTGCTCTTCTCCCTCGCGATTTCCATTCCGCTCGGCATCTATTCGGCGGTCTATCACCGCCGCCTGTTCGATCGTGTCGTGAACATCGTCTCAGTCGCGCTGTATTCGATTCCGCTCTTCTGGTTCGGGATCTTGCTCATCATTGTCTTCTCGGTTCAATCGACACAATGGGATCTGTGGTGGCTGCCCACGCTGCCCTCCGGAGGCATCGTCAGTGCGCGGAGTGGCGGTGGGTTCATGGATCGCGCGGAGCACATGATTCTGCCGGTGCTGACGCTGGCCAGCTTCCAGATTGGCATCTGGACGGCATACATCCGCTCCTCAATGCTGGAGGCATTGGGGCAGGACTACATCCGGACCGCACGATCCAAAGGACTGCGGCAGAACATCATTCTCTACCGCCACGCGTTTCGGAATGCCTTGCTGACCCTGATCACATTGATCGGGCTCTCGATTCCCGGCCTGTTCGGTGGTTCCCTGCTGATCGAGTACGTCTTTGCCTGGCCCGGCATGGGATCACTGACGATTGAGGCCGTCAGTCGGCGCGATTACACCATGGTCCAGGCGACCACGCTGTTGTTCGCGATCCTGACCATCCTCGGCAATCTGATCGCCGACCTGCTGTATGGACTGGTTGATCCTCGGGTGGGGAACTGATGGCATCGGCGCCAACATTGAGTGCGGCCGATCGGCTGGTCGACGGTCGGGCCGGCGCCAAGTCGGCCGGATTCTTCCGGCGGGCCATGCGGGCTTTCCGGCGGGACAAGGTGGCCATGGTCGCGTTGGCCGTTGTCGTCCTGGTGGCGCTCTTCGCATTGATGGCGCCATTGATCTCGCGCTGGACCGGGTTTGATCCCTACGAGAACCACCTGCAGTACAAGCTGAGCAAGCCTGGCGAAAATGGATTCATCCTCGGCAGCGACGCTAACGGCCGCGACATCCTGACCCGATTGGCGTACGGTGGACGGATTTCGATGACGGTCGCGTTCCTGGGGACGATCGCCGAGCTGACGATCGGGCTGACCGTCGGCCTGGTGGCAGGGTACTCGGGCGGCTGGATCGACAGCTTCCTGATGCGTCTGGTCGACCTGTTGCTTTCGATTCCGTCGCTCCCGCTGCTCATCCTGGTAACCACGCTGTATCAGCCGAGTTGGGTTGGATTGGCATTCATCCTGGCGATTGTGTCCTGGCCAAGTGACTCTCGGCTCATCCGGGGCGAGGCCATGTCGATCAAGAAGCGCGAGTATGTCGATGCAGCCAGGGTGGTAGGGGTCGGGCCGGTCGGGATTGTGCTGCGCTACGTGCTGCCCAACGTATTGCCGACGATGCTGGTGCTGGCCTCCCTGACAATCCCCTCACTGATCATCGCCGAGACCTCGCTCAGCTTCCTCGGTGTTGGCGTGCAGGTGCCGACGGCCAGCTGGGGCAACATGCTGGACGACGCCTACCGCTTCTACCGGACCAACTGGACCAACGTCTTCATCCCGGGATTCATCGTATTCGCCGTTTCACTTTGCCTGTATCTCGTCGGCGACGGCCTCCGGGACGCCTTCGACCCCAGGCAAACGGACAGGTAGTGGGCGGTCGGCAGTTGGTAGTTGGCAGTTGGGCACATCTCGCCGAGGATATCCTTGGCGCCATCCGTGGAGACCGGTTGCGATTCACTGACAACTGGCAACTGACGACTGGAAACTGACCTATGCCTCTCAATGCCAACAAGATTGCCTATTTGCGGGGACAGCGGCAGACGCGGTCCTTTGTACCGGAGCCGGTTACCTCCGAGCAGATGGATGCGCTGCTGGAAGTTGCCCGATGGACGGGCAGTGCGGTCAACAGGCAGCCTTGGAAGTTTGTCGTGGTGGACGATCGCGATCTGCTCGCGGGACTCTCAACGGCCAAGGGCGGGAGCGCCTGGATCGCGGAAGCCGGCGCGGCGATTGTGATACTGACCGAGGGGCAATCGGCCCAGGACAACCGGTTCGATGCGGGCCGGGTCGCCGAGCGCCTGCTCCTGGCATCGAATGCCGTTGGAATTGGAGGGGCGATCGTATCCTGGAGTCCGGGATATGGCGAGGAAGCGGTCCGCTCACTCCTGCAGGTGCCGGAGGGACTGTGGGTTTACGCAGCAGTCATCGTCGGGACGCCAAATCCGGACGCCCCGAAAGCACCGAAGAAGGAACAACCGCGCAAGCCAATCGCGGAGATCGTGGTCCGGAACGGATTCGGGTCCTAAACGAACTGCTCAATACTGACCTTCGTCTCGCAACCGCTGGTCGTGTAGGTCTTGTCGGTGCCGGTGCCTCCATTGCAGAGGTCCTGAAGGTTGTGTCCGCCATCGACAAAGTCGTTGCCGGCATCGCCGTTGACCTCATCACCGACGCCGTCAAATCCGTAGAGCTGATCGTCGCCGTCTCCGCCTGAGAGTTCGTCCGTGCCTTCGTCGCCGTTGATGTAGTCATTACCGTCATATCCGAAGAGGCGGTCATCCTCGGTGCCGCCGCGGATGTAGTCGTGGCCGAGATCGCCGACCATGGTGTCATCGCCCGCGCCGCCGAAGATCTCGTCGTTGCCTGGACCAGCAAGAACGATATCGTTGCCGAACTCGCCTTCGATGATGTCGACATCGCCACCGTCGGCCGTGACCTGCGTGTCGCCGTAGATGGCGTCGTTGCCGTTGCCTGCCTCGATCGAATCCCCGCCCAGACCGCCCATCAGGAAGTCGTCCTGATTGCCGCCCTGAATGCCGTCGCTGCCGGTACTGCCGTCGATGGAATCCTCGCCGTCGCCACCCTTGAGGTTATCGCCGCCCGAACCGCCAGCAATCGTGTCATTACCGGTTCCGCCCTCGGACTTGTCGTTGTCCGGTCCGGCGTTGATCTCATCGTTGTGAGCGTCACCGTAGAGGGTGTCGTTGCCCCCGGAGCCCGAGAGGTAATCGTCGCCATCCCCACCGCGCAGCGTATCGGCCCCACTCTCGCCGTATAGACGATCGTTGCCAGCATCCCCGACGACGTGATCGTCATCGGAGCCGGCGACCAACTTGTCGTCGCCCAGACCGCCTTCGACGTAGTCGCCACCGGCGTTGGCCGAAATCGAGTCGTTGTCGTCCCCGCCGGAGAGGCCATCGTGCCCTGTCTTCCCGTAGATGCGATCTCTTCCCGAACCGCCCTTGATCGTATCGGGATCGTTGGTTCCGACCAACTTGTCGTCCCCGGCACCGCCTTCGATCCAGTCGGCTCCGGTGATCCCTCCGTTGATCGAATCGTTGCCCTCGCCGCCGAACATCGTGTCCGAACCCGTTTCGCCGCGAATCTTGTCGTGACCTGCGCCACCGTCAGCGAGATCATTACCATCGCCGAGGGTAATGTCATCGTTGCCGGAGGTGGGGCAGATCCTGTCGTCACCATCGCCAGCCAGGATCTTGTCATTGCCAGCCGAGCCCAGAATGACATCGTTGCCAGCGGTGCCATTGATCGTGCCGGACCCCGAAATGCTGACCGTGTAGGTCTGCCCGTTGATCGTGCAGGTTGCCGCGAGCGCGGTCCATTGGGTGGTGGCAGAGGTCGCTGCCACCAGGAGCAGAGTGAGAACGGATCGAACGGCAAGACGGCGCATGAGACACTCCGGGTCGATCGTTTCGGGGGGTCACGCATATCAACATAGCGCATCTCTCGTGAAATTGCTCGGCACGGGCACGGTCGATCGCCTTCGGTCCGGTGCATCGGCGGTATGCTGTCGCGACAGATTGATTCAGCAGAGGTGTGCGGAATGCGGGTCGCAGTTCTTGGAGCGGGTGATATGGGCACGGCGATCACTGCGCCGATCGCTGCCAATGGTCACGATGTCCGCCTCTGGGGTACGACGCACGACGAGCACATCATCGCCGCGCTGCAAGCTGGGCAGGTTCATCCCCGACTGCAACATCCGATCGATCCGGCGGTCAATCTTCTGCACGCCGACCAGATCGAGCAGGCACTCGCAGAGGCGGATTTGGTCGTGGTCGCGGTGTCGTCCGGTGCGATCGATATCGTGCTGGATCTGGTGCTTGCGACCGGGATGCCGGTGCCGCCGGTCCTGTCACTTGCCAAGGGCCTGTGGCACCAGCCACACGAGCCAGTACAGGTGATCGGCGACCGCATACAACAGATGACTGGTGCGCCGGTGATTGTCGTCGGGGGACCGGCCAAGGCGAACGAAGTGGCGTTGCATCTGCCGACGGTGTCCGTGTTTGCATCGGATGATGCCGGAGCCAACCAGTTGGCCTCAGACCTCCTCCAGACTCCCATGTACCGCGCGCAAACATCGACCGACCGGATCGGTGTCGAACTTGCCGCCGCGATGAAGAACGCCTACGCGATCGCGGTTGGTGTAGCGACCGGGCTTGAGGCGCGGCTCGGATTGCCCCATCAGAACCTGAAGGCAGCGCTGTTCCCGTTCGCGATCGAGGAAATGGCACGACTTGTCCATACGCTTGGTGGTCATCCAGCGACGGTCTTTGGCCTGGCGGGAGTTGGCGACCTGAGTGTGACCGTGGCAGCCGGACGAAACCGGCTTCTGGGAGAAATGCTGGGGCGCGGTCAACCAGTGGCGGATGCCCTGGCCGCATTGGTCTCAACCGGGATGACGATCGAAGGGCATGCCGCCGCGCAGCACGGGTATCAGATGGTGCGGGATATCGAAGGTCCAGGTGGGATCGACGAGTTTCCGATGCTGCAGGCGTTGCACCGCATTTTGTTTGATGGCGCCCCGGCATTCGAAACGCTCTGGGATGCGATTAGCGGTCAGACATGACCAGCGGCAGGCGGAAGAAATAGTCGCCATCGTGCTGATCGTAGATCTCGAAGCCGCAGGACAGGTACAGTGCAATCGCGTCCTGCCAGGTATCGGTCGTCTCGCAGATCAGGGTCGCGTATCCGGATGCGGTCGCAAGATCGGTCAGGTGACGAACCAGACCCTTACCGAGCCCCTTGCCCCTGTGCGCCGAAGAGACCGACATGCGGACCAGTTCAGCAGTGCCCGGCTCAACCTCACGGAGCGTGCCCGTGCCGACGATCTCATCGTCCAGTACAGCGACCACGGTCTGTCCCCGTTGCGGTGCGTACCAGGCGGCGATGTCGTTCAGGTCCGGGTTCAAGGTCAGATCTAGCTCGCCCCAATGATCGGCGAGCCCGGCCAGCACAAGCGCCTTGACCGCATCCTGATCCGGCGCAGCGAACGGGCGGATTGACCAGTCTGTCATGGAGTCGTTGGTGGTTCCGGGTTGGCCTTGTAAATCGGCACGCCCCAGACCGACGTTTCGTAGGTGTAATGCCGCTGGACGGCTTCCCAGAACGCGAGGCCACGATCCGAGAACGGTGCGCGCTGTCGGGTGCCAACGATGTACTCGGGCCGATTTGGTGATTCGACCATGGCGATCAGATCATCCTCTGCCTCGGGGAACGCGCGCAATTCCTGATCGTAGAGATAGCGGTAGGTCGATGGACGATCGGCCAGGTAGTAGACAGCAGCCTGATCGAATGCGACAAAGATGGCGGTGTCCGCATCGGTGTGCTCGCGCAGATATTGGGCCAGGGCTTCCTGTCCCACATATCCGGGATGGCCAAAGATGTCTTCGGTCATCTGGGCCTGGCTGGTATTGGCCAGAACACTGTATGGCGTCGTTAGGAAGAGGAAGGTGCAGGCCACGACCAGCGTGTAGAGATCGCGGGTCAGCCTTGGCCGCAGGCGGGTAATGGCAAGGGCGAGCCAGATGGCGAACGGCGCGGCGATCTGGATCATGTAGTGGTACCACCAGTCGCCGCCCATCGCGATGCCAAGGGCACACCCGATGAGCCAGAACTGGAGCAGGCGGAAGGCGGGTTCGTGCGACGTGAGACCTTCAGGCAGGGAAACAATACCGAGTGCCGGCCGCGGACGATAAGCGGAGAGGTTCTCGACGCGCTCATTGGCGGTCGCCCAGCGAAGCATGATCACCATGCCGATCACCAGGTAGGCGGGCCAGATGCGCGCACTCAACAACTGGATGGCTTCGATGTGATGGTGCAGCGAATTGGTGGCGCTACTCTGGTGCGCCAGTCGATATCCGGCGGCAGCGTAGACAAACGCATCCCACCCGATCCGGTATCCGTGATACAGGGCAGGCACCAGCGAGAGGCCGAAGCCACCAAGAATCCAGGAGGACCGGGCGGCCAAACGGCGGGTGAACGGTTCTCCATCGCCAATCATGACTGCCGCGAACCCGATGGAAACCGCCAGCATGACAATGCCGGACGGTTTCAGTTGCGTTGCCAGGCCGATCAGCGCGCCGGTCAGCATGAGCCACGTCCAGGACCAGCGGCGTTGGGAGGCGACCCAGGTGGTCAGGACCGCCAATGCAGCAGGCAATGCCATGAAAACTTCGGCGTTGGCGGTGAATCCCTCAATTGCGGGCGATCCAAGAATGATGGCGAACAGCATGGTGGCGAGGGCCGCAACGCTCGATCCGTACCACGTCGAAGCGAGTTTCCAGACGACACACATGGTGGCGACACCGAACAGCCAGGCAACGATCCGAAAGTCGGATGTGGCGCCACCCAGCGCATCGATGATCAGACCGTAGACAACGAAAATCGCCTGGGGCCGGCTGATCCAGACATCGTGATAAAGCGAACCGCGCCCATCAAACCAGCGCTGGGCGGCATAGGCGTACCCACCTTCATCCGACACCATCGGCAGAAAGAAGAGCCGCCAGGAGAGGATGAAAGAGAGCAGCGCGCCGAGCGGAATCCAGAAAAGGGGAGTCGACGGCCAGGACGACGGCAGCAACCGGCTTCCAGGCAGCACATTCTTTGTCCACTTCGGTGAATTCAAGCGTCTCGCTGTTCAGTTCGATCGGTGGGTCACAGGGATCGGGCAGCATTGCGCGTATCTTGTCAATCATACGATGCCGGTCGAGTGGTGGTCGGTGTTTGCCACACCGAAAGGATGGGCTGGTCAGCCGTTGGCCTGGGCGAGTGTGCCTGTGACGAGAAATGGACCAGACGGATCGGTGCTGCCCGGGCTTGGCTCCACAGAAATGGCAACCTGCGCGAATGTCGGCGCGTCTCCTGCCAGTCGTTGAACTGCCTGCCCGGCGTTGTTGGCAGTGAAGGTTGGCCCCGGAATCCAGCTGGTCGATCCCGCCTGCTGGAACCAGACCTGAAACACCTGATCCGATTCGATCGAGGGCAGATTCACCACATCAATCACCGCGGCACTGTTTGCCGGCGAGTAATAGAGTGTGCCAGCCGCGGTTCCGCCATCGGCAGTTGGATAGAGAAGGTAGGCACTGGCATTGCCGGCTGCGTGCAGGTTGGCGATTTCGGTCGCCTGGGCGGCGATCTCGTCATCGCGCGAGCTGATCTTGTCCAGCAGCGCAAATGCCCAAAGGATCGCCAGAATTGCGATCGCAGCGGACGCACCGATGATGACCTTGCCCCATGGGATGGTTGGCATGGTTCGCGAGAAGCCAACATTCGTCTGCGTGGGGGGTGGTTTGCGCAGGCGTTTCGGTTTTGCTGGCGTCTCGGTCGCGACCTTTTCGCCGGGAGCACTGTCAGGCACCGGCGTTTCGATCGGCGCTGTTGTCTGCGTTGCGGTTCCTGTTTGATAGAGCGACCGCAGAATGTTTGCGACCGGCTGGAGCAGGATCACCTCGTCACGCAGCGACGGTATGGCGGCCAGCGCGGCCTCAGCCTCGTCCTGGTCGGCAGGATCAATGACACCGAGCGCTATTGCTCCCGCTGCCCGGGACCAGCGATCGGCATCTTGCCCAGTTCCCGCATCACCCTCCGGGACGGTGGCTTCAACTGCTTCGATGTCCTCGATCTGGACATCCTCGTCGGTGTCGTCGATGTCCTGCTCGGCCCTGTCCGTCACGAGCCTTCCCCTTCGAGTTGCTCGAGCAGGCTCGCACGAAGCGCAGTGAGCCCGGATTGCAGAGCGGTTTCAATGTCGGACGCGGGCAGATTGAGTTGGGCGGCAATGCGGCTCACCGGGAGCTGGTCTCGTGTGGCCAGGCGCAATGCTTCCCGCTCGGTCGGTTGGAGACGCCGGATGCCTTCCCGGAGCATTTCCCGGGATACCTCAGACTGGCGCTCGACCAGTGGGTCGAGCGGGGACGTGGTGGAATCGGCTGATTGCGGCGGTGTTGTCGCCTCGGTCACGGATGATCCTTCCTCACGGCCATCAATTGTAGAGGAGGGCCCAGTTTGACGCAGTTTTGCGCCGATCTGGGGAATCCGGAGCGAGGAGCGGCAGATTGGGGCCTTTTGTTTGACTTGGGGATTCCAGGTCGCTATACTCCACCCTTGGCCGTTGAGGTTTGTTTTGCCTGCAACGGCGGTTTTTTGCCAGTTTGGCCGCGTCGAATGCGGCGCGGAGTATTGGGAACACCATGCCAAAGCGAACATATCAACCAAAGCGGATTCCGCGCCTGCGCGAGCATGGCTTCCTCAAGCGGATGTCCACCCGCAGCGGACAGGCTATTCTGTCGGCGCGGCGCCGGAAGGGTCGGCACAAGTTGACCGTTTCCGACGAGGGCAAGTTCACACAGAACAAGTAGCAGATCTGCTTTGGCCGCCCGCGCAATCGGGCGGCCATTTTTATTGCTGCGGGATAGACAGCAGTGGTCGAACGGCGCAATCGCATTACCGAGTCGTACGAGATTCAGCGGATCCGCTCCGGTGGTCAATCGGCGGCCTGTGGTCCGTTGGTTGCCCGCATCGCCCCGAATCAAACTGATCCGCCCAGGAACCGCTACACCGTTATCGCCGGCAAGAAGGTCGGCAAGGCGCACGATCGTAATCGCTGCAAGCGCCTGACGCGTGAAGCAGCGCGCCTGCTCGATCCGGATCTCCAGCAGGGGTACGATGTCGTCATCTGGCTGCGTGGCGGAGTGGATGAGATGACCGGCCTGGATGTTGCCCGGCATGCGCTTCGAGAAATTGCCCGCAAGGCCAGATTGATCGGATCGGGCACATGAGGAATCCGCTTGCCTGGCTCGCCATCAAAACGATCCGCGGCTATCAGTTGGCTATCTCCCCGCATATGCCGCCAAGTTGCCGCTTTCAGCCGACCTGTTCGGAGTACACCCTCGAAGCGATCGAGAAGTACGGCCTCGCCAGGGGTGGCTGGCTGGGCACCAAACGCATTGCCCGCTGCAATCCGTTTGTGAAAGGCGGATACGACCCGGTGCCATGACATTGGGGTCAAAAAGTGGAACTTGCGGTCGGGAAGGGTAGCCGCCCGGGTCGCAACTCCGTAAACTACGCCGTGGCGATGCTCCTGATCGCGAACATGTGGTAGACACATCCGGATTCGGCCCTCCTCTCCTCTTCCTGGCCGAATCGTTTTGAATCCGTCCCGCGGAATGCGGGGGAGGCCAGATTCGTTGTCGTTCGATTCCATTTCATCCGTGCCGATTGCTGTGCCGGTGTTCTCCCAGTACGTCGATTTCCTGAAGTCGGTACTGGATTGGATTGCCAACTGGTGCGGTAGCGGCGGCCTGGCGATCATCATCTTCACGATCATCGTCCGTACCCTCATCCTGCCCATCACCATCAAGTCGACCAAGTCGATGAAGGCGATGCAGGATGTGCAGCCGAAGATCAAGGAGCTGCAGAAGAAGTACAAGGGCGATCGCGCGCGCATTCAGCAGGAAACAATGGCCCTGTACAGTGCGTACGGGGTGAACCCGGTCGCAGGCTGTCTGCCGGCGTTGATCCAGTTGCCAATCTTCTTCGGTGTGTATCGCGCGATCCATGCGTTGAGCAGCACCGATTCGGGTATCTGGCACGGCTCGTTCCTCTGGCTGCCGACCCTCAAGGACGCGGATCCGTATCACATCCTCCCGATTGCCGCAGGCCTTTTCCAGTTTCTGCAGACCTGGATGGCCCGCCCTGCCAACCAGGGCAAGGTGACCGATCCGCAGCAGCAGATGATGAACACCATGATGAACATCCTGCCGGTGACGGTGGTGCTGTTCGGTTGGAACTTCGCGTCAGGCTCGGTCCTGTACTGGGTGACGCAGAGCATCTACGGCATCATCCAGCAGTGGTTCATCACTGGTTGGGGCAAGGTCGGCGAGTTCGCGCCGTGGCTGCCCGAACTTCCGGAGCACCGGCGACTCGGCTATCACGTGCCCAAGGAACTCTCGGACGAAGAGATTGCCAACATGCCGCCCAAGAAGAAGAGCGCGCTGGGCAAGTGGTGGGAAGGCCAGATGGAGCAGGCCCAGAAGGTTGCCGAAGAGCGCAAATCGACCGATGGTGCCGGCGTAGCAGTCGCAACCGCATCCGCAACCACGACCACGACGGCCAAGTCCACGGCATCCGCCAGTTCCAAGGCAAAGAGCACGACGTCGGCCGCGGCGACGACCTCCAGACCGTACGCACGCAACTCTCCGAAGGGCAAGATGTTGGCGGAGCAGGCCAAGCGCGAAGCGGCGTCTGGTGACGCGGTTGACGCCGATATCACCGCCGACGAAACAGCAGAGGCCGACATTGTGGTGGCTGAGCCAGGGTCAACCCCGGCCCGGCAGAAGAAGGCCAAACGCTAGGTAGCGGATTCAGCGGCCGGGTCGCGATGGAGCGATCGGCCAGACATGGAGATAACAGGAAGATCAATGAGAAGCGGCGAGCGATTGACCAGCGTGGAGATTCAGGCAGTAACGGTGGAGGACGCCATTCGCCTGGCCCTCGATCAGTTGAACCTGACGCGCGACGATGTTGAGATCGAAATCCTGTCCGATGCCGGTGCAACCGAGGACGAAGAGGCGCTGGTCCGGGTGACCGCCCGCGGCATGGCCTCGCAGCCGGTCTCGAATAGTGGTGGCCGTTCATCCGGTGGATCGCAGCGCAACGATGGCAACCGCCGTAATGGTGGAGACCGGCGTCCGCCCCGGCAGCGGCGCGTGCCTGGTGATCGGCCATCAAGTCGAGGTGTTCCGCCGGCGCGCGTGGAGCGGGTCTACGATCCGAACCGCGTTGATGCCGAGGATGAGGTTGCGGTCAAGGACGTCGTCAAGGACCTGCTCGAGCGGATGGGCGTTGAGGCCGAGGTTATGGCGATAGACAATCCGTCCAGCCTCCCCATGACCGAAGAGGACGCTCCAACCATCTTTATCGATATCGTCGGTTCTGATCTGGGCAACCTGATCGGTCGCCGCGGCGAACACCTTTCGCAGTTCCAGTATCTGGTCAACCTGATCTGCGGCAAGCAGATGACGGATGGCAAGCGCATCGTCATCGATGTCGAGGGCTACCGAACACGACGCGAAGAGTCGTTGATCGGACTGGCGGAGCGGGTTGCGCGGCAGGTTTCGCGCAGCAACCGGGCCATGCTGATGGAGCCCATGCCAGCCAACGAGCGCCGCATCATCCACCTCAAATTGCGCGACAACCCGGATGTCTACACCGAGAGCATCGGTGAGGGATCTGGCCGTCGGGTCGAGGTCTTGCCGCGTGACTGACGACGGTGATCGATCGGACGCCGCTCCGGCGCGTCGCGAACGTCCCGGAGGGAGCCGAGCGCGGTCCGGTGCGGGCAGCAATCGGGCGCCCGATTACGTCGTCATTGGCCACATCTGCGGCGATATTCAGCCCGATGGCTCGGTCATGCTCGGTGGCACGGCCTGGTATTCGGCAGTCGCGGCGGCCAGACTCGGCTGGCGGGTCGGCATCCTGACCCGTGGCCGCTACGATGTCACGATCGATGGCCATGTTGTTCCACCACTGAATCTGGGCGACGATCGCATCCAGATCGTGGTTGAAGAAGCGGAATGGCCGACCTTTTTCATCAACGACTATTCCTCGGGTCGTCGCACCCAGCAAATCACGCGCTGGGCGGGGCCGATTGATCTCCGTGGGCTGCCAGGTGGATGGCGGTCTCCCCGGGTCATGCATCTCGGGCCGGTGGCGCAGGAAATCGATACCCGCCAGACCAGTGGGATCAATCCCCGCTTTCTGGGCACCACGCCGCAGGGTTGGATGCGGGATTGGCCGCGATCGACCGGTGGGCGGGTGAAGAACATTCCCCTGCGCTTGCCCCGCGACTTCATGAGCCAACTCGATTCAATTGTGGTCAACGATGAGGAGTTCGTGCACTCCCGCGATACGGTGCAGAGCATCGGCAAGGCCGGCTATGGCGTCGTTACGCTGGGCAGTGGCGGAGCGCAGGCCTTCACACCGCAGGGCATGGTTACCGAACCTGCTTTCCCGCTCCAGGTCGATGATCCGACAGGCGCCGGCGATGTCTTCGCAACCGCCTTCTTTTGTCGCATGACCGAGCCGGACGCTTCGGTTGAGGACGCGTTGCGGTACGCCAATGCCGCGGCGGGACTTTCGGTCGCGGGCAAGGCTCGACACATTCCCTCGCGTCAGGCGATCAAGCGGCTGCTGGATCGGCACGCTCGGGAGGGATAGTGGGCATGGCTGCGACGCTCGACACGATCGCTGCGATTGCCACCGCCCCTGGCCCGGCCGGAATCAGCGTCATACGCATGAGCGGAACCGACGCACCCGTCATTGCCAATCGTGTGCTTTCGTACGGCAAAACTGGCGGTCCGATGGAGTTCGAACCGCAGCAATCACACCGCATCTTTTATGGCCGGGCCATCGATCCGGTCAGTGGCGCCGATCTCGACGAGGTCATGGTCGCCTGGATGGCCGCGCCGCGCACATTCACCACCGAGAACGTGATCGAGATTTCGTGCCACGGCGGCCCCGTTGCCGCGCCCGCGGTTTTGCGCGCAGTGCTGGCAGCGGGCGCGCGAGCCGCTGAGCCTGGCGAATTTACCCTGCGCGCCTTTCTCAACGGCCGACTGGATCTGGCTGAAGCCGAAGCCGTGCTCCAGGTGGTCTCCGCTCAATCCTCCGATGGGATGCGGCGAGCGCTGGAAGATATGCGCGGCGATCTCTCGGCCCGAATCGCACCTGCCAGAGCCGCCGTATTGACCGCGTTGGCGTATCTCGATGCGTCTGCCGATTTTCCGGATGACGAGATTCCAACGACAGATGTCGCCGCCGACCTTGCTGCGGCCGAGTCGGCTCTCGCGGACGTCTTGCGCGGAGCGGCGAGCGGACGCTTGCTTGGCGATGGGGCTACCCTTGCACTGATTGGCAAGCCGAATGTCGGCAAGAGTTCGCTCCTCAATTCCTTGCTCCGCAGCGATCGGGCGATTGTCACGCCAATTGCCGGCACAACGCGCGATGTAGTGAGTGAGCGGGCAGTGCTTGACGGCATACCGGTCACCCTCATGGACACCGCCGGGCTCACGGAGACCGAGGATGTTGTCGAGCGGGCAGGAATCGAGCGGTCGCGATCGGCGATGGAGCGTGCGCTTGGCCTGATTGTCGTGCTCGATGGGAGTCAGTCACTGACCGCTGATGACGCTGCAATCCTGTCCATCGTGCGCGACCGATTCGCCAGCGGAGCGGTCGGCACCCCACCTGTTGTTGTCGCATGCAACAAACAGGATGCCGGCACATCAATACCGATACAGGATGTGCAATCGCTGATCGGTGCGGGTATTGCCATTGTTCCGGTTTCCGCACTCACTGGCGAGGGGCTGCCCGAACTCGAAGCCGCAGTGGCCGAAGCGCTCCGGGCAGGGTCGGATCCAGGCGCGACCCCAGCGCTCCTCACCGGTCGCCAGTTCGCCGAAATCGATCGGGCCGCGCTTGCCATTCGCTCGGCCAGAGAGGCGTTAGCCGCCGGCTTCCCGACCGATGTGCTGGCAACCGATGTGCGTGCTGCTGCCCGGGCGCTGGGCCGCATCACCGGCGAGGATATCGACGACGCGGTCCTGGCCGAGATCTTCAGTCGATTCTGCATCGGCAAATA
>JAPXRQ010000047.1:0-16975 GCA_033813515.1 Thermomicrobiales bacterium
GATTCAAAGAAATCGGCCACGCTTTGGGCCAGCACTGTTCCAACCCCAGGAACCGTGTTGATCTCCTCGACCGAAGCGGCCATGAGCCCATCAATCGAACCAAATCGCTGGGCAAGGAGATCGGCCGTCCGCTCGCCGACATGGCGAATACCGAGCGCGATCAACAGGCGGGCGAGTGTGCGGTGCTTGCTCTCCTCGACGCCATTGGCCAACTTCTCGGCACTCTTCTCCCCCATACCTTCGAGTTCGGCCACCTTGCTCCAATCGAGGGCGTAAATGTCTGCCATCGATTGCACCCAGCCGAGCTCCACAAATCGCGCCACCAGCTTGCCGCCAAGTCCATCGATATCCATGGCGCCGCGGCTCACGAAATGCGTCAGATGCTCCAGCAACTGGGCCGGACACGAGGCATTGGTGCAGTACCGCATCGCCTCGCCTTCTTCCCGGACAACTGGCGCGCCACAGGCCGGGCAGACAGTTGGCATCTCGAAGACACGCTCGCTTCCGTCCCGCTGGTCGCTGAGCGAAGCCACGATCTGCGGGATGACATCGCCCGCCCGCTGGACGACGACAGTGTCGCCAATCCGCAGGTCCTTCCGCTCGATCTCGTCCTCGTTATGTAATGTCGCCCGCTTGACTATCACACCGCCGATATTGACCGGCTCGAGAATCGCCAGGGGATTGAGCGTGCCGGTCCGCCCGACATTGATTGTGATATCGAGCAGCTTCGTTGTCTTCTGAATGGCCGGGAACTTGTACGCGGTCGCCCAGCGAGGTTCCCGCCCAACCGAGCCAGCCTCGTCCTGCAGCCGGATCGAATTGACCTTGACGACTGCTCCATCGATTTCGAACGGCAGCGCATCGCGCTTCGCAAGCCAATCTTGAGTGGCGTCCCAGACCTGATCCAGGTTGTCGCAGTGCGCCGCCCCCGGGCTGGCATCGAAGCCCAGTTCAGTCAGGAGCGCGAGGACATCCATGTGGGTCGCAGGCTCTTCGCCTCCCTCGATGTATCCAATCGCGTACGCAGCAAACCGCAGTGGGCGTTGTGCGGTCAGATTGGGATCCAGTTGTCGGAGTGATCCGGCAGCGGAATTGCGCGGATTCATGAACGGGGCCTGCCCATTGGCCACCATGCGCTCGTTCAGGGCATTGAAATCGGCCTTGCGCATGTAGACCTCGCCACGGACCTCAATCCGTGCCGGGATTCTGTCCCCCTTGAGCCGGACCGGAATCGTCCGGATGGTGCGCAAATTGGCGGTAATGTCTTCGCCGATCTGCCCATCACCGCGGGTCGCACCGTGATCGAGAAGTCCGTCGACATACGTGAGCGCGATCGCCAGACCATCGAACTTGCACTCAACGACATAGTCCAGATCGTCTCCGACATACCTCTTCAGGCGCTGTTCCCAACCAGCAAGCTCCTCCTGGCTGAAAACATTGCTCAGGGAGAGCAGCGGTATGGGATGGGCAACCTTTGAGAAGGCCGATTGGGCAAGCTGGCCTACACGCTGCGTAGGCGAATCGGGCGTTATCAGCTCGGGAAACTCGGCCTCAATTGCGCGGACCTCGTTGAGTGCCTCGTCGTACTCACCATCGGACACACTGGGCCGGTCGAGCACGTAGTACTGGTAGTTCCACTCATTAAGTTGCGCAACCAGCTCAGCCAGGCGATTGAGCGTCGTCGTGTCGGCCATCCTGGACTCCGGAGCGATCTTGCATGCGTGATGCGAATACGGCTACGATAGAACAGGTATTCTAACATCCGCTCGCGCGATCGACCGTAATGACCTCAGCCGATTCCCCGCAATCCACGTACGACGGACTACGCAACCGTGCGAGTGAATTCATCGCCGGTGCCGGCGGTCCGGTCCGTGAAGAAGATCTGATCGCCTTCATTTTCGGGACATCGCAGCGTCCGGAGATGTGGCGAACCTTGTTGATGAGTGTGCTTGGTGGCGACGGCCGCTTTGTGCAGACCGCGCACGGCACCTGGCATCTGTCGACCGCTGTCGTCGAAAGCGATGTCGGTCTCTCGTTTGTCGCGCTGGACGTCGAAACGACCGGTTTGCGACCAAACGAGCACCGCATCATCGAGATTGGCATCGCCCGCTACGCCAACGGCCGCTGTATGGACCGGTACTCGGCGCTGATCAATCCCGAACGCCGGATTCCGGACTACATCCGCAAACTTACCGGCATCTCGGATTCAGATCTCATCCCGGCTCCGGTCTTCAAGTCAGTTGCGTCGGACATTCTCACCTTCATCGGCGACCACGCGATCGTCGGGCACAATGTTGGGTTCGATATCGGCTTCGTCAATGCCGAACTTCGCCGTCTCGATCTCCCTCCGCTCACCAACGCCTCTATCGACACGGTTCCCATGGCAATGCGTGTTCTTGGTCGTCGCGTTCGTCCGTCGCTGGACAGAGTTGCGCATGCGCTGGGCATGCCATCGCGCGACAAGCACCGTGCACTTGGCGATGCCGAGCTGACCGCTGCAGTCGCCTTGCGCATGCTGGCGATGGCGCGGGAACAGGGCGAATCGATCGAGTCGTTCGTCAGCACTCGATCAAGTACGGGTGCATTTCTTCCACCTCCCCGCTCGCAAGTTCCGGCAACGCTGGACAGGGCGCTGCTTGGAGCGCTGCCCAGACGTCCGGGCGTCTATATCATGTACGACGCTGGCGGGCACATCTTGTACGTCGGCAAGGCCAAGTCGCTCAGGGATCGAGTCGCCAGTTACTTCTCCCAGCCGCTCGGCTACACGCGCAAGATGGATGGTCTGATCGAGAACATCCGCCGCATTGAGCACGAGGAGACGGGATCGGAACTGGTCGCCCTCCTGCTTGAGGCCCAACTCATCCGCCGCCATCAGCCTCCCTACAACCGGATGCTCCGCAACAGCGACACCTACCCATACATCCGATTCGATGTCACCAGCAAGTGGCCGCGCCTTCGCCTGGCCAAGAAACCCTCTCGTGATGGTGCGCGCTACTTCGGACCATTCCGCAGTCGGGCAACGGCGCGAGACGCGATTGAAATCCTGAGTCGTCGGTACAAGCTGCGCACCTGTGCCCGCAGCTTCAAGACACCCGCAAGCTACGGCAACCCGTGCCTGGAGCTGGATCTCCATCGCTGCCCTGGTCCGTGCGTCGGACGGGCCGATCCCGATGCGTACCGGGGCGCGGTCAATGCCACCCTCGAGCTGTTGACGGCCGACGAGCCATCTGTCCTCGCATCCTTCGACGACGAGATTGCCGCCGCCGTCGATCTTGAGCAATTCGAGCTGGCCCAGCGCCTTCGGCACCAGCGCGATGTCCTCGAACGCCTGCACCGTGAGCAACGGGCATTGACCGCTTTCGACATCCAGCAGCCGTATTGCATCGTCCAACCAGCATCAAGCGCCGACAAGGTTCAGGTCCTGATCGTGGTGCAAGGTCGATGGTGGGGGCACCTCATCGAGTCTCCGGAGCAATCAAACCTGATCGCCGGCCGGATCGAGGAGAGCTGGAGACGGTTCGAGCAGGTCGGACTTGGCGCGATTGACCATCAGGGCGTAGATGAGGCGACAATCCTGGCGCGATGGAGTGCCCTGCCCGCCGCCCAACCCTACATCGTCCCCATCGGCCCGGATTTTGATTGGCAACGCGTCGCGGAAGCCATAGCTCAGATCGCCAATCAGGGCGCCAACGATCTCGGGCCTCATGTTGTTGCATACGACGCTTCATCCGGAGACTCCGCGGCCTTGTAGTCAGCAATCGTGAGGCACGCGGCGCTGTCAGGCCCGCGCCGCAGGCTTTGGACTATACTCGCCAGGTTGACGGCACACCCGTTTCCGCCCCGTGGAGGTTGGTTTTGGAGGGCGATTCCCTCGTCCAAATTGCAGAAGAAGTACGCACCTGCACCAGGTGTGATCTTTGTCGCACCCGCACCAACTCTGTTCCCGGGGCTGGCAATCCCAACGCCAGCGTCATGTTCATCGGTGAAGGTCCCGGTTTCAACGAGGATCAGCAGGGTCTGCCGTTTGTCGGTCAGGCTGGCAAGTACCTGAATGAGTTGCTCGGCATTGCCGGACTCTCCCGGGACGATGTCTTCATTACGAACGTGGTCAAATGTCGGCCTCCCAGCAATCGTGATCCTCTCCCGGATGAGATTGCGGCCTGCAGCGGCTACCTGGAACGACAGATGAAGTTGATTGATCCCGAACTTGTCGTCACGCTCGGACGGTTCTCCATGAATCGATGGTTCCCGGCGGACAAGATTTCGCGGATCCATGGCCAGGAACGTTCGTTTGACGACCGGATGGTGATGCCGATGTATCACCCGGCCGCCGCCCTGCGTACTGGAACCGTCAAGGTCGCGCTCGAGTCTGATTTTTCGCGCGTGCCCGACGTTGTGGCCGCAGCCGAAAAGAAGCGGGCCAAAGCGAACACCCCACCTCCTCCCGTCGCGGAGGAACTCGATCAACTGCCACTATTCTGATTATTCCCTGATTGGGAGGTCTTCCAATTCGCAAGCAACCATCAGTACGACTCATTTTCCTCGGCGGCCTGGCAGAAGTCGGCCGCAATATGTTCCTCTTCGAATCGGACAACGATATCGTGGTTATCGACTGCGGTATGGGATTCCCCGAAGAGGAGCAACTCGGCATCGATCTTGTTCTGCCGGATATTTCCTATTTGCGGAAGAATCGGCACAAGGTCCGGGCGATCTTCATCACCCACGGCCACGAAGATCACATCGGCGCCATTCCCTATCTCATCCCGGATCTCGCGCCCATCCCGATCTATGCCACAGCGCTGACGCTCGGTCTGATCGGGGCAAAGCTGGACGAGCGCAAACTGCGGAGCAAGGTAGAACTGATCGAACTCGATCCTGATTCCGATACGACCTATCCGGTTGGCGATTTCACGATCGAACCGTTCCGGGTCTGTCACTCCATTCCGGATTCGGTTGGCTATGCGATCGACACTCCGGTCGGACTGGTTGTCCATACCAGCGACTTCAAGCTCGACCCAACCCCAATCGACGGCCGCCTGACCGATTTCCGCAAGCTCCGACGGTTCGCCGATCGCGGTGTCCATCTCCTCATATCCGACTGTGTGCACATCGAGGCGAAGGGACGTACGCCTTCCGAGGCTGTAATCGGCGCCACGTATGAGGATGTCTTTTCCCGGGCTGAAGGTCGCATTATCGTCGCAACCTTCGCCTCGCTGATTGCCCGCATTCAGCAGGTCATCGATGTGGCCGCCCGCACTGGCCGACGCGTCGCCACACTCGGGCGCAGCCTTGAGGCGAATACGAAGGTCGCGCTGGAACTTGGATTCCTGACCGATCCGGAGCGCGTCCTGATCGATTCCAAAGAAGCCGCACTGCTCCCGGACCACATGGTCGTCTACATCGTTACGGGCAGTCAGGGCGAGCCAATGGCGGTCCTTAGCCGCATTGCCAACGGGGATCATCGCGAAGTCGCTATTGGCGCGGGCGACACGGTTATCGTCTCGGCCACTCCGATTCCGGGTAACGAGACGGCGATCTTTCGGATCATCAACAAGCTGTTCCGGGCCGGGGCCGATGTCATCTATCAGGCCCGCGCATTGGTCCATGTTTCCGGTCACGCCAGTCGGGATGAAATTGTCGAAATCCTGACCACGCTTCACCCGCGATTCGTGCTCCCGTTCCACGGCGAACACCGGCACATGGCTCTTTATGCTGACCTCGCACTCGAGAATGGGGTCCCAACCGACAACATCACGTTCGGCGAAGTCGGCGATGTGGTGGAAATCAGCCGGGATCGGGTGGCCGTGACTGATCGAATCGAGGCCGGGTTTGTCTACGTCGACGGCCTCCAGGTCGGTGCAATCGGCGATGTCGTCATCCGCGATCGCCAGGCACTTGCCCAGGATGGCATCCTGATGGTCATCGTCACGGTCGATCGCCAGACTGGTCAGATCGTGGCCGGTCCGGAGATCGTCACGCGCGGTTTTGTCCACGTCAAGGAATCGGGTGATTTGCTCGACGGATTGACGGCTAACCTGAAAAAGACGCTAGGCAATTACACGGACGGGAAGCAAACGGAGGACTGGGGTTACCTTAGCCGCCAGATGCGCGATGCGGCCGGCAACTACATTTTCCGGGAAACTCGCCGCCGTCCGATGATTCTCCCGATGGTGATGGAAGTCTGATGACGCACCAAACGCGCACCTACAATGTCGATATTCCCGAGTTCCCGAGCCCGGTGACCATTGCGCATCCAACTGGCGGGAGCACGCACTTCGTCCTGGTGCGCCATGGTCGGACGGACGGCAATGTACGCCGGGTGTTGGTCGGTCGCCTGGATATACCGTTGGACGAGCTCGGCGAAAAGCAGGCCGAGGCGGTCGGCGATTATCTGGCCACGACCCACAAGCCCGACATCGTGATCAGTAGTCCGCTGATTCGCGCACACAACACGGCCCGCGCAATTGCCGCCCGCTTCGATATGCCGATTTCGTTCGACGAAGAGCTGATGGAACTCAACTTCGGCGCGTACGAAGGCATGTCGGTCGAACAAATCGGGGAACTCAATCCGGAGTTCGTCGCCACGTTTGGTGATGTGGATCACGATCGGCATTGGCCGGAGGGCGAGCGGCTCTCCGAGTTCCACGACCGGGTAATGGGTGCGTTTACGCGCATCGCATCGATCTACAACAACCACACGGTCGTCGTCGTCAGCCACGGCGGCGTACTCGGTTCATGGTCGGCACAATTGCTGGGCACCCACCCGAACGACTGGACGCGATTCCAGATCCAGAACTGCAGTGTGACGCACGTCGAGCTCGGTCCCTCAGCTTCAACCATCCATCGCTTCAACGATGTCGACCATCTGCTCGATATCAACGCGAGCCACCAATGATTCTGACGGTGCTCGGCGGCAGTGCAGCCGGCCCGAACACTGGTGCAGGGACCGCCGGCTTCCTGGTCACGCACGGCAAAACGTCGCTGGTCATCGATCTCGGACCCGGCAATATGCTGGAACTGCGCAAGCATGTTGATTTCCGCACCGTAACGGCGATCATCATCTCCCACTATCACTTCGACCATATGGGCGATCTGGCGGCATACCGCTATTCGCTTGCCTACAATCCGGTGGCCGCCGGGCGCAAACCGGCTCTGCTCATGCCTCCAGGCTCCCTGCCCAGGCTCTCGCTTCTTGCTGAGGCGCTCGGACATGATCCGGGGTTGGATTTCTTCACCGCGTTCTTCGATGTGTCGGAATACGACCCGACAGCTGGGCTTACCTTTCCTGGACTCTGGATTTCGCTGGCGCCAACCGTGCACGAGGTTCAGGGCTGGGCGATGCGAATCGAGGACAAGGACGGACGAGCACTCGGATACACCGCGGATACCGGCCCGTCTGCCGATCTTGCAAGCCACTTCCTTAATGTCAATCTGCTGGTTTCCGAGGCGACCGAAGCTGGCGCGGCGGATGACGGTGACCCCGAACGCGGTCATCTGCGCGCCGTCGAGGCAGGGCAACTTGCATCCGATTCCAATGCCCGGGCACTGATGCTGACACACCTGTGGGAAGAGGACGATCGACCGGCGATTCTGGCGCTGGCGGCCACCCGATTTGCCGGCCCGATCATCGATGCCCGTCCCGGCACGAGGGTGCAGGTATGACACCGCGCATTCCGGCCAATGTCCGTATTGGGCACTGGACCGACGCAGACGCCTGCACAGGCTGCACGGTGGTTCTGTTCGATCAGCTCACTCCCACGATCGTGGACATCCGCGGCGCAGCACCAGGAACGCGGGAAACCGACCTTCTGGGGCCGGACAAATCGGTCGGCGCGGTCGATGCGATCCTGCTGACCGGTGGTAGTGCGCACGGTTTGGCGGCAGCCGACGGTGTGATGGACGTACTGCGAGACCAGGGTCGGGGTGTTCCAACCAGGGCAGGAGCAGTGCCGATTGTTACGGCCGCGGTTATCTACGACCTGGCTATCGGCCAGCCTGTCTGGCCAACTGCCGATGCTGGTCGGGCAGCGGCCGCATCGCTCGTGGCGATCGACCAGGCTGCGATGGGAACTGTCGGAGTTGGCGCGGGCGCAACGTACCGGAAGGCGTGGCCGATGCTGGCGCCGCGTCCCGGTGGGATTGCACTCGCGGCTCAGGAGATCGAGGGGCTAGGCATAGCCTGGGCACTGGTGGTGCTCAATGCAATCGGGGACACGGCAGACAACCGCGCTCTCCTCCTGACCGATCCATCACAGAGAGACGAGCGGTCCAATACGACCCTGATGTCGATCCTGCTCTATGGCCCGGCCGATGCCAAAACGCTTCGTCGCTGCGCCGTAGCCGCCCACGATGGTCTGGCCAGGCTAATCAGGCCTGCCCACACCCAGTTTGATGGAGACGCCGCATTCGTGAGCGCACTGCAGCCGCTCACCGATATTGAAGCAGCCCAATCATTTCAATGGGCAGTCGCGACCGAACTGGCCGTCGAATCGGCTATTCGCGAGATCACCAACAGCAGCGCGTCACTCGAGGGCTAACCTCGGGCCCGTTGATCCTCGTCATCAGAGAGACGCTCGCAAACCGGGATCCAGTCAACCGATCGTGACTGGCTTCCGCTGACACCGCAAACAAAAGGGCCGGAGACATTTGCATGTCTCCGGCCCTGCATTTGATCGATGGGAAACGGGGTGATTACCGCTTCGTGTACTGAGGCGCCTTGCGGGCTCGCTTGAGTCCGACCTTCTTGCGCTCCTTGGCCCGTGCATCACGGGTGAGCATGCCGGCGCGCTTGAGCACACCACGCAGCTCCTCGTCCGAGCGAACCAACGCCCGGGAGATGCCGTGCCGCACCGCGCCAACCTGGCCCGAAACACCACCACCGCGGACGGTGACGATGATGTCGTACTGGCCAACCTTGTTGGTCAGGCGAAGCGGCGTCTCGAGAACGGTCTGATGCAGCGAGCGACCGCCGAAGTAATCGGCAGAGGTCTTGCCATTGACCGTGATCGCGCCCTTGCCGGGATAAAGGCGAACACGGGCAACTGCCGTCTTCCGCCGTCCGGTTCCGTAGTGGTAACGTGCTTTATCGCTCATTGTGGCTCTCTGTCTCCTACAGCGGAAGCGGCTTGGGCTGCTGGGCGGCATGCGGATGCTCGCCACCGGCGTAAATCTTCAGTTTGGTCAGCTGCTGCTCACCGAGCGTTGTCCGGGGCAGCATGCCCTTGACCGCATTGCGCAGGATCCGGTCCGGATACTTCTCGCGCAGCTGGCGAACCGATGTCGCCTTCAGGCCTCCCGGATATCCGGAGTGCCGATAGTAGAACTTCTCGGTCTCCTTGTTTCCGGTCACCTGAATCTTCTCGGCATTGATCACGATGACGAAATCGCCCGTGTCAACGTGCGGCGCGTAGATCGGCTTGGTCTTGCCGCGCAGAACAGATGCGATCTGCGTAGCCAAACGCCCCAGCGTCTGACCCTCGGCATCGACGATGAACCACTCGCGCTGGATCTCGCTGGCCTTTGGTGAATATGTGCGACGGTCTACCATTGCTTACCTACTCTTTGCATCGCCGGGCCACCGTGGCACCTGCGTCTCGTCCCAATCCTGATAACCGACCTGCACCAGGGTCAGTCCCTTGGCTGCTGCGGCTTTTGGACCCTTCCTCCGGTCCGCTGCTGCCAATGTCGAATCAATCCAGTCCGGTTGAACCTTGCCCCGCCCGACATCGAGCAGTGCGCCAACCATGCTGCGAACCTGTCCAGGAAGAAACGCGTCACCGACAAACTCGATTGCGATCTCCTGCCCGTATCTCCCCTCATCCATGTGACTACGCACATGTCCAAAGAAGATCCGGCGGACTGTTCCCCGGCCCAAATCGCGCTCCGGATGCTCCGGCGTTCCGCGACCCAAACCGGCAAATGAAGCGAAGTCATGCTCGCCTTCGAAGCGGACTGCCCCGTGCAGCAAGCGCATTGCGTTCAGCGTGTGCTCGACATTCAGAACCGTGTCGTCATCCAATGGATTCCGCGCCCCGATTCTGATGCGATACCGATAGTGTCGCCACCTGGCATCGCGTCGTGGATCAAACGATCCATCCACCCGCTCGACCTTGAAGACCGAAATGTCCTCCGGCAGCCCTGCAAGCAGTGCCCGCCGCAGTTCCTCTGTCTCCAGGTCCGGCCGCGGATCGATAACCGATCCGACCTGGCCGCTCGCATGGACCCCGGCATCCGTTCGGCCGGCCAGGGAAACCGCAACGGGTTTTCCGGCCAACACAGCGAATGCCTTCTCCAGTTCGCCCTGAATTGTTCTCTTACCCGGCTGGCGTTGCGAGCCGGAGAACTCCTGTCCGTTATAGGCCAGTGTCAGCTTGAGCCGGGATGCCTGCGCATCCGCGGGTGCGGACTCGGCCAAATCAGTTGATGAACTCAATCAGAGCCATCGGCGCGGCATCGCCACGGCGCGGCTCCAGCTTCGAAATGCGCGTGTATCCACCGGGCGTCTCGGCAAAGCGCGGCGCCACGATTTCGAACAGCTTGACCACCGCGAGCGGATGATCGAGCTTGGACATGACCAGCTTGCGATTGGCCGGCGTATCCTCGCGGCCGATCGTGACGAGCTTCTCAACGATCGGGCGAATGGTCTTCGCCTTTGCCTCGGTCGTGGTGATCCGCTCATGCATGATCATCGAGATTGCCATCTGCCGGAACAGAGCCCGGCGTTGGGCTGGGTTACGGCCGAGTTTGCGGCCCGCTTTACGGTGTCTCATGACTCGGAACCTTCACCCTCGTCGTCGCCAAAAAACGTGTCGTCGCCGCGGAGCGATGCGATGGCATCGACCACATCGCGGCTGTCATCCTCGTCGCCATCCATCGCGGACTCGAGCGCATCCAGGTACCCACCCTCGGTCGAGAAGATACCCATATCGCCTTCCGGCAGATAGCCGAACTCGGCCAGCTTGTCCCGTAACTCGTTGAGCGAGCGCGGTCCGAAGTTGCGGATCGAAAGCAGCTGATCCGGATCCATCGTCAGCACCTGGCCAACGCGATCGATCGAGCGGCTGCGCAATGCATTGAGCACGCGCGGCGAGAGGCCAAGATCGGCCAACGCCTTGTTCGAAATCTCATCGGAGATGTATGCACCGGTCGTGACCGCTGCCTCGCCGTCCTTGCGATTGAAATCGGCAAAGATGCGTGCGTGGTCCATGAGGATCTGGGCGGATTCGCTCAGCGCCTCTTCCGGCTCGATGGTGCCGTCCGTCAGGATCTCGAGAATCAGACGGTCGAAGTCGGTCACCTGGCCAACGCGCGTGTGCTCCACGACGAAGTTGACCTTCTGGACCGGTGTGAAGATGGCGTCGATCGGAATCTGGCCGATGGAATAGGTCTCCTGGTGCTCGGCGGGGCGATAGCCACGGTCACGTGTCACCCAGAGATCCATGTCCAGAATCGCATCGGTTCCAGTCAATGTCGCGATGACCTGGTCGGGGTTGATCACTTCAACCTCGGACGGCCAGGCGACATCGCCCGCGGTAACCACCCGCTCGCCGGACGAATCGGCTCGCACATAGAGATGCGCGCGCGACTCACCATTGAACTCGGTCACCCGCTTGAGGCGGATGCGCTTCAGGTTCAGGACGATCTCGACCACATCCTCGCGGACGTTATTGATGGTCGCGAACTCGTGCCAGACACCCTCGATCTGCACGCGCGAGATCGCCACGCCCTCGAGAGAGCGGAGCAAAATCCGGCGCAGGGCGTTGCCCAGTGTCGTTCCGTAG
The DNA here is from genome assembly GCA_033813515.1 of Thermomicrobiales bacterium. Classification (GTDB taxonomy): domain Bacteria; phylum Chloroflexota; class Chloroflexia; order Thermomicrobiales; family UBA6265; genus DASQCG01. Next base: position 11,781 of record JAPXRQ010000047.1, read on the forward strand.
CCCGGCTCGAGCGGCTCGACCTTGTAGCGGCCGTAGTTCAGCCCGGACTCGACGGTTTCAATTCGGAATTGCGGTTTCTCGAACAACCGAGATCGCCTCCTTGCTTGCTATGCAATCCGCCGGAAACTACCGGCTGTAATACTCAACGATCAGCGCCTCGTTGAACGGCGGGAGAACCATCTGATCGCGAGCAGGCAGACTCAGCACCTTGCCACTCAGATCATTCACATTGACGCTCAGCCACTCTGGCGCCTTCCGTGATTCCAGCTCTACCTGAAAATCCTTGAAATAGGCGGTGTCCTTGCTGGTCGGCTTGACTGCAATCTCATCGCCCGGGCGGACCTGGTACGAGGGGATATCGGTCTTGCGGCCATTGACCGTGAAGTGGCCATGGACAACCAACTGCCGCGCCTGGGCACGGGTCACTGCGAATCCGAGGCGATAAACGGTGTTATCGAGTCGGCTCTCCAGCACCTGAAGGAGGTTGTCGCCGGTCACGCCACCGCGCCGAACGGCCTCTTCGTAGTGCCGGCGGAACTGCCGCTCCAGCACACCGTAATACCGGCGCACCTTCTGCTTCTCGCGCAGCTGCAAGCCGTATTCCGACTGCCGCCGCGTCCGCCGCTGTCCGTGCTGGCCCGGGGGATACTTCTTCTTGCTCTTGGGCTTGCCGCTGGCATTATTCGGCGAGGACTTCAGCTCGAGGTCAATTCCCTCGCGCCGGCTCAACCGCATTTTTGGCCCTGTGTATCGCGCCATGAGTTACCTGATTCCTCCTGCAGAATCTGTCTCGACCAGAATCAATCAGACTCTGCGTCGCTTAGGCGGCCGACATCCGTTGTGCGGGATCGGCGTCGTGTCGGTGATCGAAACCACATTGACACCTGCCGACTGCAGCGCCCGGATCGCCATCTCGCGACCAGAACCCGGACCCTTGACGAAGACATCAACCGTCCGCAGACCGTGATCCATCGCCTTGCGGGCCGCCTGCTCCGCCGTCACCTGGGCTGCGAACGGAGTGCTCTTGCGGGAGCCCTTGAAGCCATTCGCACCGGAGCTCGACCACGACAGCACATTGCCGGCCGGATCGGTCAGCGTCACAATCGTGTTATTGAACGTCGCCTGGATGTACGCCCGTCCCCGGGGCACATTTTTGCGATCTCGTCGCCGAACCCGGGTCTTCCCCTTGGTCTGGGTGGCTCCTCGCCGCCGCTCTGACATCCGCCTGCTACCTCTCAGTCACCTGAACTGCCAGGTCCGCCATACGCGGCCCGGCGCCGTACTTACTTCTTCTTCTTAAGTCCGATACCGCGCTTCGGCCCACGCCGGGTGCGCGCATTCGTCCGCGTGCGCTGCCCGCGAACAGGCATCCCACGGCGGTGCCGCATTCCCCGATAGCACCCGATGTCCATCAATCGCTTGATGTTCATCGAGACCTCTCGCCGAAGATCGCCCTCGACCCGCATTTCCTTGTCGATGATGTCCCGCAGCCGCTGGACTTCATCCTCGGTCAGATCCCGAACACGCGTGTCCGGATTAATCCCAGTCCGCTGAAGGAGCTGCTGACTGGTATGCAGACCGATACCGAAAATGTAGGTAAGGCCAATCTCGACCCGCTTCTCGCGCGGAAGATCGACGCCGGAAATACGTGCCATAAGTGCTTCCTATCCCTGTCGCTGCTTGTGCTTCGGATTGCTGCAAATCACCCGCAACACACCCTTGCGGCGAATGACCTTGCACCGATCACATCGTTTGACGACGGATGCTGCAACCTTCATCGAACAAAATCCCTTCGCACTCGTTCCATAGCGCTCGTTGCCACTGCTGGAACGGGCTTTTTTGACGCACACACCAAGAGCGCACGCCAACGGCATGCGCACAAGACGCTCATTTTACCATCACCGGTACCCGCTTCGTCAAGATTTCCGGTCCCTCTTCCCGAATCACCACGGTGTGCTCGAAATGGGCCGAAAGCGTCCTGTCCAGCGTGATAACCGTCCAACCATCATCGAGCTGCAACGTATCGTCGCCACCCACATTGATCATTGGCTCAATTGCCAGGGTCATCCCCGCGCGCAGAACCGGTCCGCGGCCAGGATCCCCATGATTCGGAACATGCGGGTCTTCCCACATCTCCCGACCGATACCATGCCCGCCATACTCGCGAACAAGTCCGTATCCATTCTCGAGGGCATGCTGCTCGACCGCATGACCGATCGCCTGCAGATGATTGCCGACCTTCGCCTGCGCAATCCCCAACAGGAGCGATTCTTCGGTCACCCGCAACAGCTTCGCCGCCTCGTCGCCAATTGCACCAACGCCATAGGTCCAGGCGGAATCGCCACAGTACCCACCGACGCGTGCACCAATATCGACCGAGATGATGTCGCCATCGCGCAGCACCCGCTTGCCAGGGATGCCGTGGACGATCTCTTCATTTACCGAGGCGCAGATCCGGCCGGTGAATCCGAGATGGCCGAGGAAGAGCGAGGTCGCCCCCATCTCCGCGAAGGTATCCCGGGCGATATCGTCCAGATCCTTCGTGGTCACACCAGGAGCGATAGCGGCCTCGATGCGACTGTGCGCAGTGGCGACCACGTGGCCGGCCTCGCGCATCAATCCAATTTCGCGGTCATTCTTGATCGTAATGGCCATGGCTATGCCTTGCTCCCGGCCGTGACACCCAGCACAGACAGAATCTCCGCACCGACCTCATCGATTGCCTGCGTTCCATCGACCTTGTGCAACAGGCCCTTGGCAGCGTAGTAGTCGAGCAGAGGCGCCGTCACATCGAAGTACAGGGCAAGTCGACGCTCGATCGCTTCCGGCGTGTCGTCGGCGCGCTGTTCCAGTGGCAAGCCGTCGACATCACAAATGCCCTCGGTTGCCGGGGGATTGAAGGCCACGTGGTACACGTGTCCGTTCGAGCACACTCGTCGCCCAGCCAGCCTCGTCACCAGTTCGTCACGCGGGACATCAATCTCAATCACCGCCGCGATCGATTCGCCCGTCATCGCCATTAGCTTATCGAGACCTTCGGCCTGCGACCGCGTCCGTGGGAAGCCATCGAACAAGGCGCCGGTCAGCCCGCTGCGCTCGGCATCCTCGTGAATGAGGCCAAGCTTCACGGCCACAATGCCGATCGTCACTTCGTCCGGCACCAGGTCGCCACGATCCATGTAGCCCTTGGCAACCATTCCAAGTTCGGTCTGATTGGCGATCTGGGTGCGGAATGCCTCGCCGGTGGAGAAGTGGACCAGACCCAGTTTGGGGGCGAGCCGCTCCGCCTGGGTGCCTTTGCCAGCACCCTGGGCGCCCATCAGAATGACGTGTTGACCGACCTGCACGGAACCTGTCTCCCTTAGCCGATGAAGCCTTCGTAATTGCGCATCATCAGTTGGGCTTCCAGCTGTCGCATCGTGTCAATCGCCACACCAACCACGATCAGCAGTGATGTTGCGCTCAACAACAAGGTGTTGATTCCGGTCAGCTGCGCCGCCAGGAAGGGCAGAATCGCTACCAGACCGAGGAAGAGCGCACCCACCAGGGTGATCCGGTTCAGCACACGCTGCAGATAAATCGCCGTTTGCTTGCCAGGCCGCACACCACGGATGAACGCGCCCTGTCGCTGCAGATTCTCGGGGATCTTTTGCTGCTGGAATACCACCATTGTGTAGAAGTACGTAAACCCGACCACCATCAGGAAGTAGATCAGGTTGTACTGGAAGCTCTGTGGATTGAAGAAGGTACTGAGCCACCTCGCAACATCCTGCACGCCTGCGCGGCTTGATGAGGCCAGGAAGTTCGCGATCATGCCCGGGAAGACCATGATGCTGACCGCGAAGATGAGCGGAATCATGCCGGCCGAATTGACACGGAGCGGGATGAAGGTGGTCGTGCCGCCATATTGCCGGTTACCACGGATCCGCTTGGCATGCTGCACCGGAATCCGGCGCTGCCCTTCATTGATCAGGACGATGCCGACCACGGTGATCAGGGCGATCGCAACAAAGGTCACGATGGCGATGATGTCGCGCGAGGTCGAGTCACCGAGCAGCCGACCGACGGTCGATGGCAGGTGCGCCACGATACCACCGAAGATGATGATCGAGGTGCCGTTGCCGATACCCATCTCGGTGATCAACTCGCCCATCCAGACCAACAGCATGGTGCCGGCAGTCATGGAGAGCAGGATCGCGAGCGAGGAGACGAACGTCGCGCTGTTGAAGAGTCCAAACCCTTCGAGCAGCTGAACTCCACCCGTATTGCTCCGGGTAAAGAGAATCGCGTGACCGTACGCCTGCAGGAATGCCAGCGGCACGGTCAGATAGTGCGTGTACTGATTGATCTTGTTCCGACCCTGCTGGCCCTCCTGCGAGAGCTCGTTCAGGCGGGGAATGATCGGTGTCATCAGCTGCATGATGATCGAGGCGGTGATGTACGGATACACCCCGAGCGCGACCACCGAGAAGTTGCTCAAACCTGCTCCGGAGAACAGGTTGAGCACACTCAGCAGCTGATTGTTATTGATGAAGTCCTGCAGTTCCGACCGATTCACGCCAGGCACGGGGATGCTGGCCAGGATGCGGAAGATGATCAGCATCCCGAGCGTAAACAGCAACTTGCGTCGCAGATCAGGGATCTTGAACGCATTAATGACGGCCTCAAGCATGAACGTTCCCCCGCAGGTGCCTAGCCGGCAACCTCATCGCGCTTCTGAGGACCGCCGGCCTTACCGAGGCGCGCATCCTTGAGTTCGCGGTTGATATCGAGCCGGCGGCTGCGCGGGCGAGCACTCACCCAGCGATCGGTTCGCTCCAGAATCGTGATTGTGCCACCCTTGGCCTCAACAGCCTCGCGCGCACTCTTCGACACGGCATGCACCGAAATGTTCAGCTTGCCATCGACCTCGCCAACGCCCAGAAGCTTGACCGGGAATTCCGATCCGCGCACCAGGCCCCGCTCGATCAATGCCTCGACCGTGACATCGCCGGAAACGCCGTGCTCGCTGAGCGTGCTCAGATTCACGACTTCCCATTGCGTCTTGTAGATGTTGGTGAAGCCGCGCTTGTACGGCATCCGCTTCATGAGCGGCAGCTGGCCACCTTCGAATCCGCGACGAACGCCCGGACCCGAACGCGCCTTCTGACCCTTGGTACCGCGGCCAGAGGTCTTGCCGTGACCACTACCCGTAC
>JAPXRQ010000048.1:0-16827 GCA_033813515.1 Thermomicrobiales bacterium
AAGTGAACCAGCAAAACCGGTGAAGAAACCGCGGATTTACACGATGCCATTCGCTCGGGTGTATCCGGAATACATCAACAAGGTCGAGCGCAAGGGCCGGACGAAGGACGAGGTTGATCAGACGATCTTCTGGTTGTTTGGGTATGACGAGAGCGGTCTGGCGCCGGTGCTGGCGGACGAGACCGATATCGAGACATTCATCGCCGAGGCGCCGGCGCCCAATCCGAATCGCTCGCTGATCAAGGGTGTGGTCTGCGGGGTGCGGGTTGAAGAGATCGAGGAGCCGACGATGCGGGAAATCCGGTATCTCGACAAGTTGATTGACGAGATCGCCAGGGGCAAGGCGATGGAGAAGGTGCTGCGGACGGCGGGGTGAGTCGGGGTCGCTCCAGGCTGAGCAGCCTGCGCTTGTTGCCTCCCAAGGTGACAATGCCTTAAGCGTGGTTTGGTCGACTCCATCCGTGCGGATCTGGAATCGGCGCTGCCGGTAGTGCACGCGGATGGGTCTTTCGGCAACGGCGGGCACACGCAGTGTTCCCCTACAGGCCGGTTTCCTGAAATATCGCGAGACCAACGCGCGGTGTTTCCGGCGCGGTTCGTGCGCTGCGGAGATGTCGGGCGGGGAGCCGGCGAATCCGGGAGAATGGGCGGAATCAGCATGCGCACGCAGGAGACGTCCCCAATGGCAGACCGTATTCATCTCGACCAGCCGATCGCAATCCAGGGCATGGAGCGACATCCACACGCGGTGCGGCGGATCAGGGCGCGATTGGGACAAGAGGCACGGATCGTTGCGGCGGACGACGCGAGTGTGACGATTCGATTGCAGGAGCGGGCCGATCTGGTCGAGGGCGCGTTTGCGGTCGATGTTCGTGGCGATGGCGAGATTGTGATTGCAGGCGGGCCGTTCTCCGGCGTGATCTACGGGACGAATGCGTTCCTCGAGCGGCTGGCGGATGACTTGTCGGTCGCGGTTGGTCGATGGAAGGAGCAACCCGGTCTGCCCTATCGCACATTCTGGAACTGGGATCACACCACCAACTGGAGCATGACCCAGATTGGGGTCCAGGAAATCGGAGTAATGAATCCCTACGCGAAGCCTCCGGATGGATTTCTGGCGGATTTCCGGCGGCTGGTCGACTACATGAGCCTGCACCGGATTGCGGCGGTGACGATATTTGGGTTCCTGCGTGATTCGCATGGTGGGATCGAAGCGGCCCAGGAACTTTGCCGCTATGCGAACGAACGCGGGGTCCGGATTCTGCCCGGCATCGCGATCAATGCTTACGGCGGTGTGGTCTGGGAGATGGACCACCAGTACAACCTCGGTAACTGGCTGCGGAGACATCCTGAACTGGCGGCGCAGATGGAGCGTCAGGCAGGGTTTCAACTTAAGGATCTGTCCTTTCCGCTCCATTTCCTCAACGGCGATTACAGCCTGCGGGGGTGTTCGTCCCGGCCCGAGAACATCGCCTGGATGAATGAGGCCGTGGCCTGGCTTGCCGAGACGTTTGAGATCGGCGGCGTGGACATCGAAGCCGGCGACTACGGCGTGTGCGGGTGTCCGCTCTGCACAGCGAGGCGCGAGGCGAGAGAGGACGCGAGCAGGCGCCACGGCTATGCGGAGAGTTGGTCACACGCAGACATGGCTGACTACTATCCGCGGCTGTTCGAGATCATTCGCAGCAGGCGACCGGATGCGTGGGTGTACAGCGAGATCCAATGGGACAACCTGCTGGATGCCGAAGCGCAGCGTCCCCTGCATGGATTGCCGGATGCCGGGATTTACCAGCACACGCTCAATCGATCGTATTGGGAGAAGGTGGAGCAGGAGATCACCCCGGATTATGCGGCGACCCTGCCAACCCGGAACAATGTGATCAGGACGCAGTTCAATTGCCAGTGGAATGGTGACTATCGGACCGAGCGGTATCGATTGAATGCCAGAGACATCGCGGCGCAGGCAAAGAAGGCGGCCGAAATCGGATTCCGGGGACACACCATGTGGGGCGAGGTTTCGGCGTATCACACGGCGGCGGATATCAGTTACCGGGCGTTCTCTCGCTTCACCTGGGATCCGTCGCTGACGTGGGATCGATTCGTTGCCGATGATCTGGCGCCGTTGTTTGACGGTGTCGACGGAGCCACCGCCTACCTCTCCATGAATGAAGCGTTTGATGCCTCGGCCGTGCATGCGCCCGCACTGTTACAGGAGATGCGCGGAGAAGCGTTCGCCCATGCGGCAGCAACCTCAGGGGAAGTTTCGGCTCGGTGGTTGTGGCTGACGGATCAAATTGACCGGCGGCTGTTTGACGCGAATACGCGTCCGGAAGGATCGGCGTGGTGATGGCGCATGAACAGGACCTGGTCAATCCGCTCTTCGACGCGGCATTTCGGACGGGGCAGGATGGATCAGCGGCGATTGCCATCCATCGCAAATTGCCTGGCTATGCGGTCTCGCCGTTGATCGAATTGCCGTCGGTCGCACAGGTCCTGGGGCTGGAACGGGTCTGGCTGAAGGACGAATCGAGCCGGATGGGATTGCCGGCCTTCAAGATCCTCGGGGCGTCGTGGGCGGTGATTGGCACGCTCCAGGAGATGCTGGGGATCGGTCCGGATGACTGGCAGACGATCGATGACCTGCGGAGGTTGGCAGAGCCGATGCAGCCGATGACGCTGGCCTGTGCGACCGATGGCAATCACGGTCGGGCAGTGGCGCGGATGGCCGCGTGGCTCGGGTTCTCGTCGATCGTGTTGGTGCCGGAGGATATGGCTGCGGCGCGGATTGAGGCAATTCGAGGCGAAGGGGCAGAGGTCCGGGTGATCGATGGCACCTACGACGATGCCGTCGACGCGAGTGCGGGCCTTGCCTCGGAGCGTTGCCTGGTGATCAGCGATACGGCCTGGCCGGGCTACGAGGACGTGCCGCGGCGCGTGATCGAGGGATACAGCACGATTCTGGCCGAAGTGGATGAGCAGTTGGGCGGCGATCATGTGGATCTGGTGGCCGTGCCGATCGGGGTTGGTGCTCTGGCTGCCGCGGTGGTCGGTCACATGCGATCAGCGAGTCGAGATCGTCAATCATTGATTCTCGGCGTGGAACCGGTGCTGGCGGCCTGCATGTTGGAATCGGTGCGGGCTGGCCATCCGGTCCAGGTGCCGGGCCCGCATGCATCGATCATGAGCGGCTTGAATTGCGGCATTCCCTCGCCATTGGCATGGCCGGTTGTCTCACGCGGGGTGAATCGGTTCGCGAGCGTGTCGGACGAGCGCTGCCGGCAGGCGATGCGGTTGCTGGCCGAAGCGGGTGTTGTGGCCGGGGAGTGCGGTGCAGCAGGGTTGGCTGGATTGCTGCTTCTGAAGGAGCACGGCGCGTTGCCGGCAGGGGGGAGCGCCCTGCTGATAAGCACAGAGGGGGCGACTGATCCGGCCGCCTACGAGCAAATCATCGGCCGGATCGCGAGCTGCTGATCAGGATTTGGGTTCGGTGATGGTGAGCGTGCCCATCATGCCACTGGCCAGCCAGGGTATGCCCTGCGCGTTGGGAAGCATATCGACGAAGGTGTAGGTTCCAGGCTTCATGGTGAGCAAAACGACCTTGCCATCGGTTTTGGCCGGGAGCGTGAGCTGCGCCATGTAGGTAAAGCCAGCGGGTAACTGCGAGCCGGGTTGCAGCAGGAGTTGGCCGGGGGTAGCGCCATCGGCGAGCTGGAGAAGCAGGAACTCGTGCGCCACGTCGTCCTGATTGACGATGTGCAGCTCGATGGTGGCATTGGTGGCCACAAGTGCATTTGGATTGAAGTGATTGCCGGAGATGGTGAGTTCGTGGCTCTCGTGGTCCCGCGGTGCAACTGGCGTGAGCGGTGTGGATGCATCGATCAACCAGCGGCCACTATCAGCCTTTTCTTCCCGGAAAGTGACCTGTTCCTCGATCAGCTGGTTGCCGACAATCGTGCGGACATTGGCGCGGACTTCGCCATCGCGCACCGTTTTGACATCATCGATGCCGCGATACCGGACCTTGATGACGGGCAGATCGGCGGTCATGGCCACGAAGTCTTCGCGGTTGAGCAGGCCGCCTCCACCATACACCTGGCCCAGGTAGTTTTCCGTCACCAGGCGGGACCAGGTTTCCCAATCACCGGCAGTCTGACAGGCGGCAGATGCCTGGATGACCTCGCCCAGACCAGTAACCAGTGCTTCGCGTCCTACGTCCTTGACGGCTGCGGGGCGGGCGCACGTTACGGTCTCCTGGGCGGCAACCGGGTGCGCGAGTCCCGAGATCAGGAGGGCAGCAGCGAGGAGAAGGAGAGTCACTGCGCGGTTGGGGCGAGTGGCGGTCCAGGGTTTTGGGAGCACAGGCATGTTTTCAATCATCCGTCGGCGAAAAAACGTCTCACTGTATGATCGCGGGGCGGGGGATTTTGGTTTCTTTTTGCGGGTAACCCGATGCCGGGTGCGACAATGGTAGCAGGGCTGACTCCGCAGAAATGGCAATGATGGAATTCCAGGAACAACCGACCGTCGAACAAACCGTTGAATCGCTGGCGCAGACTGTGGCGCACCTGGCATTGCAACTGACGATTTCGCAGATTCAGTTGCGGGCGCTTGGATTGGCGATTGAAGACGCGGGGGTTGTTGCAAGTGCGGATGTGTTGACAAGAGTGCGCGAATTGGCCGAGGTGCATGCCGGTCAATTCTTGCAAGCGAACATGGGTCCGGATATCGCCGCGATGGTGGATCTTGGCGAGCTGGAACGACAGATCTCGGAGTATCTGGGGACGGCGTAACGCCGGGGGTGTCCCGGTTGTGGAGCCTGCCGATCGTCCTATTCCGACCGGACCAAAGTACTGAAGCCACCTGTGCTGTCGAACGCGGTGTTAAGTTGGAATCGCGCCTCACCAATGGAGCGGAGGCGGCGATATCCACAATCAACATTGCACAGGATGGCACTCATGTGGCTCGTAACCGGCGGCGCCGGATTCATTGGCTCCCACCTCACCCGGCACCTGGTTTCCCTCGGCGAGCAGGTGCGTGTTCTCGATGATTTCAGCAGTGGTTCTGCCCAGCGCTTGCAGGACCTGACTGGACGGATTGATCTGGTGCAAGGCAGCGTTCACGACGAGGATGTGGTGCGGCGGTGCATGAGCAATGTCCGTTTCGTGCTACATCAGGCGGCGCAGGCATCGGTTCCGCTTTCGATGCACGATCCAATTGGCACCTATCAGGCGAACACGATGGGCACGCTGAATGTGCTGAATGCTGCGCGACTGAACGGGGTGCAGCGGGTTGTGATGGCGTCGACCTCGGCCGTGTATGGCAACAATCCGGTCAGTCCCAAGAGCGAGCGGATGGCGCCGGACCCAATTTCTCCGTACGCCTCGTCCAAGTTGGCGACCGAGAGCATGGGGCAGGTTTTCACCGAGGGGTACGGTCTGCCCTGCGTGATGCTGCGGTACTTCAATGTGTACGGTCCCGGTCAGGATCCGAACTCGGCCTATGCGGCTGCAATTCCGAAGTTCCTGGCGAAGATGGCGCGGGGCGAACGACCGGTCGTCTTCGGCGATGGTGGGCAGACGCGCGACTTCGTGTATGTGCGGGATGTCGTGCGGGCGAATCTGCTGGCGATGTCTTCGTCAACGGCGATCGGAAAAACGTACAACGTGGCCTCGGGGTCTGCGGTGACGATTCTCGATATCGTCAATGCGATCGCTGACCACCTTGGCATTGATGCGAATCCCGAGTTCCTGCCAGCGCGGGCGGGCGATGTTCGTGACTCGCTGGCCGATGTCTCCCGCATTGCCAACGATCTGGGTTTCCGGGCCGAGACATCGCTGTCAGTGGGGCTTGGCGAGACGATTGATTCCGTTGTCATGGCGAATGCGGCTTGATGAAACGGTCAACTACCCCGTAGGCTGATATGTCACCAATCGGCCTGGCCGCCGATTGGGTCCGGAACAGGCAGAAAACGAGATCGCGGGGGCGATTTGTCCGGCGGTCGGGGGTAATTGCGTGCACGTCACGATTTTTGGAACCGGATATGTGGGGCTGGTCACCGGCACCTGTTTCGCCGAGGTTGGCAATGACGTCCTGTGCGTTGATGTCAATCAGGAGCGGATCGATGGCCTGAACCAGGGTGTGATCCCGATCTTCGAGCCTGGTCTCGAAGAGATGGTGCTACGAAACGCACGAGCAGGGCGCCTGCACTTCACGACCAGCGCCGAGGATGCCATCGCATTTGGAACGACGATTTTCATCGCCGTGGGAACACCTCCGCTGCCGGATGGATCGTCGGACCTCCGGTACGTCGATTCGGTGGCGCGGACGATTGGCTCATTGATCACCCGGCCGGTTGTGATTGTGGACAAGTCGACGGTGCCGGTGGGGACGGCCGATCGGGTGCGCGGCATTGTTTCCGAGCAGCTGGCGGCGCGCGGACTCGATATCTCATTCGATGTGATTTCGAATCCGGAGTTCCTCAAGGAAGGCGCGGCGATTGATGACTTCATGAAGCCGGACCGGATCATCATCGGGACCGACACTGAGCGAGGCGCCGAGGTGATGCGGGATCTGTACTTCCCGTTCAACCGCAATCATCAGCGCATGGTGTTGATGGATGTGCGTTCGGCCGAGTTCACCAAGTACGCAGCCAATGCGATGCTGGCGACGAAGATTTCGTTCATGAATGAGCTGGCCAATATCGCGGAGAAGGTCGGCGTCGATATCGAGAGTGTTCGCATCGGGATCGGATCGGATCCCCGCATCGGCTATTCGTTCATCTATCCCGGTTGTGGTTACGGCGGATCGTGCTTCCCGAAGGATGTGCGGTCGCTGGAGCGGACGGCCTTTGAGCACGGGTACGATGCGTCTCTTCTGCGGGCGGTCGAGACGGTCAATGATCATCAGAAGACGCGCCTATTCGAGAAGATCAGCACGTATTTCTCGGGCGAGTTGACCGGCAAGCGAATCGCGCTCTGGGGACTTGCCTTCAAGCCGAACACGGATGACATGCGCGATGCTCCGAGTCGGACGCTGATGGAGGCGCTTTGGGAGGCTGGAGCGACCGTGACTGCGTTCGATCCCGAGGCGATGGACGAGGCGCGGCGGATCTATCCCGATCAAGTCGGCGACGAGCGGCTGAAGCTGGTCGACGATGCCGAGGCAGCCCTGTATGGAGCGGACGCGCTGGCGATCTGCACCGAATGGCGGGCATTCCGGGCGCCAGATTTCGAGGTGCTGAAAGAAATGATGCGCGAGCCGGTGATCTTCGACGGGCGCAATATCCACGATCCGCATCGAATGGAGCGGGAGAACATCACCTACTTCGGTATCGGACTGGGGCAGTTGCCGCAGCCAGCCGCGGTGGCCGCCGGAGTGTGACGATGCGCATCCTGCTGACTGGTGTCGCCGGTTTTATCGGGTCGTTTGTGGCGAAGCGATTGCTGGCGGATGGTCATCAGGTTCTCGGTATCGACAATCTCAACAGCTATTACGACACATCATTGAAGCGGGCCAGGCTGGACCAGTTATTGGGTCAGCCTGGTTTCGTGTTTGATGAGGTTGCCGTTCATGATCGGCCCGGGATGGAAGCGGTCTTCGCGGCGGAGCGGTTCGATCGGGTTATCCACCTGGCGGCGCAGGCCGGAGTGCGGTACTCGATTGAAAACCCGGAAGCGTATGTCGACAGCAATGTGGTCGGGTTTCTGACGATCCTGGAGGGATGTCGAAAACAGCAGACACCGCACCTCGTCTATGCCTCGACCAGTTCCGTGTACGGAGCCAACACCGTACAGCCGTTTTCGCCCGATCAGTCAGTGGATCACCCGGTGAGTCTGTACGCGGCGACGAAACGGGCGAATGAACTGATGGCGCACACGTACAGTCACGTCTTCGGCCTGCCGACGACCGGGTTGCGGTTCTTCACCGTGTACGGGCCGTGGGGCAGACCGGATATGGCGGCGTTCAAGTTCACGAAGGCGATTTTGGCTGGTGAGCCGATTGATGTGTACAACGGCGGACTGATGAAGCGGGACTTCACGTATGTGGAGGATGTGGCGGAGTCAGTCGTGCGGGTGATGGATGTGATTCCGGCGCCGAATCCGGGCTGGGATGCGGCGGTGGTCGATCCGTCGGTGAGCAGTGCGCCGTTCCGGATCTACAACGTCGGGAACAGTCAGCCGGTGGAACTGGAGCGGTTCATCGGGGTGCTGGAGGGGCTGCTTGACCGGACGGCGACCCGGCGGGATTTGCCGATGCAGGCGGGGGATGTGCTGGAGACATCGTCGGATTCGAGTGAGCTCGAGGAGGCGATCGGGTACCGGCCGGGGACGGAGCTCGAGGTGGGTCTGGGCAAGTTTGTGGATTGGTATCAGGAGTTCTATCCACCGACGTCGTAGGTTGAACGTCGGAAGTTGAAGGTTGGACAGCAGAACCCCCGATGAGAGGGCCCACCGGGGGTCTTGACCGCTCTGCCCTTCAGTAGAAGGCTCTGTAGTGGGTACTACGGGTCAGTCCGTTAGTACCATGACTATAGGACCAATAGTACTACGTGTCAACCGGTCAAGGATGGGAATGTTGGGTGATTACGCGGCATCTCGCGCCCGTAATGATCGGAAAGACGAATAAGGCGATGGAAAGTGAATCCGACCGGTGCATGCGAGCGGGTCGTTGGGCAATGCGCGGGTTGTTGGTGAACGCAATCGACAGCTAGAGGCGGGAGCCTTCGTAGACGAGGTCGCGGCAGCGGGCTTCGACATCCGCGGGATCGATTTCGACGCGGGCGACGCCGGTTTCGAAGGCGGCTCGGGCGACGGCGGCGGCAACTCGGGGTGGGACGCGGAGGTCAATGGAGTCCGGAATGATGTAGTCGGCCGCCAATTCCTCCGGGGTGACCAGATCGGCGATTGCATGGGCGGCGGCGATCTTCATCTCGTCATTGACTACACGCGCCCGGCAATCGAGGGCGCCACGGAAGACACCCGGGAAGGCGAGCGAGTTGTTGACCTGGTTCGGGTAGTCGCTGCGTCCGGTGGCGACGGCCAGGGCGCCAGCTGATTTGGCGAGATCGGGAGCGATCTCGGGGACAGGGTTGGCCAAGGCGAGAACGATCGGATTGGCAGCCATCGTTTTGACCATCTCCGGAGTGATGGCGCCGCCGACCGAGAGGCCAATGACGATGTCCGAGCCCGCGATGACGTCAGAGAGTTGGCCTTTGCGCTGTTCCCGATTGGTCAGCGTGGCGATCTCCTGCTTGGAGAAGTCCATGTGATCGGGGCGTCCCTTGTAGATTGCTCCGGCACGATCGCAGATGACAATCTCGCCCGCGCCGAGTGAGAGCAACAGTTTGGTGACAGCAATGCCTGCCGCGCCCCCACCGTTGATGGTGATGCGAACGTTGGAGAGATCGGATCCGCGCAGTTTGCAGGCATTGAGGATGGCGGCGGAGACGATGATGGCGGTGCCATGTTGATCGTCGTGGAAGACCGGCATGTCGAGGCGATCACGGAGTTTGCGCTCGATCTCGAAGCAGCGCGGCGCGGAGATGTCTTCCAGGTTGATGCCGCCAAAACTGGGTGAAATGGCGGAGATGACTTCGACGAGTTCGTCTGGATCGCGCGCGGCGAGGCAAATTGGGAAGGCCTCAACGCCGGCCAGCGAGCGGAAGAGGACGGCCTTGCCTTCCATGACGGGAAGGGCGGCCTGCGGACCGATATCGCCCAAGCCGAGGACGGCTGAACCGTCGGTGACGATGGCAACGAGGTTGCCCTTGGAGGTGAGTTCCATGACCTGGGCAGGATCGTCGCGAATGACATTGGCCGGAACGAGTGCCGCGGGCGGGACATAGACCATGTTGAGGATGTGCTGGTCCCGGATCGGAAGTTTGCTGTGGATTTCGAGAACGCCACCGTGCCGTTTGCGGAGTTCGATCGCTTCCTCGCGAAAGGTCTTCTGCTCGCTGCGGTTGGACGGCGTGAGCGGCTGGAGTCTGCCCTCGTAGACGTATCGGCGCGTTTTCTCGGCGACATCGTCCGGGGAGACCTCCCGCTGCGCTTCGCCGGCATCGATTGTGGAGCGCACGACCGCGGCCGCAATAGCCGGGGCGACGCGGAAATCGAAGATGCTGGGGATGATGCGATCAGCGTGAAGTTCGTCGTCCGGCACCATATCGGCCAAGGCGCGGGCGGCGGCAGTTAGCGTGCGGAGGCGGATATTGCGGGCGCGGGAATCGAGCAGTCCGCGGAAGACGCCGGGGAAGATGAGCGAGACATCCATGGTGTTCGGGTAGTCGGAGCGGCCGGTGGCGATGACGCGGGCGCCGGCTTCGCGGGCGAGATGCGGTGCGATTTCCGGCTCCGGCACGGCGAGCGCGAAGACGATCGGATCGTGCGCCATCGAGCGGATCATGTCCTGCGTGACGATGCCGCCGGTGGAGAGTCCGATAAAGACATCGGCGCCGCGGAGCATTTCCTCCAGCGAACCCTGGCGGTGGTCGCGATTGGTTTCGGAGGCGACGTAGGCCTTGGCCCAGTTCATGCGTTCGGGGCGATAGGTGTGGATGGCGCCGGCACGATCGCAGACGACGATGTTGTTTCCACCGGCGCGTTTCAGGAGGCGGGCGACACCAACACCGGCAACACCGGCGCCCGAGACAACGATGCGGGAGGTGGCGAGATCGCGACCGGTGACCTTGAGCGCGTTGTAGAGGCCTCCAAGCACAAGGGCAGCGGTGCCATGGTGCTGGTTGTTGAAGACCGGGATATCAAGCGCTTTTTCGAGGTGATCGGCGACTGTGAAGGAGCGCGGAGCGGACATATCGTCGATGCAGATCGCGCCGAAGGTTGGGGCGATGCCCATGCCGATGCGGATCAGTTCGTAAGGATCGCGCTGGTTGACGCAAATCGGAAAGGCGTCGATTCCGGCGAACGTCTTGAAGATGACGCTTTTGCCTTCGGCGATCGGGATGGCAGATTCGGCAGGTCCCTGTTCGCGTCCAAAAATGTCGGAGCCGTCGGTGAGGATGGCGACCGTGTTGCCGCGGCAGGTGAGATCGAACGACGTGAGCGCGTCCTGGCTGATCGCGAGGCAGGCTTCAGCGACACCGGGGGTGTAAATGAGCGAAAGGATGGCGCGATCGCGGATGGGGACCTTGCTGTGAACACCAATGAGGCCGCCGTAGCGACGACGGTATTCCAGTCCTTCTGCTCCCTGCTCGACTGACGCTGTCACAGTTCCTCGATTCCAGCGGGACGCTTGCACTGCGTCAAGTCTACCCGTGCCTGTCGCGGAAACGTACCTGAAGGCCGTGACGGGTCAGGATTGGCTGGTCGGTGTGACGGTTGCGGAGGAGTCGCCCGGGCCGGGAGGTCCGACCGTGGCGGACCAGACGCCGAGGGTCAGGGCATAGGCGAGGAGTCCGGCGACGAACGCGATATTCAGAGATGGGCGGAGGCGGAAGGCGAGTTGGGCACAGGCCATGCCGACCAGAAAGGCGACGAATCCGGCCGCACCGAGAATCTTGAGCGAGGCCAACAGCGCGACCATGATTCCGGCCGCGCCGTAGAGATAGAGCCGCAGCCTCGGAGAGAGGACGCGGCCCGGTTCATTCTGGAGGAGTGGTTCCGGTTGGCCGGTCGGCTCCGCGGTCACGTTGGTCAGGCGAGGCGAGCAGCGACGGTGATGACGACATTGCCGCGGATGGCGGCCGAAATCGGGCAGCCGAGTTCAGCATCGCTGGCGGCCTTTTCGAATGTCTCCTGATCCATGCCCGGAACGACGCCGATGACCGAGAGATTCGAGTGCGTGACCTGCATGCCGCCTTCGGGTTTGGGGCCGAATCCGACGGTGGCGGTCACTTCAAGCGACTCCGCGGCAGTGAAGTTGTTCTGCAGATGGAAGGAGAAGGCCATGGCATAGCAGGCGGCATGGGCACTGGCGAGGAGTTCTTCGGGGCTGGTTTGTCCCTTGGCCGCATTGGTGCGTGATGCCCAGCTGATGGCGGAATCGGTGATGACGCCGCTTTCGGTGCTGAATGTGCCACTGCCCTCCATGAGGGTGCCGTTCCATTTGGCTGTTGCGGATTTCTCGACCATTGGTATGTGCTCCTTTGGGTAAATCGATAGTCGGATGTACGTCAGACAAGGGTAGTTGATTGGATGCGGGCGCGGTGGTTCCAGCGCACCGGCCGGCGTCATTGGTGGGTACGGGAGACCCAGGTTGGGGAATGTGGTGCGGGCGACCGCAGGTAGCCCCTACATTATGTCGCCTCGCGTTCGCGTTTTCATCATCATGAGGAGGCTGCGACGAGGGCGATGGGGCGGATTGGGGAGCCGGAGCCGCCCTTGATTTTGAGCGGCAGGGCGATGAAGTAGCAGCGGGGTGGGAGCGACTCGAGGTTGACGAGGCTCTCGATCAGCGGCAGGCCATTGGGGAGGAAGTACTTGGCGTGGGCATAGCCGGGATTAAGGAACTCACCATTGACGATCGGGGATTCGACATTGGTGTTGTCCGAGCCGAGGGCTTTGGCGCCGCGCTCGTAGATCAGCTTGACTGCGGATTCATCGAGGCCGGGCTGATTGGACGCATAGAACTTCGCTTCAGGACCGACTTTCCAGTGGCGGGCATACCAGCCAAAGTTGATCAGGACTATATCGCCCGGCTGGATTTGGCCATGCTGATCCTCCCAGGCAGTAATGTCGGTGGCGGAAAGCGTCTCGCCGGCTTCCAGATTGCGATCAGCGACATTGATGACGCAAGCTGGGCCGATCATCGCCTCGATTGACATGGTGTCGATGGTTTCGTCCATTTTGGCGGGGACGGCGTGGGCAGGGGCATCGCAGTGGGTACCGACATGTTCCGGCATGAAGACGGTGTTGGTGAAGTACCCGTGGCGCTCGTGGGTGATGGTCGGGTGGATGATGAGCGGGGGATGCGACGGCCAGATGGGCGCCTCGTTTTCGAGCAGGGCGCTGAGATCGACGACCTTGACATCGGTCATGATTGCGGCAAACGCAGCGGCGTCGAGATTGGTCATGCGGCGGTCACTTTCCTTCATGCACAGTTAATCCGATAACGAGACTATGCAAGGGTGATGGGTTGTCGTCAAACGCCCCCGCCTCCTGTTTGGCCAACGGAGTGCGTTGCGGGCGAGGGTGACGAACGCGTATATCTCCAATCAATTGTGTCAGTCAGAAAGGCACGACAACGTGAGCAGACGAGAGCGGTGGATCATGACGGGCAGCCTGGCAACAGGTATTGCCCTCAGTGTGATTGCAGGAAATCAGGGGTGGACCGATTTTGGATCGGCATCCGCCAGCACAACAGGAACCAATCAGGCGGTCGTTCTCCAGCAGGAGACGACCCCGGAAGCAAGTGAGACCATGTCGGCGGTCGATGTGGTGAAGTTGGTCAGTCCGGCGGTGGTGACGGTCATCAATGAACAGACCGTGCAGACGCAGGACGGAACGTCGTCGATCCAGCCGGTTGGATCGGGTACCGGATTCATCATTGATGAGGACGGTCACATCGTTACGAACTGGCACGTGGTGGACGGTGGCACCAAGTTCGAGGTGATCTACAGCGACGGCACGACCCACGATGCCGAGCTGGTCGGATCGGACGAAGTCAGCGATCTGGCCGTGGTCAAGGTGGATGACGATGTGCCGGCGACCGTGGCGTTCGGTGATTCGGATGCATTGCTGCCGGGCGAGAGTGTCCTGGCGATGGGATCACCGCTGGGTGATTTCCAGAACACGGTGACCGAGGGCATTGTGAGCGCGACGAATCGGGATTTCCCGGGCTCGACTGGCTCGAACTCGCAGTACAACAACCTGATCCAGCATGATGCGGCGATCAATCCGGGCAACTCGGGTGGTCCGCTGCTGAACATGAATGGCGAAGTGGTTGGTGTGAACACGTTGGGTATCAGCGTGGATGACAGCGGGCAACCGGTGCAGGGCCTGTTCTTCGCGATTCCATCGAACTCGGTGGAGAAGGTCGTCGAGCAGATCATCGACAACGGCGAAGTGACCTACCCATTCGTCGGTATCCGATTCACGGATAACTCGGCGACAGTCGCGGCACAAAACAATCTGCCGATCGATACCGGCGTGGTTGTGCTGGATGTGACCGCTGGTGGACCGGCCGATGATGCCGGACTGCAGCAGGGCGACATCATCACCAAGATCGGTGAATACGAGCTGAATGCACAGACCACGTTCTCGGAGGCGCTGTTCAACTATGCGCCTGGTGACGAGATCGACATCGAGATCAATCGCGGTGGCGATGAGATGACGGTGACCTTGACGCTGGGTGAGCGGCCGCAGGAACTGGATAACTGATCGGTTGCCAGTTGGCGGTTGGTAGTTATGTAGAAGGACGGTCCCTTTGGGGCCGTCCTTTTTTGTTGGCTTGAGTTTGGCGTCTGTGGGATGCCAAGTGCCCGGATCCTGGCACTGGATCGATCTGCGCGATGAGCAGGATCTCAACCTTCACCTTCGAGGCAGATACCGCTCGGGCGACCGCAGGTAGCCCCTCCGACTGGTACGTGGTCTAGATGAGGCCGCGGCGGATGGCTTCGGCGACGGCGTGGGCCCGATCGACGGCACCGAGTTTCGCGAAGATGACCTGCAGGCGCTTCTTGACCGCGATTTCGCTGCGACCCATTGAGAAGCCGATTTCCTTGTTGGTCGCGCCTTCCGAGGCCCGGCGCAGGATCATCTTGTCGTCTTCGGATAGATCGGAGTTGCGCTCGGTCTGTTCCCGGGCAAGGCCATGGAACTCAGTCAGGACGCCATCAAGCAACTCCGGGGAGAGCGGCTTGCGGCCACGAGCGGCATTGCGAATGGCGGCGATGAGATCATCGGGTGGTGTGCTTTTGAGCAGGTAGCCATCGGCGCCGGCCTCGATAGCCTGGCGGACGTATGCCTGATCACCGTACGAGGTCAGGATGATGACGGACGAGCGAACGTCCTGTTCACGCATGCGGCGGACGGCCTGAATGCCGGTGGCGCCGGTCATGCGGAGATCGAGGAGGATGACATCCGGCTGGATCTGGCGAGCGAGGCGGATACCGGTGGCCGCGTCATTGGCCTCGGCCGCGATGACGATCTCGCCGGTTTGGGTGAGGAGCTTGCGCAGTCCCTCAACCACGACCGGATGATCATCAATCAGGAGAACAGAAATCATTTGGCGTTGTCCGCGTCACTCTCCGAATCGATGGATTCGCTGGAGACATCGTCCCCTGTTTCGGAGATCGCGTCAAACAGTTCCGGATCGAGTGTGATCTGGGGGTCGGTTGAGAGATCGACTTCTGTGCCCACACGCTCGACGATGATCGCCGTGCCTGAGCCTGGCCGTGAGACGATTTCGAGGGTTGCGCCAATTGAAGCCGCGCGCTCCCGCATGCTCAGCAGTCCCAGGCCGGCGCGACGATCGGAACTGTTGACATCGAAGCCGGAGCCATCGTCCTGAATGGTGACGCGAAGGCGATCGTTGGCCCATTCCATGCGGACGACGGATTCGTCGGCGCGGGCGTGGCGCATCGCGTTGTGCAGTGCTTCCTGAACGATGCGGTAAATCGCCAGACGGACCTCGGGTGGGAGACGGTACTCCTCGCCGACGGACTCGAGGTGGCAGGGGAAGCCGCCGCGATTGACCTGATCGACATGGCGCTGGACGGCTGCCACGATGCCGATGTCATCGAGATCGGGCGGGCGGAGATCGAAGATGACATCGTGCAGTTCGCGCATGGCCCGTTCGAGGAGGTCGCTCACCTCCTGCATTTCGTTGGCCACCACGGCATCGTGATCCTCGGATGATTCGTGCCCGCTTTCGCCGTTGCCGTTGCCATTCCCGTTGCGGTGGCTGAGGCGGACGGCCTGCGTCTGATACAGGGCGCCGGTGATCAGCGGCGAAACGGCGTCATGGATATCGGACGCGATGCGCCGGCGTTCATCCTCCTGCAGACGAACTGTGCGGCGGAGGAGATCGCGGAGTTGCTCGGCCTGGCGCGCGATTTCTTCCCGTGCGGTTTCCGTGTCCCGTATTTGGGCACGCAGGCGGTCGGCCATGTCGCGGATGGTATGAGCGAGAACAACGGCGTCCTTCGGGGCGTGCGGATCGAGTTGGGTATCGGGCTCTCCACGACTGAGCGCGTAGGCCTGTTTGGTGAGTGTGCGGAACGGCTGGCTGATCCACTGCGAGGCGAGAAGGGCGCCAAGGATGGAAAGGACAATCGCAATGACGCTGGCAACGATGGCTCGCTGTATGAGCGATTGGTTGGGTTGGAATTCGGTGATGGTTGGACCCGAGACAACAGCGGCCCAGTCACTCCCCGAGAATGCAATCGGGACGGCGACTGCTTCCCGTTCGAGACCGGTGGGATCGGTGAATTTGCCCTGCGAGCGCTGGCCGCCAAGTGCCGACTTGATGACATTTTCGAGCTGCGGTCCGTCCCGCAGGATCTGGCTGGGGTCGTTGGCCCGGCCCGGAATGCTGACGACGTGCCCGGACGAGGTCACAAGGGCGATCGAGATATCCGATCCGCTGGTGAAGCCGGTGGCAGGCATGTAGGCGGAGACCAGGCGCTCGACCGAAAAGAATGCGCCAAGGGCTCCGGAGGGCGCCTGGGCCGGGACAGTGGCCGTCGCGACCGGGGTGCCGTCGGCGGTGTTTGCGCTGGGGTCGGGGTTTGAAAAGACCGGAACGATGATGGCAACTACTTCGACATCACCTGTGCTGAGTTTGAGCGAATCCGATACGGCGGGTTGTCCACCGACAATGGCTGCTTCGGCCGTGGAGGTGAAGGAGGGTGGTAAGGACGTCAGATCG
>JAPXRQ010000049.1:0-16735 GCA_033813515.1 Thermomicrobiales bacterium
GCCTTGTAGCTGAGTTCCTTGACGATTTCGCCCGCGATGTCGTCCATCGTGTAGCGCTCCTTGAAGTACTCCGCCAGGAACTTGGTGTAGCTGGTGCCGTCGTTGACGAGCATGGCGGCGGTCTTCCAGCCCTGCTCGTTGCAGAACTCGGCAGCGACTGCAGCCTGGACGTTGTCACCAAATGGCACGAAGTAGATGAAGTTACCGATCTGGGCCAGGATCGGAGCTGTGGCGCCGACATTGACGAACGGCAGACTGTTCTCCTGCGCAACCTGACCGGCAGCGCGGACATAGTCGGTGTCGGTCAGACCGGCAAAGGCAACGACGTGATCCGAATCGACCATCTTCTTGGTGATGGTCGTGACGGTGGTCAGATCGCTCTCGCCATTCTCGACAACCAGGTTGACCTGCCGGCCCATGACCCCGCCATTGGCATTGAGAAGCGCGGCGGCCAGCATCGAACCGTCCTTGGCCGGTACATCGATCGACTGCAGGGCACCGGTCAAGTTGTATGGGCAACCGATGACGATCGGATCATCCTGGGCGAACACCCGGGTCGACTCGTTGACGGTGATCATCGCGCCAATCATGGAACTGGCAACACCGAGAGCTGCGCCGCGCTTGAGGATGTCGCGCCGGCTGGTTCGCTGGGCGCATGCATCCTGGATCAACGCACTAACTGAATCATTCTGACGCTCAACCATGGAGACCTCCAAATCGATCTTCCAAATCGCTTACTTGCCCGACACCCTGCCGGACGTTCCGATTTGCCCCACTCATCCGCATGTCCCGTCGCCGGGCCTAACGAGAACCGGTTGAGGCCGCTCCCCGTTTCGGCAGCCAACCGGCCAGGTCGATTTCGCGATCGCCAAGCAACCCCTTCGGCCGCACGATCATGACGAGGATGAAGATGAGTGCCAGGATAATTTGGGAGAGGCCAAATGCCTCCGTGTAGTGGATCGGCCCGATTGAAACATTCGTCTCGTAATCACGGAGCACTTCGGGCACGAGCGTCATGAAGATCGCTCCGGCCACGGCACCGGAGACGCTGCCCAGTCCACCGAGCACCACCATGATGATGATGTTGAAGGTGGTCGTGAAGTAGTAGGCATTCGGGGCAACGGTGCCGATCTGGTGCGCGAGCAGCGATCCGCCGACTCCGGTCAGGAACGCACAGAGACAGAAGGCGAGCAGACGAGCATTGTGCGCCTTGACGCCGACCGCACGGGCCGCGATCAGGTTGTCGCGGGACGAGATCATCGATCGGCCAAAACTGGACTTCTTGACACGCATCGCCACGTAGATCGTCAGCACGGCCCAACCGTACGCCGACCAGACATTGGTGTAGGTCGGGATCGGATTGAGGCCCTGTGATCCGTAGGTGACGCCGTCCCATTTCACAAGGACGGTGTACACGATGATCAGAAATCCCATCGTGGCAACGGCGACATAGTTGCCGGACAGGCGCATGAGCGGATAGCCGACGCCCCACGAGATGATCATGGCCAGTGCGCCGCCAACCAGACAGGCAAACAGGAGTGCAGCCCAATCCGGCCAATCGCCTGTGTTGAGGGTGGCCATCCAGCCGGGCAGATCGGGCAGCAGCATCGGATCCTTCCAGATCGGTGGAAGGCTGATCAGGGCGCCGGTGTATGCGCCGATGGCCATGAACCCGACTTGCCCGAGCGAGAAGACCCCGGTGAAGCCATTGGCCATGGTCAGGCTGACGGCGACGATTGTATTGATCGCGATCAGGATGACCAACTGCATGTGGTAGCCGTTGAAGTTGTTCTGGGCATAGAAGAGGAAGAGCACCAGTGCCGCGAGCGCCGCGAGAAAGACCGCCTTGCGTGCCATCTAGATCTTCTCCGGCTCAGTTGAGCCAAGGAGGCCCTGCGGACGAACAAGCAGTATCAGGATCAGCGCTCCAAAGACGAAGGCATCGCGGTAACCGGAGATCGAGTCGGGCACAAGCGCCACGAAGAAAATTTCACCGAAACCCAGAATGAACGCGCCGAGTACGGCTCCAGGGATCGACCCAAAACCTCCGATGACCGTGGCGACAAATGCCTTGAGCACCGGCACAAAGCCCATCAGCGGTTCAATCCGGCCAACGCGAGCGCCCCAGAGGATGCCGGCAACCGCCGCCAATGCCGAACTGATGATGAAGGCGACCACGATGACGACATTGATGTTGATACCCATCAGGCGGGCGGCCATCGGGTTTTCGGCGGCAGCACGCATCGAGATGCCCATGCGGGTGCGGGTGACAAACCAGGTCAGAAGCACAAGCAACGAGAGCGCCAGGCCGATTGTGATCAGGTTGGTCACCTTGATATCAGCGCCCAGGAACGAGACCTGGTCTTCCATGCGCGTTGGTGTCGGAAACTTCTGAACCTGTTCGCCGAAGATCATGGTGGCCGAGTTGCGGACGGCAATCGAGACACCAAGCGAGGTCAGCAGGAGCGATACCTCGGGGGCATTCCGCATTGGACGGTAGGCGACGCGCTCCATCAGGACACCGGCCAGGACGGTGCAACCGATACCGAGGACACAGGCGAGCAGGAACGGAACGCCAATCTTGTTCCAGTACCAGGTGAAGAACGCGCCAAGCATGACCACTTCGCCGTGCGCAAAGTTGATCAGGCGGAGAATCGAAAAGATGATGGCCAGACCAATCGCGACGAGGGCGTAAATGCTTCCCAGACTGAGGGCATTGATGAACTGCTGGCTGAACTCGGTTCCGCTCACAGGGCCACCCCTCCCCCAAGATAGGCCTGTTCGACCGCGGGATTGCGCGCCAGTTCCCTGGCCGGACCGCTCAGCGTGATCAGGCCCGTTTCCAGGACATAGGCCCGATCGGCGACGGCCAACGCCTTGCGCGCATTCTGTTCGACGAGAAGGATGGTCACGCCCTGCTCCTTGAGTTGGCGAATGACCGCGAAGATACGGTTGACGACGATGGGGGCGAGTCCGAGCGACGGCTCATCCAGGAGCAGCAATCGTGGCCGGGCCATGAGCGCGCGACCGATGGCGAGCATTTGCTGTTCACCGCCCGAGAGGGTGCCGGCCCGCTGCCCGATCCGTTCCTGCAACAACGGGAAGAGCCCGAAGACGCGCTCGAGATCGTCATCGAAGGTGCTTCGATCGCTTTGGGAGGTTGCCCCGAGGAGCAGGTTCTCGCGTACGGTCAGGGAACCGAAGATCTGCCGGCCCTCTGGCGACTGAACGATTCCGCTGGAGACAATCTGGTGTGTCGGCATGGACGAGAGGTCTTTGCCATCGTAGGTGAGTGAGCCGGAAGCGGGCCGGACGATGCCCGAAATGGTGCGCAGGGTGGTCGATTTGCCGGCGCCATTGCTCCCGATCAAAGCGACCAGTTCGCGTTCGGCGACATCGAACGAGATGCCCTTGACTGCCTGGATAGCGCCGTAGTTGATGACGAGATTCTGGACGGCGAGCATCATGACGCCTGCTCCCCGTCCGCTTCATCGTCCTCGGTGCCCAGGTAGGCCTCGATGACGGCAGGATTGATGCGGATTTCGGTTGGTGTGCCTTCAGCGATGATGCGCCCGTAATTCAGCACCTGGATGCGATCACAGAGGCGCATGATCAGCGACATATCGTGCTCTATCACGATGACCGTCAGCTCGTGCCGTTCCCGGATCTCGCGAATGAATGCGGTCAGTTCGGCCGTTTCCTGGTGATTCATGCCAGCGGCCGGTTCGTCGAGGAGCAAAACGGCCGGATCGGTGGCAAGGGCGCGCGCGATCTCGACTTTGCGCTGCAGACCGTACGCGAGCGAAGTGGCCGGTTGATCGGCGTACCGGGCAAGGCCGAGCGAATCGAGATGATCCAGGGCCGCCTCTTTCATCTTCCGTTCGTTGCCCAGGAAGGACGGCAGCGAGAGGATGGTTTCGAAAAACGAGGATGGGCGGCGAACCTGCTGGGCGGTCAGCACATTCTCGAGCACGGTCATGCTGGAAAACATGCGGATGTTCTGGAAGGTGCGCGCGATGCCGGTGCGCAAAATCTGATCCGGACCGTGCCCGGTAATGTCCTTGCCACGGAAGGCAATGCTGCCCGAGGTTGGCTTGATGAAGCCGGTGATGACATTGAAGAGGGTGGTTTTGCCCGCGCCATTGGGCCCGATTACCCCGAGAATCTCGCCATCCTGCAAATCGAGGTGGTATCCGGAAAGCGCCTGCAATCCGCGAAACGAACGGCTCAGATCGCGAACCGTCAGAACTGATGCGGATGGTGGAACGGGGACGTCAACCAAGGGTTTCGGGTATCCCTGCTAGCGCAATGATCGGGTGTTATCTTGTCAACGCCGGGTAGGGTACTGCAATCGGCACGACCGCGCGAGGCAGGTTTTCACGGATGAGCAGACGCTTTTTGTTCATGTTGCCCATTTTGATAGCGATCACGTTTGTGCCAGTCGCTCGGGCGCAGGTATTGCCCGCTACACCAGACCCGGTAAGCTGCTCGCTCACTCCTCTGACGCCCGATGAACTCCTGACGATTACCGCGGTGACCGCCGAGGAACCAGCGCCGCTCATGGCGACCCGAATGGCGGTGCCGCAGGAGACGGTGGATGCGGTGACCGAGGTTGTGCTTGCATCACTGGCCTGCACAAACGCCAATCAACCCCTTTCGGCGCTGGCTGTGTATAGCGATCGGTGGCTTCAGGAACGGTTCGATGGTGATGCTGGTCGCGACGAACTTGGACATCTGATCGCGGCCTCCTCACGAACACCAATGGAGGCCGCAGTGCAGGATCGGATCGCGCTGATCTCGGTCGAGAATCCGATGGCCTACAACGGTGCGCGGATCGGGATCACGATAACGACCGCGAATGCTGATGAGACATACATTAACGAACTGATCTTTGTGCAGGTCAATAGCGACTGGAAGATTGACCAGACCATCGCCCGGCCGGACAGCAACGCCACTCCGCAGGCCTGATTTCGGTACGATGACGCGATAACGAAAGGCAAGCCGCCATGACTGACCAACCGCGTCGCAAACGAACCGTCAAAACCGATCCAACTCCATCCGCAACTTCGGCGGTCGATTACGCAACCCTGCGATCGATCGAGCAGCGGATGTTGTGGATCTCGACCATGATGATCCACTACGCCAATAATGTGCGGCCGAGCACCGAAAAGGCCAAGGTCGGCGGACACCAGGCATCATCAGCCTCCGTCTCGACGATCATGACCGCGCTGTACTTCCACTTCTTGCAGCAGGGCGACCGGGTATCAATCAAGCCGCACGCGTCCCCGATCTACCACGCGGCGAACTACCTGCTTGGCCGCCTCGACGAGTCCTACCTGACCACACTGCGCGAGTTCAAGGGCCTCCAGGCGTATCCAAGCCGGACGAAGGACCCGGATCCGGTCGACTTCTCCACCGGTTCCGTCGGTCTCGGCGCGGTGGCTCCCTCGTTTGCCGCCCTGACCCACACCTACGCCAATTTGCACTTCGGCGAGGTGACGTCCAACCGGTTCCTGGCCCTGATCGGTGATGCCGAACTGGACGAGGGCAACATCTGGGAAGCGGTGGCCGAGGAAGCACTGCGCGGTCTTTCCAATGTCATCTGGATCATCGACCTCAACCGGCAGTCGCTGGACCGGGTGATTCCTGGCGTACGTGCTGCCCATCTCAAGGCGCTGTTTGCCGGAGCCGGCTGGCGCGTGTTCGAGGCGAAGTACGGATCACGCCTGCAGGAGGCGATGGATCGCTCTCCGAACGATGCCCTCCGCCGCCGCATCGACGAGATGTCCAATGAGGAATATCAGGCACTGATCCGCATACGGAACGGGGCCGAC
This sequence comes from Thermomicrobiales bacterium, assembly GCA_033813515.1. GTDB lineage: Bacteria > Chloroflexota > Chloroflexia > Thermomicrobiales > UBA6265 > DASQCG01. The sequence continues at coordinate 5,835 of JAPXRQ010000049.1, forward strand.
CTCCGCACGCGCCTGACCGATGTTGTCGATCCGGCCTATCGCCGAGATCTGATCGAGACCATCGCGCCGATTTCCGATGAGGACCTGCAGGCGGTGGTCAGCAATCTGGGCGGGCACGACCTCCCGGCACTGATCGACGTCCTCGAAGCGGCCGATGCGGTTGAGGATGCGCCGGCTGTCATCTTCGCGTACACCATCAAGGGCTTTGGCCTGCCGCTGGCCGGTGATCCGCTCAACCACTCGCAGTTGTTGACCCAGGAGCAGATCGACGGGGTCCGCGAAGCGATGGGGATCAGCGCCGACAACCCATGGGAGGTCTTCGCGGCCGGTACGCCTGAGGCTGCGCTCATCCATGCGTCGGCAGAACGGCTGGGTGCTACACCTGCCGCGCCGGCGATCAGTCTTCCTCAATTGCCGGACCGATTGGACACGCGCAATCCCAACGTTACGTCAACACAGGAAGCCCTCGGCCGGGTCCTGACCAGGCTGGCCGACTTCCCGGACGCGGCGAACCGGATCGTGACCATGTCGCCCGATGTTGCGACCTCGACCCACCTCTCCGGCTGGATCAACAAGGTCGGCGTGTTTGCGCCTGAAGCCGCGCGCGATTTCGACGATTCGGCCCAGCGCATGCTCAAGTGGCAGCCGAACCCATCCGGTCAGCACATTGAACTCGGCATCTCGGAGATGAATCTGTTCATGGCGCTGAGTCAGTTTGGGCTGGCGCAGGAGATGACCGGACAGCACCTTGTTCCGATCGGGACCGTCTACGATCCGTTTGTCTGTCGCGGACTGGATGCTCTGATCTATGCGCTCTACGTTGGGGCGAAGGTGATTTTTGCAGGCACTCCGGCCGGCGTCTCGCTCAGTCCCGAAGGTGGCGCGCACCAGAGTACGGTCACACCGTCGCTGGGCATCGAATTGCCTGGTGTGCGGTTCTACGAGCCGGCATTCGCCTACGAAGTCGAGTGGCTGCTGCTGGATGCGATCGCGCGCTGCTCAGATCGCGTCAATGGATCGTCGACCTACCTGCGGCTTTCGACCAAGGCGATCGATGCAGGACTGGCGACGGCCGTCCGGGAGCGGATCTCCGAGGAGCAGTTGCGGGCGGATGTCCTGGCCGGCGGTTATCGGCTGATCGACTGGACCGTGGATGCGCCCGATCTTGCAGAGCGCGATGTTGTCCAGATCGCGGTCGGCGGAATCATGGCGCCGGAGGCAGTGGCAGCGGCGAAGCGGCTTCATGCCGAGGGCGTGGCGGCCAATGTGCTGGTCGTGACGAGTGCCGAGCGGCTGTTCAGCGATCTGCGCTCATCGCGACGGCGCAGTCTGGCCGATGTGCATGCACGATCGTCGATGGGCCATCTGGAGCGGCTGATTCCGGCGAACGAGCGGCGGGCGCCGATTGTGACGGTGCAGGACGGCGCGTCGCATTCGCTGGCGTTCCTGGGATCGGCATGGGGTGTGCCGGTCGTGCCGTTGGGTGTCGACGAGTTCGGCCAATCCGGAACGCGGGCGGATCTGTATCGGCAGACCGGTATCGACGCCGACGAGATCGTCAACGCCGCCATGCTGGCACTGGACCTTGTCCCCTAACCCCGATCCGGACTGTAGGGAGGCTCCCCCGAGGGCCTCCGCTGGTCTCGACAGACCGGTTGCCGTTTGCAGTCACGGTACTGACAGGTCGTGGTGCATGACACCAGGCATGTCGGTAACCGGCGGCCGACCACGGGGGGATCGGCCCTACGAATAAGGCGCCCCGGCTACCAATTCCGAACCATGACGAACCTACCAAAACGAAAACACATTCGGCTTTCACTTGAGGCGTATTCGGTCGCTGGCCTTGCGTGGCAAGTGACCATGGTGGCACGAGATAGAAACCCTGTTCTGACGCGATCAGACGTGGGCTCCATGCTTGTCGAGCAAATCAGATGGTATGGCGAGCGATATGGAGTAACCGTGCACCTGTGGTGCCTTATGCCTGACCACCTGCACATGATCTGCGAAACAGGCGATCAGGATCTGATCAAAATGCTCGCCGCGTTCAAGTCATTCACAACAAAGCAATCCTGGAATTTCGGGTTGACGGGTCCGCTTTGGCAGGAGAGCTTCCACGACCATGGGATCCGCCAGGTTGAGGACTTCGACATGATCGCCCGGTATGTTTATGTGAACCCGGAGCGCGCAGGATTGTGTGAGCAAGACGGTGACTATCCCTGGCGTGGCGGAGCGATGGTTGAACGGGACCATCAATCGTAGGGAGGCTCCCCCGTGGGCCTCCGCTGGTCTCGACAGACCTGTTGCCGTTGGATGTCACCGTGCCGACCGTTGGTGGTGCATGACACCAGGCCTGTCGGCAACCGGCGGCCGACCACGGGGGATCGGCCCTACGTTCGACCGGATTCTTTGCGAATAAGACGTCGGGAGGCTCCCCCGTGGGCCTCCGCTGCCCTCGACGGACCGGTTGCCGTTGGAAGTCACCGTGCCGACCGTCGGTGGTGAACGGCGGCGCGGTTGCCGACGAAGTTCGGCCGGCCACGGGGGACCGGCCCTACGTTTATCACCGTGGTTGTCGCGTGGGGGTTTCAAATGGGGAACGGCCCGGGATTGCTCCTGGGCCGTTCTTGACGTGGATGTGGGCGCTGATTAGTCGGCCGGGGAGGCCATCGGCTCCGGCGCGTACGCCTGGATCGTTTCCTTGACCTCTCCCGGCGATGCCAGCCAGGCGACGATTAGCGCGGCAAAAAGAATGAACGCAACGAGAATCATGTCGATACCTCCCGGGCTATCCTCCCGATGTGCCTAAAGCTGGTAGGCCAACTCACCATGCTGGGACGGATCGAGGCCCAGTACCTCTTCTTCCTCCGGAACCCGGAGACCAACGACGAGATCAACAACCTTGAGGAGGATGAACGAGCCAACCGCGGCGAAGGCGGCTGCGGCCGCGACCGCGGTGATCTGCTTGCCCAGCAAATCGAGTCCGCCGCCGAAGAAGAGTCCATCGGCGCCGACGCCATTGACACTGAAATCGGCGAAGAGCCCGATCGAGAGCGCGCCCCAGATGCCGCCGATACCGTGCACGGCGAAGACATCGAGCGCGTCGTCGATCTTGAGTCGGCCCTTGAGCGTCTCGAGAGCGAAGAAGCAGAAGAGTCCGCCCCCGAAGCCGATCGCAATGGCAGACGACGGGCTGACATAGCCCGCAGCCGGAGTGATCGCGACCAGGCCAGCAACGGCGCCAGCAGCAGCGCCAAGCACACTGGGACGACCGTGGACCAGCCAGGAAACGGTCATCCAGGTGAGGGCACCCATGGCGGCGGCGATATTGGTGACCAGGAAGGCCATCGCAGCCAGGCCATTGGCGCCGAGGGCGGAACCGGCATTGAACCCGAACCAGCCGAACCAGAGCAGACCGGCACCGAGGACGGTCATCGTCAAGTCGTGCGGCTCCATATCGTCCTTACCGAATCCGACCCGCTTGCCGATGACCAGGGCCGCAACCAGCGCCGAGACACCCGACGAGATGTGGACGACCGTGCCACCAGCGAAATCGAGCGCACCCAGATCAAAGATCCAGCCAGTCGGCGCCCAGACCCAGTGGGCCAACGGCGCGTAGATCAGGGTCGACCAGAGCAGCGAAAAGACGACGAACGCCTTGAATCGCTTGCGTTCCGCGAAGGCACCAGTGATGAGTGCCGGCGTGATGATCGCGAATGCGCCCTGGAAGATGACGAAAGCCGGACCGGGGATGGTCGGAGCGTTCGGCAGTGGATCTCCGGTGATGCCCTTCAATCCAATGAACGAGAAGTCGCCGAACCATTTGCTCCCTTCGCCAAACGCGAACGAGAACCCCCACAGCGTCCAGACAATGCTGATCAGGCACAGAATGAAGAAACTGTGCATGATGGTGGACAGTACATTCTTGCGGCGAACCAGACCGCCATAGAAGAACCCCAACGCTGGGGTCATCAGCACCACCAGCGCTGCTGAGGTTAATACCCATGCGGTATCGCCCGAGTTGATCTCCAAGAGCCCCAATCCCTCCGTGTGTGCACTGGCCCGGATTGACCAGCGTTTTTGTGTAGTAGGGAGAGGTTATCCGGGCGAATTGCCTAACGGTACGTGCAATGTGCGAAAAGCACCGATCGGTGTTTGTGCAATCCGACCAACGCACGCCTGCGGCAGGAATGCACTGGTCCCGACGGGAACACTCCGAACGTGATCAGGACAAAAGTATGGAAACAGAACCGGGCTGTTGCGCGAAGCGTTCTATACTTGTACGGACACTCCGCACGCTTGTTTCGTATGCCCGCGCATTCGCTGGCTCTGTGGCGGGTTTCGTTTCAGCACCGGAGAGATGAGTTTGGCCGTCGATAGCCAAAGATTGGGTGCCGAAGGGGCATTTCCCCATCCGGAACCAGTCAGCTGGTCCAGCACCAAAGCCGCTTCCAAACCACTGCTTGCCTCGCTGACCGTGGAGCACCTGCTCTGGGGCGGCGTCATTCTGCTGGCCTGCCTGACCCGATTCTGGGATCTTGGCCATAAGGCCCTGCACCATGATGAGAGTCTGCATGCCTACTATTCCTGGGTGTGGGCCGAAGGCGGCACGTACACCCACGATCCGCTCATGCACGGACCGCTGCTCTTCTTTCTTAATGCCTTCGTTTATCTGATCTTCGGCGACAGCGATGCGACCAGCCGGTACGCGCCGGCCTTCTTCGGGGTGCTGATCGTCTCGCTACCGTGGCTGTTGCGCAAGCCGCAGTTCCTGGGACGCTGGGGAGCCCTGGCAACCGGCTTCCTGCTCCTGATTTCGCCAACCATCCTCTATCAGAGCCGCTACATCCGCCACGACGTGTATACCGTGTTCGGTGTCTTCCTGATGTTCATCTGCTTTGTGCGCTATCTGGACACACCGGACCGCAAATGGCTGATCACCCTCGGGGCGACAACCGCCGCGATGCTGGCCAATCACGAGATCATCGTCGCCAATATCGTCATCTTTGGCGGTTTCCTGTATGCCGCACTGCTGATCGAGCGCCTGCGGGCGTGGTATCCGGAATCGCGCGATCTGGTCATCTCGATCATCGCGTTGCATTTCTTCGCGGCCATGGCCCTGGCGGCGATCGTCCTCTTCATGCCGCATACGTATGTCGATCGCTTCCTCGCGATTCCGTGGGACCGACGGGGGGCCGAATCGCTCCCACCGACGCGGGCCAATCAGAACGCCTATTACAAGGATCTGCTGACCAACTGGCTGATTGTCGGTCTGGTGCTGGTCGGAGTGGCGTTCGTGGTCGGCCTGGTCTATCTCCTGCGGTCGCGGAAGAAAACCACCGCCGATGAAGAAGGCTGGATGGACACCGCACCGGAGAACTCGGTGGCGCATGGCGTGCGGGCGATTACCGGTGACTACCGGGGTCTGTTCCTGGCAGTGGCAGCGTTTGTCGGCGTCTTCGTCTTCCTCTTCACCTCGATCTTTACCAACTGGCACGGTCTGGCGACTTCGACGATCGCGACCGATGGCACCTACCTCTACTGGTTGGGGCAACACGACGTCCAGCGCGGTGAGCAGCCGTGGTTCTACTTCCTGGTCATGCTGCCGCAGTACGAGTTCCTGCCAATCACCATTGGCGCAGGCATTGCCCTGCTGACCTGCTGGCGTGGATTCCGGACGCTCTTCTGGGGCAAGCCGGCCGGCCCGAACTTCCAGTTCCGGATGATGCTGACTGTCTGGTTCTTCGGTATCTTCGCGGTCCTTTCCTGGGCCGGCGAGAAGATGCCCTGGCTGATCGTCCACATCGCGCTGCCGGGCACCATCCTGGCCGGAATCGTGGTCGGACGGTTAATTGAACGCGGCGTCGAGAGTTTCAATGCGCGCGAACTTGGCTGGACCGACATGGCGTTGTTCGGCGGCATGGTGGCGGCGGTCATCGGCTGGTTCCTGATCTCAGCCCGCCTAACCTACGGCAACTTCAATGCCGCCTGCGCGCCGACAGCCAATGCACGCAACGGCTGCCGCCAGGTGAATGATTCCGATCTGAACATGTGGTGGGTGCTGATCATTCCACCACTCGTCTTCATCGCCTTCCTCGCCTACGGGTTGTTGAAGCGGGGATGGCGGACAACGGCGATTGTTGGCCTGACCGCGGCGATCATGGTGCTTGGTCTGCTCGAGATTCGGGTCGGTTGGCGGCTCGCCTACGCGAACCCCGATGTCCCGGTCGAGATGATGGTGTACACGCAGACAGCGCCCGATGTGAAGATCGGGGTCGAGGAAGCGAACCAGATCAGCCGCACATTGGCAGCTGAAGGCGACGGTGAGGTGCTGTTTGACACCAACTCGCTGGCGTGGCCGTACTGGTGGTATCTGCGGCACAACGAGCAGGCCAACTCATTCGGCGGTACGACCCTGCCTGAGGATACAGATGCGGCGGTGATCTTCATCGTCTCCTCGTCCGGCAACTCGCAAGAGAATGCGGCAGTGCTGGCCAACTACACCGGGGTCGAGCACCCCTTCCGCTGGCACTTCCCGGAAGAGACCTATCGCTTCTTCGCGCTCGCTCCCGAATTGCGCCCTGGTCGATCCGCCTGGTTGAGCGCAGATCAGCCGCACGGGCCGTTCGACATCCTCAAATCCATGGCCGAAAGCACCGCAGTTCTGTTTAGTGCCGACGGACAGCAGGAAATGTTCCGCATGATTGTGTACCGCGACCTGAACGATGAACTGGGGTACTTCTCGTACCAGATCTACGTTCGCAACGATTTGCTTCCACTTTGGGCGGAGATCCGCTACTAGTCCGCGACAAGGAGTGCCGCGTTCGCTATGGCAGATGCAGTAGCCGAGGAATTGATTGATCAGCCTTCCAACACCGGGCTGAGTCGCACGATCGATCTGACCCGGGTCAGTTGGATGACACTCTCGTGGATTGTCGTCTTTCTGATTGGGTCGGTGTTGCGCCTCTTCCAGTTGGGCCTGGCCACACTGTCGCCGATCGAATCGGTCAAGGCGTGGGAGGCGTGGTCGCTGGTCTATGGCGGCACCGAGGGTGTCCACAGCTCGATTGACAAGACCGCACCGACCGGACTCCTGCTCCGATCGTGCGCGTTCTTCCTTTTTGGCGATACCGACACCACCGTTCGTATCCCCAGCGCCATCCTCGGGATCGGTCTGATCGTGCTGATCTGGTCGATTCGCGACATCATGGGCGAGTGGCGCGCGCTGGCGGCAGGCATGCTGGTCGCGGTTTCGCCGACCCTGATGCTGGCCAGCCGAACGGTCAACGACGAGATCATCGGACTCTTCTTTGGCACCTTGCTCCTGATCACGATTTTCCGCTTCTCACAGCAGGATCGGACCATCGGCATCGGCCGGGCGTTCATCCTCGGCGGATCGTTTGCGGCGCTGCTCGGATCCGGACCGACCGCAATCACGTTGCTCATCACGATGCTGATCACCCTGGCTGTTTCGCCGTTTGTCAGCCTCGACCGCGGAGCCATGGTTCGCTCGGCGATGGAGCGGCTGCGATCGTCGCAACAACTGATGCTGACCGCGCTGGTGACCTTTATCATCGCCGGTGGCATCCTCTTCACCCGGTTCTTCAGCAGCCCGGGAGCCATCTCCGGCCTGGGCAGCCTCTTCGCCGACTGGGGCCGCATGCTGACCAGCGATCCTGGCAGCATTTCGACGCAGTTCTTCATCCTCGCATTGCTTGTCTACGAAATCGTGGCGGTCGTCTTCGCGATCAAGGTCGCCTTCTCCGCTGCCAACGCCGAGGAGGGTCGGATCTTCGATTGGTCCTTTCCGGCAGTCTGGTTCCTGGCCAGTCTTATCCTCTTCAGCTTCACCTCCGGTCGGCAACCCGAGCAAACGGTGTTGATTGCGTTCCCGCTTCTGCTCCTCGGCGGATTCGGTCTGGGCGATACGCTCGAGAAGCTCTTCGGCACTGCCAATCGCAGCAATCGCCTGGCCTGGCTGGTTGGATTGACCGCCGGGCTGATCATCACCCTGATCGCCGTCCTGATCCTGATCGGCCGGGTCGACAGCGCGATCAACCGCAACGATGCGATCGTTCAGGTGCTGGCCGCGACGATACTGGCCCTCGCTCCGCTGGTCGTATTGACCTATTCGATCAGTGAGCAGCAGGCTGGCGTGCTGGGCTGGGGTTCGGTTCGGGCCGCGATGTTCACGGGCGTCGCGATTGTTCTCGGCCTCTTCATCATCCGCTCTGGCATCAATCTGAACTTCTACGATGTCACCTCTGGCAAGGAACTCCTCGGGCAGAACACTTCGGTGACCGACCTGCGCGAAATCACCCGGCGCACGGCCAATCTCTCCCGCGACGTCAACGGCGCCGAGCGATCGCCCGCCAATCCAACCGGCGGCAAGGAAATGACAATCGCGCTGGACCGAACCGTTCAGTGGCCGTTCCGCTGGTACTTCCGCGACTTCCCGAATCTGACCCTGACCGCTCCGGGCGCAGCCCCGAGCCTCGATGCGCAGATGGTGATTGCACCGGATCTGACCGGGATGTCTGAGGCCGGTTACACCCCGAAACTGATCAATGTGACGGCGAACGTGGCGCCGAACCTGCTCGACCCATCCATGGGCACCGTCCTCAAGTACATCTTCCTGCCGTCCAACTGGGATACCGGCTTCCGCTTCCTGCTCTATCGCGAGGGGGTGACCGCCCCTGCGCCATCCACCGTGACATTCGGCTACTCGGCGCCAGTGACCGCCCAGATGACAGGCGAACGGCCAACCTACGGACTCTATGACCGGGCTGGCCAGGGTTCGAATCCGGGTCAGTTCAATGAGCCGCGCGGTGTTGCGGTCTCGCAGGATGGTTCGCGCATCTACGTGCTCGATACGCACAACGGCCGCATCCAGGTCTTCGATGACAGTGGTGCGCTGATCACGATCTGGGGCGATGGTGATGATGGTGTCCAGCTGGAAGTGACCGAAAGTGGTTTCGGCGCATCTGGCATCACCGTTGGACCAGACGGTCTCGTGTATGTCGCCGATACCTGGAGCCACCGAATCATCGTCATCGATGCCGATGGTCAGATCGTTCGCACGTTCGGCGAGTTCGGTGACAATGCGGACTCGACTGATCCGACACTGAATCCGGGCATGTTCTACGGGCCGCGCGATCTCGTGATCTACAACAACGAGGTCTATGTGACCGACACCGGCAACGAGCGCGTGCAGGTCTTCGGACTGGACGGTTCGTTCAAGCGGGCCTTCGGTGGAACAGGCACCGCTGCCGGCCAGCTGCTGGAGCCGGTTGGTATCACGGTCGGTTCGGATGGCAATGTCTACGTTGCCGACTCCCACAACGGACGCATCAGCATCTTCGATATCAACGGCACACCGATCACGCAGTGGGCTGTCTCGACCTGGCAGGGCGCCCAGTTCTATGAGCCGTACCTGACTGCCGATGCCGCCGGGCACATCTACTACTCGGACTCAAGCACGGCGTCGGTCCTGGTTTACGACCTGACCGGCAATGTCGTCGATACAATCCACACCGCTGGCACGAACCAACTTGAGCTGCCAGCCGGCATGGCGATCCTCGATGGGACGCAACTCCTGATCGCGGACCGTGGCGCCAGCGAAATCTACGACGCGGATATCACGGCAATCGTTGGTGGAGTGGTTCCGCCGGTGGTCGAGCTTCCGGACGGCAATGCCAGTCCGGAAGCGTCTCCGCAGGCCTCTCCCGAAGCATCACCGGGCGCGTCGCCCTCGGCCCAGTAACGTCATGGTTCACCTGCAGCCCGTCCTCCGCCCCCATCGTCAGGCGCTTTGGCTGGACGAGGTTGATGCCGTTGAGCCAAATGCCCGCACGGTCGATCCACTGGTCGGCACGCTTACCACCGATATCTGCATTGTTGGTGGCGGATACACCGGCCTGTGGACTGCGCTGCGAATCAAGGCGCTCGAGCCGTCGCGCTCAGTGACGTTGCTGGAGGCCGATATCTGCGGTTCGGGAGCCTCCGGACGCAATGGCGGCATGGTCGGCACGTGGTGGGGCAAGCTTTCGACCCTCGAACGCGTCTGCGGCACGGACGATGGCCACTTCATGGCCGAAGAGGTCTACAACGCTATCGGTGAGATTGAATCCTTCGTCGCCGAGCACGGTATCCAGGCGCACTTCCGCCGGTCCGGCCGCCTGCAGGTCGCGACCTCCGGCTTTCAGATGGACACGTGGGAACCGGGCCTGCGCAAGGCAGAAGCGCTCGGATACGGCAAGCACTTCACCCGCCTGACGCGCGAGGAGATCCAGCGCCGGAGCGGATCGCCAATCTACTGCGGCGGTTACTACGAAGATGGCCCGGCAACGGTCCAGCCGGCCCTTCTCGCCCGGGGCATGCGCAAGGTGGCGATCGAGAAGGGTGTGCAGATCTTCGAAAGCACGCCAGTCCTCCGCATCCAGGAGGGCGACCCGGTCGTTCTTCGCACTCCGCAGGGCACGGTTATCGCATCCAAGGTGGTGCTGGCAACGAATGCGTGGACGGCGGCCATCCCGGAACTGCGGCGGCATATGATCGTCGTGTCGTCCGACATCGTGGCAACCGCGCCAATCCCGGACCGACTTTCGGAAGCGGGCTGGATCGGCGGCGAATCGATCGCGGACTGCCGAATCATGGTCCACTATTCGCACGTCACGCACGACAACCGCATCTCGTTTGGGCGTGGCAGCGGCTCACTTGCCTACATGGGTCGATTGACCACGGCGTTCGATGGCAATCCGGCCAAGGCAGCCGAGGTTGAACAGGGCCTGCGCAAGTTCTACCCGAACCTGGCCGATGCGCCGATCACCCATCGCTGGGGCGGCCCGATCGATCGCAGCCGCTCCGGAACGCTCATTTTTGGACACCTGACGGGATCACCAAAC
>JAPXRQ010000050.1:0-16624 GCA_033813515.1 Thermomicrobiales bacterium
CGCTTTGCCTGGCTGGTAGAGCAGGGGATTGATCCGGCGCGCATTCTGACGCTGACCTTCTCGACCAAAGCGGCGAACGAGATGCGGGGCCGGATTCTGGAGCAGATCGGGTCAAGCAGCGGGCGGCTGCCGATCTCGACATTTCACGCGTTCTGCCGGCGGCTGGTGATCGACTGGAGTCACAACTCGCCGCCACCGAACTTGTTGAGCGATGGGCAGCGGTTCGCGGTGCTCGTGCAGGCGGCCGAATCGATCCCGGTGACGGAGCGGCAGTTTTACCGTGGCCACTGGGGTACCACGACATTGGCCGGGCACCTGGGGACCTTTGTGGACCGGGCTCAGGATGATCTGAAGACGCCAGGGGACATTCTGACATCGGCAAATGCCCACGGAAAACTGACGCCGAAACTATCCGATCTGATTCGGGCATACGAGGCGTATCTGGCGATTCTGGACGCCGAGGGTTACGCGGATTTCGGCTGGCTGACCACGCGGGTGGTGCGGGGCCTGGCGGACGATCCCGCGCTGCGGGAGGCGACCCGGGCGCGTTTCGATCATCTGCTGGTGGACGAGTTTCAGGATACGAATCGGGCACAGTTTGAATTGATCAGGTTGCTGGTCCCGGCGGGTGACAATGTCTGCGTTGTGGGAGACGGCAATCAGGCGATTTATGCGTTCCGGGGTGGGCGTTCAGAATATCTGACTGATTTCGAGAAGGTGTTTCCGGAAACACACACGGTGGCACTGGCAGAGAACTACCGATCAGCGCCGGTCATATTGGAGGCCGCCAATTGTCTCGCCAGGGAGATCGCGGCCGATTCGTTGCAGCTCGCACCGACCCGGGTGCAGGCGGTTGGTCACGTGACGGTGACCCGGTGTGCGACGGGCGCGACCGAGGCTCAGGTGATTTGCGACGAGATCGTCCGACTCATCACCCGAGCGGAACATCCGGTGCCGCTGCATCAGATTGCGGTGTTGTTCCGCAGTGTGACCAGTGATGCGGGCGAGGTGATCTCGGCACTGCGCGATCTGGGCATTCCGCATGCGGTTTCGACGGGCTCCACGGCATTTGAGCGGCTGCGGCTAGCCTCGGTGGCGGCGTTTCGCATCGCGACCGGGCAGATTCGCTGGAACGATGTGGTGCGCGTGGCTGCGTTCAGAAGTATCGATCCGATCGCGCTTGCTGGTCTGGAGCGAAGCCTGGATGGTGGTGCACGGGACATCCTGGTTCAGGGCGGAGCGAGGTCTGAGCAGATCTCCGATGCTTCGTTGCGGACGGCGGCGGACGACCTCGTTGATGTTGCGCAGGATCTTCGGAATCTCCGCGATGCGTCGCTGGCAGTGACGCTGTATCGGGTTCTGGTTTGGCTCGGCTTCCTGTCGGCGGAGACGGAACCAGGCGATGCGGCCGGATTTCGGGCCATGGTCGAGCAGGCGAAGGCGGCCGATGTGGCCGGTCGGACGGCACACGATCTGGCTGACCTGTTGCTGGCCTCCAATGGGGAGAGCGATCGTGAGCCGATCGGTGGGGGAGTGCGGGTGTTGACTGTGCACGCAGCCAAGGGGCTGGAGTGGCCGGTTGTGTTTGTGGCGGGGTTTTCAGACGGGCTCTTCCCGGCGCGGCTGCGGAAGGATCGGGAACTGGATCTGATCGATCTGATCCGGGCGGCCGATATTGCGGATCCGGCAGTGGCGGAGGCGGAGGCCAAGGCGAGATACCTGCGGGAGGAGCGGCGACTGGCGTATGTAGCCGCGACCCGGGCACGAGACGCGTTGCACCTGACCTGGCGGGTGTCGGAGGCGGGTACCGAACTGGGGCCGTCGCCGTTCATCGCCGAACTTGGCCTGTCCAATGTGCCTGCGCTGGCAATGGGAGTGGACAGGCCGCAGACCATGCCCGCGCTCCGCAGGTTGCTGCGCCGGGATCAGCAGGCGGCGGCTCGCGTTTCGACGGGCGATTCGGACGCTGGTGAACATCTCGCGGCTCTGCTCGTCCGGCAGTGGACAGGAGCGGGAGCCGTGCCTGGCATGTCGCCCATCCGCCGGGCCGATTTGCCAAGCGCGCACGTGGCGGATGATGCGCTGCGGTTCTCGTTTTCGAGCCTGGAGACCTATCAGGAATGTCCGCGCAAGTACATGTATCAGAAGATTCTGGGCCTGAGCAAGGATGAGAGCGGCACGGCGCTGGCCCTCGGCAATGGGGTACACCACGCACTGCAGGATCTGAACGGTCAATGGCAGGAGACCGGCACTGTGCCGGGGCCGGATGCGATCGAGGCGGCGCTGGAGGAGCACTGGAATCCGGGCGAGTTTGAGTTCCGGGAGTTGAGTCGGCAGTTGCGGCTGCGGGCTTCGGCGATGATCAGCCGGTACTACGCATGGGAAGCGGCGAACGGGCTTGGGCGGCGGCCGATCGGCATAGAGCAGCGGATTTCGGACACGCACAACAAGCACCGGCTGACCGGCTTCATCGATCTGATTGTCGAGGACAAGCAGGGTAATCGAGAGATCGTCGATTTCAAGACGGGCAATCCCGATCAGTACAAGCCGGCGGAGTCGTTGCAGTTGTTTCTGTACTGCCGTGCGCTGGCGAACTCTGAACCATCCCGTCCTGTTCCGACCGCTGCGTATGTGGCGCTAAAGCAGAAAGAAGACAAGGGCTTCAAGGTCGGTGAGGCATTTGTGCCTGGGAAGCAGCATCGGAGCACCGGGTTCGAGACCGGACCAGGAGCGCCCCTCGGCGAGGTGGTCGGTGCGCTGCTCAACGGGATCCTCGCCAACGACTTCCATCCCAATCCGGGTGACGCGTGCACATTCTGCCGATTCCGATGGATGTGTCCGGCTGGATCGGAGGCAGGGTAATGGTTGAGGAGCGCAGACCCAATCCCGAACAACAGGCGGCGATTGATTTTCGACAGGGTCCGTTGCGGATCATCGCCGGGGCGGGATCGGGCAAATCGACAACCTTGGTCGACAGCGCGGTGTCGCTGGTGCGTGCCGGTGTGCAGCCGAACCAGATTCTGGCGCTGACATTCACGGATGCGGCCGCGGAAGAACTCCGGCAGAAGATGCAGGTGGCGATCCGCGAACTCGATGCGAACGCCGAAATCGATGTCGACACGTACAACGCATTTGGCGGCCGGATTGTGATCGAGCATGCGCACCTGTTGAATCTGCCACCCCAGCCACGAGTGCTGACGCCAGGCGAGGGAACGATCCTGCTCTGGCGCTCGATTGAGCAGGTGACGTTCAGATCGCTGGATCTGACCTGGATGCGGAGCGGGGTGTACGGCAGCTCGTCGGTGATCAGCACGGTGCTGAACATCTCGAGTCGGTTGGCGGATGAAGACCGTGAGATTGACGAGTACCACGACTGGGCTCTTGAGCAGGATGAGGAGTCAATGCTCGATGCGCTGGATCGGGTTGCTATGCTCGAGCAGTACGAGCGGAGCAAGGCGGCGGCCGGGGCGATTGATTTCGCCGATCAGATCCGTTTGGCGTGCGAAGTGCTTGCCGAGCCGGAGGTGCGCGCAACCTACGGGCAGCGCTACCGATACATCATGGTCGATGAGTATCAGGACACGAACTACGCCCAGCGCGTGATGGTGCGGTATTTGGGCAGTGCGGTTGATCAGAATGTGCGGGTCGTTGGCGATCCCTACCAGGCGATCTACGGCTTTCGGGGTGCGGCCCCAGACAACCTTGATCGCTTTGCCGATACCGACTTTCCAACAACGACCACGATCACGCTGGGTACCAACTATCGGTCGACGCAACCAATTCTGGATCTGGCCAACGCGCTATGGGATGACGCTCCGGATGCGAACGGGACGGTGCTGGTCACTCCGGATGGCAAGGTGGTTGGCACACGACCGGTGATTGTCGAGGCGGCGACGATCACCGACGAGATCGCATGGTTGGCCAACGATCTGCAGTTCCGCAATGAGAGCGGGACGGCTTGGTCAAAGATGGTGATTCTGGTGCGCAAGAACGCGCAGAAGAAGCGGTATGCGCGGATGCTGGCAGAGCGTGGCATTCCGATTGAAGCGGTCGGCGGAGCATCGCTGTTCGAGAGCGATGTGACGCGGCTGATGATCTCGATGCTGCGGGTGCTGGTCGATGCGACGGACGATCCCTCGCTGGCGCATCTGCTGGGCTCGGATCGGTGGGGTGTCGACGATGCGGCGCTGTTTGAGGTTGGACGGCTGCGGGACGCGCGGACGGAGTCGCTGTTTGTCGCGGCCGAGCGGTTTGCGGAGGATATCGGCAATCCGCTGGCAGAGCAGGTCCGGGATTGCGTGTCGGTGATCCGGGGGATTGCCCAGCGGAGTCGGACGCAGACATTGCACGCGACGGTCGACGACATCCAGCGGGCGCTGTTTTCGACGCTGGATGATGTTGAGCGGGACACGATCAACCGGTTCCTGCGGCTGGTCGAAGACTTCGAGGCGGGGGATGTGGCAGATCCGACCGTGGCGGAATTGGTCGTTTACCTGGATCTGAAGCAGGACAGTGGCGACGACACCGCCGGACTCTCGAAGGCAGATCTGGGCGATGCGGACACCGTCAAAATCATGACGGTACACGGGGCGAAGGGGCTGGAGTGGCCGGTGGTGTACATCGCGGCCGCGAGCCAGGCCGATTTCGGCATCAATGCCTATCGTGAGCCGATCTTCCCGGATGCATTGGCGCGGAGTTGGTCGCCTCGACCGGACCGGGATGAATTTCCAACCAAAGCGGCGTATGACCGGGCTGACTCGACGTGGAAGAAGGATTTCCTCGCCCGGGATACGCGACGCATTGCCTATGTCGCGGCCACGAGGGCGCAGGATGATCTGGTGCTGACATGGTCGGCTGACGATCTCAAGCGCACAAGGCCAACCGAACTCCATGAGATGTTTGCCGCGGTGGCGCAACTGGCGGATCACGTTGTGGCTCCGGAGGCGGTTGCTCCGGTTGGACGCATTGCGCTGGAGTCGTTCGTTCGCGGCAATCTGCGTCTGGTCAACTCGATTGCTGGTGATCTGGCGACCGGGGAGGTTCCGGCGCGCGGTGTCCGGCTGGCGCTGGAGGCGGCGTGGGAAGAAGCCGGTGGCAATCCCGGCGATGTCGCGACGGCGATGGATTTGGCCGGAGTGCGGATCGGGATGCTGGAACGGGATCTGGCCGGAATCGCACAGACCGAGGCGGCGTTGGCCGAGGTTTCCGACGCGGTTGAGGATGGTGGTCGGTTGCGACTGTCGTTCTCGAGTCTGGATGCATTTCAGACGTGTCCGCACCGCTACTACCTGGACAAGGTCGTTGGGTTGCCGCGGTACCCGGTGAACTCGGCGGGGGATTACGGAACGGCCGTGCACGCAGCGATCCAGAAGCATGGTGAGGCGGCAAGTCGAGGCGAGGGGCTCGATCTGGATGCTATTTGGCCGGTCGCTCCGAAGGCATCCGGTGCCGGGTCTGATGGGGTGCACCGGATTGACCCGAAAGACGGGTTTGAACAGTCGGTGGATGCTTCGGCGCGGGTGCTGCTGTCTGAAGAACCATTCGCATTGCGGATGCATGGATGTGAGGTGGTCGGGTTCATCGATCGGGTGCAGGAGCTTCCTGACGGGACGGTTGAGGTCGTCGATTTCAAGACGCACCGGGACCTTCCGTCCGAAGAGATACGGAATGCGAGTTTGCAGATTCCGATCTATCTGCTGGCGCTGCGGGATCGGGAGGCCGCGACGGGATTGCGGGTGCGGCGAGGCGTGCTCCATTACCTGCGGCATGCAGTGCGGCACGAGATCACGCGGAACGACGCCCAACTCGATGCGTTGCGGGGGCAGATTGAATCACTGGCGGAAGAGATGCGAACAGTCTCGCCGACCGATCATAGGGCATCGCCGGAGCACTGCGGGCGGTGTGCATTTCGTGAGGTCTGCGCATTCGCAGTTTGACCCTGAAACCGTGTCCGGCATTTTGGGAGAATGGCGCGGATTGGAGGGTTTGCGGCTGTGAAGATTACTGATATTCAGGTGACCGTACGCGAAGTTCCGGTGAAGCAGCAGTTCCGCTGGCGAGAGGGGCTGCCTGGCTCGGGCACATCCAACATCACCGCGCAAATCGACATCCTGACCGATGAGGGTGTGACCGGAACAGCGATGTCGAGTCACGGCACCATCGTGGCCGATATTGTCGAGCGGCGATTGAAGCCGGCATTGATTGGGCGGGATCCGCTCATGAAAGAGGATCTCTGGGAGCGGGTCTGGGAGTTTGACCGGATCGAAGAGACACCGATGTATTTCCTCGGGTTGGCCGATATTGCGCTGTGGGATCTGACGGCGAAGGTGGCCGGGCTGCCGCTGTACAAGGTGATCGGGGGGTATCGCGATCGGATTCCGGCGTATGCCTCGACCGTGACCTTTGAGACGACCGAGGAGTTTCTGCACGTCGCCGACCAGTGTCTGGAGTACGGGTTCAAGGCGATCAAGTTGCATGCCTGGGGTGATTACCGAAAGGATGCGCGACTCTGTCAGGAATTGCGGAAGCATGTTGGGGATGACATCGATCTGATGTACGACGGTTCGGCCGGATTCGATCTGATCGAGTCGCTGTATCTGGCCCACGCACTGGAAGAGGCGAACTACCTGTGGCTGGAAGAGCCGATGCGGGAGTTCAATATCGGGGCGTATCGACGGCTGGCGCAGGCGGTGCGGATCCCGATTCTCTCGGGCGAAACATCGGATGGGGCGCATTACAACATCGCCGATTTCATCGCGCAGGATGCGGCTGACCTGGTTCGGGTGAGCACGCATTACAAGGGCGGAGTGACCGGAGCGCTGCGGGTGGCGCATCTGGCCGAGTCGTTCAATATGCGGGCTGAGGTGCACGGCGGCGGACTGGCGAACCTGGCAATTGCCTGCGCGATCCCGAATAACACCTATTACGAATCGCTGGTCTTCTCGACTGACGTCGTGGTCGAAGAGGGTATTGGACGGGATGGGTGCATTTCGCCGCCGGATGTCCCGGGAATCGGGTGGCCGGATTCGTAGTTCGTGTTCGTCGATCGTGTTCGTCGTTTGATGGTCGTGGACATTTGACGGTCGGAAGTTGGTGGTCGCGGCGGGGTTTGTTCGTGGTTGTTGACACCTATTTGGGGGAGGTCTACGCTACCGCTCACGTTCGCAGTTCGAGGTCGGCAACTGGACATGGATGTTCTGCCCGCTGATCTGACCTTTTCCCCGGTTGTTTCGTGGGCTGGTCACCTCTTTTCCTCACGAGCGGCGAGCGCTGAGTATGTGTGCGCCCGCCCGGGCGTTGGTGAGGAGATAGATCTGTGACCGAGTTCGACGACAAGCGACCTTCCCCGTTTCGCAAGCCTCTGAATCAGCGCCAGCTCAATCGGCGGCGGGTGATGCAGGGCATGCTTGCATCGGGAGCGTACGCATCCATTGCGACCTTCGGACGGCCGGAGTGGGCAATGGCCCAGGCAACTCCGGAAGCGTCGCCGGTTGCATTCACGCCATTCGATGGTCCGCTGGCGGCGGAGCAGGTAATCACGCTGCCGACGACCGAGCCGACGACGATGGATCCGGGTGTCAGCTATGGCGATGACGAGCTGAACCTGTTCTGGAATCTGTTCGATGGCCTGGTTGGCGTCGATCAGGTGACGGGCGAGGTTGTGCCGCGGGTGGCCGAAAGCTGGGACATCAACGAAGACGCATCGCAGTTCACGTTCCACATTCGCCAGGGTGTGCTTTGGTCGGATGGAACTCCGCTGAATGCAAATGACTTCGTTTATTCCTGGCAGCGCGTGCTTGATCCGAACACGTTGTCGCAGTACATGGACGCACTCGGCCCGATCAAGAATGCCAGCGCGATCATGGCGGGCGAGATGGCCCTGGATCAGCTGGGTGTGACGGCATCGGACGACTACACACTGGTGGTCGATCTGGAAGGTCCGACAACGTTCTTCCCGCTGCTGGCATCGACCTGGACCTACTTCCCGGTGCCGAAGCATGTCATCGATGAGAAGGCGGAGCAGTGGGTTGAGGCCGGGAACATGGTTTCCAATGGCCAGTTCATGCTGACCGAGTGGACACACGATCAGCGGATGGTGGTTGAGGCCAATCCGAATTACTACGGTGAGAAGCCGACCCTGACCAAGGCGACGTACACGATCTTCTCCGATGCCACCGCGCAGGCGTTTGTTGCTTACGAGGCAGACGAGCTGGATTACTGCGCGCCGGGTGGACCGGATGTCGAGCGGATCAACTCCGATGCATCGCTGGCCGACCAGATCGTGCGGTTTGAGCTGTCGAACTGCTATTTCGTCGTTTGCGATACCTCGAATTCGCCGACCGATCAGATTCCATTCCGGCAGGCGCTTTCGAAAGTGATCAGCCGCTCGACGTTGGCCGACACGATTTTCAAGGGCGAGTATCTGGCGGCATACAACGTGCTGCCGGCGAATATCCCGGGCAACAATCCGAATGCGGTGTTGCCGGAGAGTGTCGATGAGGCGAAGCAGTTGCTGGCCGATGCCGGTATCGATCCGGCGAGTGTCACTATCGACTTCACCTTCCTGAATCTCGAGTTCAACACGACCGTTGCCCAGTACCTGCAGTCGACGTGGCAGGACAACCTTGGGATCACGGTGACGATGAATCCGATCGAGGACAGCACCTACTCCGACTGGCGCGCGAGCCGGGAGACGGAGAAGTTCGGTGTGTACACGGGTTCGTGGGGCTCGGACTTCGCGGATGCCTCGAACTGGTTCAACCAGAACTTCACGACCGAGGCCGATCACTATCGCAATCACTGGAGCAATGCCGAGTTTGACTCGCTGGTTGACACCGCGGTGACGAATACGAACACCGAGGAGCGCAATCAGCAGTACAGCGACGCGGAAGTCATCCTGGTAAACGATGCGTCGATCATCCCGTTCCTGAGGGGTCGGGCGCTGCGGATGGTGAAGCCGTGGGTGAAGGATCTGTACTTCCAGCCGATTCTGTCGGTGGTGCATCTGCGGACGATCAAGATCGCGGAGCATTGATCTGAATGGCGGCGGGCCGGGGCGAGATGTCCCGGCCCGTTGCTTCGGCGATTCGGAGCGTGGTGGCCCAAAAGATTCCGTTGTGGCGACGCGACTGAAGTCCATCGCTAGCTGAACGACGTCGGTTGAAGCCGACTGGAAAATGGCAAGTCGTTTCGCAACAGTTTTTCCGCGTGTCACATGGCGCATCGAGTCGGTTTTCGCCCTCGGGCGACCTCCATCTGCGATGGAGACGTGGCACAGAGGCCACGCACTACGTTTCACAGATTAGTTCGCAGAGTTGATTGGTAGGTTGCGGTGTCGAGGTCGGCGTACATCATCAGACGGGTGCTGTTGCTGATCCCGACGTTGCTGGCGATTTACACGCTGACATTTCTGCTGATCCATGCGACACCCGGTGGGCCATGGTCGCAGGGGGACAAGCCGGTTCCGCCGCTGGTGAAAGAGCGGCTGAATGCGGCGTACGGGCTGGACAAGCCGCTGTGGGAGCAATACCTCAACTATCTGTGGAATGTGCTGCATGGCGATTTTGGGCCGTCGTTTGCCTCCCGCTCGCGAACAGTGACCGACATCATTGGGCAGACCTTTCCCGTCTCGTTGCAACTTGGCCTGGTGGCGATGGTCGTGGCGACGCTGGTCGGGATCACGCTTGGGGTGATCGCGGCGGTGCGGCACAACACCGCGGTCGATTACCTCTCGGGATTCTTCTCGATCGCGGGGATTTCGACCCCCTCCTACGTGGTGGTATCGCTGCTGGTGCTGATCCTGGCATCCGAATTGAGCTTGGTGCCGACCGGTGGGTGGAACGGGGTTTTCAGCACCTCGATCATCATTCCGGCGATTGCCCTGGCCCTCTATCCCGCTGCGGTGTTGGCGAGGTACACGCGTTCGAGCATGCTGGATGTGCTGAATGCGGATTACGTGCGGACCGCGCGCGCCAAGGGGCTGGTTGAGCAGGCAGTCATCGTGCGGCATGCGATCCGCAACGCGATGCTACCGGTGATCACGGTCGGGGCGATCATTCTGGCCGATGTGATCACTGGATCGTTTTATGTCGAGACGATCTATCAGGTGCCCGGCCTGGGGCGGTACTTTGTCGAATCGATCTCGAGCCGCGATTATCCGGTGATTCTGGGGACGGTCCTGCTGTTTGGATTCATCGTTTCGGTGATGAACCTGGTGGTTGATCTGATCTATCCCCTCTTCGATCCAAGGATTACCAACGCATGAGCGCGACGGTCGCAACCGCACCGACGGGTGGCAGTGATCTGGTTGAGCGGGAGGCGCAGCACGCGGGCGAGGGCTACTGGGCGGGAGCGTTTCGGCGGCTGCGACGGAACAAGGTCGCGACGATTTCGGCGTGCTTCATCGTGCTGCTGGCGTTGTCGGCGATCATCGTGCCGGAGATCTATCCGCGGAGTTACTCCGAGCAGAACTACGAAGCCGTCACCATGGGGCCGAGCTGGACCTACCCGATGGGGACCGACGAACTGGGCCGGGACATTTTTATCCGGCTGATCTTCGGAGCGCGGATTTCACTGACCGTTGGCCTGGTCGTACAGGGAGTGATCCTGATCATCGGCGTGCCGCTCGGGCTGCTGGCCGGCTATTTCGGCGGCAAGACCGACACGATCATCATGCGGACGGTGGATGTGCTGTACGCGATGCCGGGTCTGCTGTTCATCATCATCATCATGACGTATCTGCGAGGAACGCTGGACAACAATCCGAGCGGCCTTTGGGGGGTTATCGCCGATTTCGATGCGAAGACAGGTGGTCTCATCGGGGTCTATCTGGGTCTTGGCCTGATTGGCTGGCTGACGGTCTCGCGGATTGTGCGGGCGAACACCATGTCGCTGAAGGAGCGGGAGTTCAGCGAGGCGGCGCGATCGATCGGGGCCTCGCGCGGGCGGATCATGTTTCGGCACCTGCTGCCGAACACGATTGCGCCGATCGTGGTGGCGACGACCCTGGGAATTCCGGCGGCGATTTTGTCCGAGGCGGGTATCAGTTTTCTGGGGATCGGGGTGATTCCGCCGATGCCAAGCTGGGGCCTGATGATCAGCGATGCGATCACATCGATGCGGGTGCATCCCTACATGCTGATCTTCCCGGCGGCGGCCTTGTCGCTGACGGTGCTGGCGTTCAATTTTCTGGGCGACGGGTTGCGGGATGCGCTGGATCCGTGGATGAGGAGGTAGGGAGGAGGGAGAAGGGTCTGGGGACTAGGGTGGAGGGGTTGTGCTGACAGCAATCAGCGATACACCTGAGCACTGGGCGTTGGAATCAGGTTGCCTGCGGGATGCAGATGAATGGTTGTGCCGTCGGCAATTGAACGTCCGACGTTCAACCTTGAACCTCCGACCTTCAAGAAGGCGGGCTGGTGCTTTGTGAGGCTGCCCCCATCACAAAGCACCAGGCCTGATGACACAAGTGCGGGCACTGCGCAACGCCTGCGGCATTCGGTGGGACAGGTCGAAGACCACGATGCTCATCTTGGGGCAGATTGCCTTGCCTGGCTACGGAACTCTTGTGCGATTGGCGAGCGGACCCTCGGAGCGCGTGGTCGGTACGTGTGTATCCCCTGCGGACGGGTCGGACGGCGACTGTTGGCCGGAATCTGATGGGTTTTGAGGCCGACGGGGTAGAATTATGTGAGGCGCGGCCGCGCAACAGCGATGTCAGGGGAGTCCAATTGTCAGACGAACAGCAGGGTGACGGAGCGGCTTTTCCGTGGTGGAAGCGTGGTGTCATCTACCAGATTTACCCGCGGAGCTTCCAGGACAGCAACGGCGACGGTATTGGTGATCTGACCGGGATAGCGAACCGGATGGATTATCTGCAGTGGCTGGGGATTGATGCCATATGGATCTCCCCATTCTTCACGTCGCCAATGGCCGACTTTGGATACGACGTCGCCGATTACTGCGATGTTGACCCGATTTTCGGCACGCTGGCTGATTTCGACGCGATGCTTGCTGCAGCGCATGCCCACGATATCAATGTCATTGTCGACTTCGTCCCCAATCACTCGTCGGATGAGCATCCGTGGTTCCAGGAATCACGCTCGAGCAAAGACAGCCCGAAGCGGGACTGGTATTTCTGGCGGCCGGCCAAGGCGGATGGATCGCTGCCCAACAACTGGGTCTCGGCTTTTGGCGGACCGGCCTGGACGCTGGACGAGACGACGGGCGAGTACTACCTGCACAGTTTTCTGGCGAAACAGCCGGACATCAACTGGCGCAATCCCGATGCGAAGAACGCAATGCTGGATGTGCTGCGGTTCTGGCTGGAGCGAGGCGTGGATGGCTTTCGCTTCGATGTCGCCCACAGCATCATGAAGCACCCCGATCTGCTGGATAACCCGCCGGCGCCGGAGCAGTCCTACTTCCACAAGGACATGGGGGACTACTCTACGCAGGATCACATTTACGATCGCAATCACCCGGATATCCATGGGCTCTACAAGGAGATCCGTTCCGTTGTCGATTCCTACGACACGCCGGAGCGGCCGCGGTTCATCATCGGGGAGACGCATGTCTTCACCGGCGAGGAATGGTCGGCGCTGTTTGGCGACGGGTTGGATGAGATGCACATGCCGGCCAACTTTGGTCTGCTGAAGGTGCCCTGGACTGCGCCGGCAATTCGCGATCATATCGAAATGATCGAGAAGTTCGTGCCGAAGGGCGGTTGGCCGAACTACGTGATCTGCAACCACGACGATCCGCGGACGGCGACCCGGGTTGGGCCCGGGCAGGCGAAGGTAGCGATGATGCTGCTGCTGACGTTGCGCGGCACCCCGACGATCTACAACGGCGAAGAACTTGGCATGGAGAATGTCGAGATTCCGGCCGAACTGGAGCAGGATCCTGCGGGCCTACGGGTGCCGGGGCTTGGGCTGGGTCGCGATCCGGAGCGGACACCGATGCAATGGGAGGCGACCGGTAATTTCGGATTCACCGCGCCTGGTGTGACACCATGGCTGCCCTTCGAGACGGTGGCGGCCGAGCGCAATGTCGCCGTTGAGCAGGAGAATCCGAAGTCGATCCTGAACCTGACCCACGAGTTGCTTGCCCTGCGCAAGACGCATCCGGCACTGGCCAGCGGGAATTGGGCGGCGATTGATGGCTTGCCTGAGGAATGCCTCGTCTATACCCGGACGACCGCCGAGCAGGTTTTGTTGGTCGCGCTCAATCTGACAGACAACGAGCATCAGTTCATGTTGCCGTACACGGGCACCGGGCTGGTGGTGACTTCGACCGGGAAGGACCGGACCGGCAAGATCAGCCTGACATTCATGGTGTTGCAGCCGAATGAAGGCATCCTGATCGATATCACCGGCGCGAAACTCGCGTAGAGATCGAAAGACCGGACGCTTCAGATGGTTGATGCCCCTCCGTATCGTCGGGATCGGGTGACCCTGTTCCTGTTGGCAACGACAGGGATGCATCGCGCTGTGTTCCATGCGATGGGCGCCGTGGTGCCGGCGATGCGCAAGGATCTGGGGATCAACGCAACGCTGGCCAATGCGCATGTCTCGGCGATCGCGATCGGGATGATGGCGATGGGTCTGCTGGCCGATCGCATCTCGCAGAAAACTGGTCGCGGGAAGGCCATCTGGATCGGCATGGTCGGGATGGTTCTTGGGATGGTGCTGCTGGCGCTGGCCCAGACGGTCGTGCTGACCTTGCCGATCATGTTGCTCTTTATTGGCGGGCTGGGATCGCTGGTCATCAGTCTGACACCGGCCGCGCTGTCGGATCACCAACCGCAGCACCGGGCGGTCGCGCTGGCCGAATCTTCGGTGGTGAGCGGATTTCTGGGCTGCATTGTGCCGGCGACCGTCGGGATCAGTCAGTGGCTCGGATTTGGCTGGGGCGGAGCGGCCATCCTGCCCGTAGTTCTGCTGGTTGCGCTTGCCGTTGCATTCAAGGGGACGCCGGTCCCGGACGGGGTGGTGCACAGTCATCAGTCGGAGCACGGGGAACGGCGCCTCGATCGGCGGTTTTGGGCATTCTTCCTGACGCTGGTCTTCACCGATTCGTTCGAGTTCGGGCTGATCTTTGGGGCCGTGACATTGCTGGAGTACCGGGGCATGTCCGAATCCAGCGCCGGCATTGCGCTTTCCCTGCTGTTCTGGGGGATGCTGATTGGGCGGATCGTAGGTAGTCGGCTGGTGCGGCGCTATCCACCGTTCCGCATGCTGCAGGCGACCTTCGCGCTGGCGATGGCGGGGACGTTGGTGCACTGGCTGAGTCCGGTCCTGCTGTTCTCCGTGATTGGTCTTTTTCTGGCGGGACTGGGGATATCGAACCTGTACCCGCTCACAACGTCGCTGGGTTTGCAGGCGGCCGGTGCTGCCTCATCAGCCGGTGGATCGCGATTGGGTATGGCGACCGGACTCTCGATGCTGATCAGCCCGCTGGTCTTTGGGGCCATCACCGATGCCGCGAGTATCAAGGTGGCGTTTGCGGCTGAGCCGATTTTTCTGATCGCAGCCATTGTGGCGGCGAGTTTTGGGGGGCGGTGGCTGACCAGGCAACCGACTTCCCGGGCAGTGGAGGCATATGCAACATGACGAGTCTGCAGGTGGCGATCGATGTATTGCCGTTGGACGAACTGGAATCGACGATTGTTCCGTTGCTGGAGCACGTTGATGTGCTGGAGGCGGGGACCCCATTCATCAAGATGTACGGGCTCGGGGTCGTTCAGCGCTTGCGGGCGCTTGGACCAGGGCATCTGATTGTGGCCGACATGAAAGCGATGGATGCCGGAGCGCTGGAAGCAAATATGGCGTTCGATGCCGGCGCCGATGTCATGACGGTGCTGGCATGCGCCGGAGATGCGACGATCGAGGGCGCGGTGCGGGTGGCGAATGACCGGGGCAAGCGAGTTGTCTGCGATCTGATTGGCGTACCGGACAAGGTTGCCCGGGCCAGACAATTGGCAGGGTTAGGCGTGCACATGGTTGGGGTCCACACCGGGACGGATGATCAGGCACGCGGGGCTGATCCGCTGGCCGATTTGGCGGCGATCACCGGGGCGGTTGATTTGCCGGTGGTTGTGGCTGGCGGGATCAACGCAACCACGCTGCCAGCGATTCTGACGTACGGTCCGGCGATCGTGATTTCGGGCTCAGGGATTTTGGGCCAGGCTGATCCGGTGGCTGCCGCAAAAGCACTGCATGAAGCGATCGGTGCGGGTCGTTCATGATCCAGACGCGATTTGCCGGATTTGTGTTTGATCTGGACGGGACGCTGGTTCAGAGCGAGCATCTGCATCGACTGTCCTGGGATGCCCCGTTGGCGCGTCTGGGGATTGTGGTTGATGACGCGCAATATCACCGTGATTTTGCCGGCAAGCCGGGCACCCAGATTGTGCGAGATCACCTGGGTCTGACTGACCCGGTCGTGATCCAGCAGCTGTATGACGATGTGACCTCGGCGTACTGGGACCTGGCAGCCGGATCGGTAAGCCCGACCGAGGGACTTCTCCGATTTCTCGATGATTTGGGTGGAGTGCCCAAGGCGGTCTGCACTTCGGCGCAATACGATTCCGCTACACGCATGCTGGATGTGCTTCAGATAGCTGATCGTTTTTCCGCAGTCGTGACGGCAAGCGATGTCGTTCTCGGCAAGCCGCATCCCGAGCCGTTTTTGCTGGCGGCCGATCGATTGGGTTTGCCGGCCACGGTTTGCGTTGCGTTCGAAGATTCGTCAAACGGATTGCGATCGGCGCGGGCAGCGGGAATGGCATGCATCGGAATTGGCGCCGGCGTCGAGACCTTTCCGGAACTGGCGGATTACTGGATTGCAGATTTCACCGATACCGGTTTGGAGGAATGGCTTGGCTGATCAACCTGACATGCAATCGCTGGGCAAACGCATCAGTAGCGAGATAGGCGCGGTTGTCTCCGGAGTGCCGGACACGTCGCTGATCGCGGCGGCGAGGGCTGTGCTGGCGGCGCCGCGCATCTTCGTTTTCGGCGAGGGGCGATCCGGGCTGGCGTTGCGGATGGGAGCGATGCGGCTGGTCCATCTGGGCAAGCTGGTTCACATCGTAGGCGACGCGACGACTCCGGCGATTCTGGGCGGCGATCTGTTGATTGTTGCGTCGGGATCGGGAGAGACCGCCGTCACCGCGCTGATCACGGAGCAGGCCGGAGCAACTGGCGCGGAGGTGCTGGCGTTCACAGCCAATGCCGAAAGCCGCATCGCGAAGGCGGCCGATCAGGTGATCCTTCTGCGTACGCCGGCCAAGGGCGGTCACGGCGAAGGGACATCGATTCAGGCCGGAGGGTCGCTTTTCGAACAATCATTGCTGGTCACACTTGATACGCTTTTCCTGGTGCTGGCGGGAGATGATGCGGCGGCAACGATTGAACGTCACCACGCCAATCTGGAGTAACGAGTGAGCAGTCTGGTTGCACGAGCTGGTCTCGATATTGAACTGAATGATCAAACAGGCGAACTTCGCTTTGGCGAGGGGGTTCATGCCGAAGGGACAGGCCGGCGCACGATTGGGGAACTGATCGATGTGCTGGCATATCCGGAATCGGCAATCGGCCGGGAGGACGACACGGCGTACTTC
>JAPXRQ010000051.1:0-16418 GCA_033813515.1 Thermomicrobiales bacterium
GCCCGCTGCTGAAGCACCACCCGCAGAGCAACCCGCACGACGAAGCCGATCACGCGGGAGCGGCCGATCGAGCAGATCGACATCCACCTCCGCGGCCCCGGCAGACAGCGATCGCGTGGCGCCGACCACGGGCGTTGAAGTTGTCGAGGCGACCGATATCGATGGCGTTTCGCATTACACGATGCGGGATCTGCGCAACGATCAGATCGCCCGCAATGTGACCGCGCAGACGGCTCGCAGCCTTTGGGCGCAAGCGATCCGCGAATATGAAAAGGGTGTGCCGGATGCCGATCGCGTGCGCTGGATAGGCGAGCGAGCATTTTGGAAGTCGACCCGGATCAACAATGGCGAGCGCCGATATCACTTGCTTTCCCGCGATGAGGACGGCAAAATCCACACCTATTTTGGGGTCAGCACCGACAATCTGGCGCCAGAGTGGCAGGAACTGATCGACGCTGAACAGGAAGCGAGACGTCCGGCCGAAGCCTGACGTCTCGGTACGCGCTAGATACGAATGGGACGGGGATGGGTGTTTACCCGTCCTCGTTTGTTTCGTGCTGAAGAACGACAACATCCTTGTCGAACCAGACCGGGATACGGCCGGTCCATGGGCCCTGTTTGGTCCCCTGGATGTACGGCTTCTGCACGAACTGCTGCACCCAGTTGCCGATCGGAACGGCGACCGCATTCTTGAGGACCAGTTCCTCGGCCTGCTTGTAGAGGTCGTTGCGGGTTTCCTGGTCAAGTTCGACATCGGCCTTCTTGGCCAGCGAATCGAACGAGCGGGAGTCGTCGCCCGGGGTCAGGTCGCCCTGCGCGGCGGCCGAATCGTCCCAGTTGAAGTACCCCTTCATGAATGTGGACGAGGAAAGGAAGACCTGGCTGAGCAGGTATGGTGTTTCGGTCGTGTTCCACCACCAGACGAAATCGAACTGGGTGCCGCCGTTGTCGCTGCGCAGCTGGTTGATCTCATCGAGTGTCTTGGAGGTGTCGTGCGTGATCTCGACGCCAAGCGCATCGGTGTAGGTGTCGAGGAACGACTTCCAGCGAGCCTTTTCCTCGTCCGGATCTTCGGTCGGCTGGTAGTAGGTGATTGTCGGCAGACCGTCACCGTTTTCGAAGCCAGCGTCCTTCAGCAGGTCCTTCGCCGCATCAACATCCCGATCAGGCCCCTGCGGCGCCTCGTATTCGCTATTGACGGAGACGGCCGGCGGGGTGAAGGATCGGGTCGTGGTCCAGGTGCCTTCGAAGATCTCGGAGAACTTGTCGCGATCCGTGGCCAGGGCAAAGGCAAGGCGCACACGGACATCGTCGAATGGCGCCTGCTTCCAGTCCATCGCAAGTACGCGAACCGAGCCGGATGGGTCGATCGAGACAAGTTCGTCTGACAGCTCGGGATCGCTCTCGACCGAGGCCTTCAACGAGATGGGGACATCGGCCGAAATTGCCTGATCGTCCTTGTAAAGGTTCAGGGCGTTGCTGGCGGCGGTTGGGCCAGTCACGAACGACCAGACGATCTTCGAGATCGACGGTGAGACGCCGTCGTAATGGTTCTCGTTCGGCGCCATTGTCAACTGGGTGGAGGCATCGAAGTCGGTGAAGCGCCACGGCCCCGTGCCGGCATCGGCGAGCGCGAACTCCTCATCGCCCTTTTCCTTCAGTACAGAAGGATCGACCACGCTCCAGACATAGGAGGCCAGGTAGGACGGGAAGTAGGTGTACGCCTTGCTGAGTTTGATGCCGACCGTGCTCTCGTCGATGGCTTCAATGCCGATGGATTTCGATGTGCCCTGCATGTACTTGGTGTAGTTCCGCAGCGGTTGCATGTACGAAACCATGGGAGACGGGTTTTCGGGATCGAGCGCGCGTTTCCAGGAGGAAATGAAGTCTTCCGCCTTGACCTGATTGCCATTGGCGTACTTGGCATCCGAGCGGATCTTGAACTGGTATTCGCGACCGTCCTCACTGACGGTGAAACTCTCCGCCAGATCGAGCTGGACCTTGGCGTTCTCGTCGTACCGGACCAGCCCACCCCAGACATTCGGGAAGATGGCCCAGAACGGACCCCAGTTCACTGTGCGATGGGGATCGAGCGTGACGACCTGGCCGTACGGATCGAGGGGAACCGTGATGGTCTGGTCGGTCAGGATTTCGTCTGACTGATAGGTGTAGGGAGACCAGCCTCCGGTCGATTTGGGCGCTGCGGACGCGACACCGAAACGGGCGGTCGCAATCGCACCAGCGGCCAGTGTGGACCACTTGAGCATCTGGCGGCGGTTGGCTGTGGGCAGGGAATCACGCCAAACGCGCTGCAGTTCCCTCAGTTCCTGATCATCGTGTGCCATGTGATTAACTCCTCGGCCTGGAACTCGTTACCAAGCGATCATCGACTCGGGGGATTTCCTTGAGCCGGGCACTGCGGCGCACCGACAGGTTTTTGCCCTGCTACACACCGTCGGGTCGGGGCCACAACAAACAATACGCTATCACGTTTCCCGTGGTGAGGTAAATATGTGCGCATAGCTGTCCGCCGATTGATCCGAATGTCCTGCCTTTTCAACGCACATTGCGTGTCGTTGGTTCCGAATAGCAGAGAAGCGAGAACCGCCGCCTTGAGCCGGTTTGGCTGCAAGGCGGCGGCATTCGATCTGCGAGCAGGTTCGCTATTCAGGAACAACCAGGACAGCGCTGGTGTAGGTGTTGCCACCTTCGACCCAGGTTACCGCCGCAAAGCTCTCGGCAGCAGTGGTTGCGTCGCTGCCAACTTCCATACCAAACACCGATGTGCTCTCGCCAGAGGCTGCGTTGCTCGCCTCCTGAATGGCCTGGATATTGACGTAGTAGATCGCCTGGTACTCGGTCGGAAGCAGGCCAACCGCATCGGTGAATGCCTGCGTATCGGCGAGGGTCTCCGTGGGCGGAGTGGTGATGGTATCGATGCCATCGCCGAGGCCAACCATGAACTCATCCCCGACCATGCCGAAGTCGATCGACATTTCCTGATCGTCCAGCGGGAAGGTGACATTGTTGACCGTGTTGTCGCCGACCGGGCGGGAGGTGACATCGACCTGACCCTGCGCGGCCACAGTGATCAGGTTGGAGATGGTATCGACCACGTCCCCAACCGCCACGGCATCGTCCACATCAGAAGTGAGGACAGCGTTGATATTGGCGGGATTGGCGGCATCCAGATTCCAAACGGCGAACGAATAGGCGCCCGTCAACTGATCGAAGAGATCGGTCTTGAGATTGAAGCCGAAGAAGGCAGCGAGAGTGTCGTACACCTCGTTCTCATCGAGCGGGACCGGGGATGCCTCGGGTGTGGCGCCGTCGGACATGGACTCAGAGAGGGAGGAAACGACCCCGGCAGCCAGCAGGAATCCCATACCGCGGAGCGCGATCGACTGACCGACATTGTTGCCGTTGGCCATGATGACGGTATCGGCCGGAACCTGTGAGGCAAGGGTAAGATCGCTCGCCTGTCCCGCCGGAGTGGCATCGCCATTCGGGGACATATTGACGAGATCGAGGCGGATGCCGTTTTCGAGCGCGACAACCGCCATGCCAGAGTCCCCATCGAATTCCTGGAGCAAATCGGTGAGGAATGCGCTGTACTCGGGCGTCGTTTCGGAGATCAGATCGATCAGGGCCGAGTTGTTGGAATAGGCGAAGGCAAGCCGATCATCGGCCAGTGCGCCGGACGCCATCTGGAAGCGCGCATTGGCGCCAAGGGACGCTGTCGAATCGTTGGCGGCATCGATGACGAGTTTGATTTCGTCCGCGCTCGTGGCGACCGCAACGAATTCGTCGACGATGGCGTACGCACTCATGTCGCCGCTGTCGTTGGATACGTAGTAATCGACGCCGTCGTATGTTTCCTGATCGACCTCGGAGGATTCAGCAAGGCCGTTGGCGGTCGGTTCGATATCGACCGGCTTGACGACGATGATGGTGCCCTGGGATCCGGCATCGGACGCGACACTGTCGATGCTGTCTTCAATATCGCTGGCGTCCGTATCGAGCGAGGGCAGGCCGCCGAGATCCTCTGTGCCCTGGGCAAAGGCGATCGGGAGCAAGCCAATACCCACTTCGGCATTGAGCAGATTGAGCGGCACACCATCGATCAGCTCGTTCTCGTCCGCGATGGTCTCGCTGATGGGCTCGTCATTACCGAGTCGGGCGAGGACCGTCGTGAACATGGCCATCTGGTCGCTGGTGGGATCGAGTTTGGTCTCGCCGTAGAGCAGCACCTGATTCGGCATGATGGTCGAGACGGAAAGCAGCGGAGATGTTTGGGCGTGCACGGGTGCGGCTACGGCCGAGAGCACTGCGGATGCAAGCAGCAATCCGGTGGCCGCAAGGCGGGTCACACGCGAAGAATGCGGCACAACGCCGGATTCAGAACGGAATCGGTCGAGCATGCGGTTGTCACTCCTTGGCTGACACAACCCCGCCGTGGGGTGTGTATTGATATGACGATCTCGACCGCTGATTGGTTGCAGCGGGCGATGCCTTAATCGGCGATGCGATCGTCGATGCCGGTGGCAAGGTTGAAGAAGATCATGAACAACGCAGCGACGATGCCCATCAGTGCGAGCAAGATGACAAATGTCGCACCAGCACGAATCAATCCAATAATCGCGTCCATGGTCTCTCCTGGGCCACTCAAATCACTCTACACCGATTGTAGCAATTGCCAAGATGGAAACGGTCCCGATTTGCACCGGGACCGCCTCCAATTTGTGCGACTTGTGAACGTTCTGTGAAATCAGGCGACCAGTGGCGCCTCGGTGAGCTGGGCATTGAAGATCAGACCATCGGGCGTGCTGTCAACGGTGATGATCTCGCCATCGTGCAGTTCGCCGTTGAGCAGCTTCATGGCCAGCGCATCGAGGACTTCGCGCTGGACCAGTCGCTTGAGCGGCCGCGCTCCGAAGACCGGATCGTAACCACGGGCGGCAAGCCACTCGCGAGCCGCCGGGGTGACGCGCAGCTCGATCTGGCGATCGGAGAGCCGATCTGAGACGTGCTGGAGTTGAATCTCCACGATGCGCCCGAGGTCTTCCCGTGTGAGCGGCTCGAAGATGACGGTCTCATCGATGCGATTGAGGAATTCCGGCCGGAAGAACTGGCGAAGGGCCTCGTTGACCTGACTCCGCATGGCATCGCGGTCGAGTTCGTTCAGGCCGACGATCGCGGTTGAGCCAAGGTTGCTGGTCATGATGATGACCGTGTTCTTGAAATCGACGATGCGGCCCTGGCTGTCAGTCAGGCGGCCATCATCGAGGACCTGGAGCAACGTGTTGAAGACATCCGGGTGCGCCTTCTCGATCTCGTCGAAGAGGATGACCGAGTACGGGCGACGACGGACGGCCTCCGTCAACTGGCCACCTTCGTCGTAGCCAACATAACCCGGAGGTGCGCCGATCAAACGACTGACCGCGTGGCGCTCCATGTATTCGGACATGTCGATGCGGATGACGGCCTGCTCGGTATCAAACAGGAACTCCGCCAGGGCGCGGGCCAGTTCGGTTTTGCCGACGCCAGTTGGACCGAGGAAGATGAAGCTGCCGAGCGGGCGATTGGGGTCCTGCAGACCGGCGCGGGCACGGCGGATGGCATTCGAGATCGCAGAGACGGCCTCGTCCTGACCGATGACTCGATCATGCAGGCGCTCTTCCATGTGCAGGAGTTTCTGGACCTCGCCTTCGAGCAGCCGATTGACCGGAATACCTGTCCAGCGACCGACGACCTCGGCGATGTCCTCGGAATCAACCTCCTCCTTGAGCATCTTGCCGGTGGCCTGAAGATCGACGAGACGCTTTTCCTGCTGCTGAATTTCTTCCTGCAGTTCGACGAGCTTGCCGTATTGCAACTCGGCGGCTGTGTTGTAGTCGTAGGCGCGCTGGGCCTGCTCGATCTGGGTGCGTGTCTGCTCGAGCTGATCCTTCAGTTCGGAGACGCGCTGAATAGCCACTCGCTCGCCTTCCCAGCGGGAGCGCAGAGCATCGCGCGCTTCCTTGCGGGAGGCGAGCTCGGCCTCCAGCGCATCGAGACGGATGCGGCTGGCGTCGTCCTTCTCCTTCTTCAGGGCTTCGCGTTCGATCTCGAGCTGCATGATGCGGCGCTCTTCCTCGTCCAGTTCAACCGGCATCGAGGTGATTTCCATCCGCAGTTTGGACGCGGCTTCATCGACCAGGTCGATCGCCTTGTCGGGCAGGAAGCGATCGGAGATGTAGCGGTCGGACAGGACGGCGGCCGAGACGAGGGCGGAATCGAGGATACGCACCTTGTGGTGCACTTCGTAGCGCTCGCGAAGACCGCGCAGGATCGAGATCGTGTCCTCGACTGTTGGTTCGGGGACCATCACGGTCTGGAAGCGGCGCTCAAGGGCGGCGTCCTTTTCGATGTGCTTGCGGTATTCGTCCAGCGTCGTGGCGCCGATGGCATGAAGTTCGCCGCGGGCCAGGGCAGGCTTGAGCAGGTTGGCGGCATCCATTGCGCCATCGGTGCGACCGGCGCCAACGACCGTGTGGAGTTCGTCGATGAAGAGGATGATCTGGCCATCGGACTCGGTAACTTCCTTGAGGACGGCCTTGAGTCGCTCTTCGAACTCGCCGCGGAACTTGGCGCCGGCAATCAGGGCACCCATATCCAGGGCGATGATTTTCTTGTCCTGCAGGCCCTCGGGGATGTCTCCACGGACGATGCGCTGGGCCAGGCCTTCCACAATGGCTGTCTTGCCGACACCGGGCTCGCCGATCAGGACAGGATTGTTCTTGGTTCGGCGGGAGAGGACCTGGATGACACGACGGATTTCTTCGTCGCGGCCGATCACGGGATCGAGCTTGCCATTGCGGGCGGCCTCGGTGAGATCGCGCCCGTATTTCTCGAGCGATTGGTAGGTACCTTCGGGTGTAGCGCTGGTGATGCGCTGACCGCCACGGATCGACCGAAGCAGGCCGAGCACCTTGTCGCGGGTGAGGCCACGTTCGGAGAGAAGGCGGGCGGCGGACCCGTTGGTGGAGAGAATACCGAGCAGCAGGTGTTCGCCGCTGATGTACTCGTCGCCCATCTGGGACGCCTCGCGCTGGGCGGTATCGAGAAGTTTGCGCGTATTGGCCGAAACAACCGCCTCGGAACTGATTTGCAATGTCGGCAGGGCATCGACCGCGGCGAGTGTGGCGGCCTGAAGATCAGGCAGGTCAACTTCGGCCTTCTGGACCAGCGTTGGCATTGAGCAGGGCGGCGAGAATCGTCTCCGGTTCCAGTTGGGAGAAGCGACGCTCCTGCGTGATGCGCTGCGCCTCGACCAAAGCCTCCTGCGCGCGTTCGGTGAATCGTTGATTTGAAGCCATATTGGATCCTCCAGGGATTGGCACGGACAGAGACCGAAGTTGCGTTGAATGTGAAGGAGGGTGCTATCCGCGCGCGGTTTCCGGTGTCGGTTCGCGTTTGAGCCGGTCCGTAGTCCGGTCCTCGTCGATGTACCCGAGCGTGCGCAGCATGTTCTCGATCTCGCCGGTGAGGGCGAGGAAGGTATCGGCGCTGGAGGAATCGCCAGCAGCGGTCATGCGGTCGTTCGTAAAGCGGCGCATCTCGCGGAGGCGGCGGGTGACATCGAGCACCATCTGGACACCGGCGAGGTTAAGGCCGAGATCTTCCACCAGATATTTGACCTGACGAAGACGTTCGATATCGCGATCGGAATACAGCCGCAGGTTGCCCTGGGTGCGGGATGGGGCGATCAGGCCTTCGCGTTCATATTTCCGCAATGTCTGGGGATGCATCTGCACCAGGCGTGCGGCGACGCTGATCACAAACAGCGGTTCATTGAAATGACTGGACATACGGGTCCGCTCCTCTATCACTGGTCAAATGATAGAGGTTGATACGGATTGTGTCAAGTGATATGCCACGCGCTCGCGGCCCCGAGATCACGGATAGAGCTGAACTTCGGCGAGTCCGCCCATGTACTGATCATTGTTGATATTGGTGAATGAGAAGCGCAAATAGCGGAGTTTTCGCCCGATCAGACGCTCGTACCAGACCTTGGCATGGAGTTCCGATGAGTCGGCAACGAAGGTCCAGGTGGCCTTGTCATCGGACGATTCGATGGTGCACCAGTCCGACCAGCCCTCTTTTTGCAGGAGCCAGCGCACACGCGAGCAGTACTTGGACGATCCGAGGTCAAACTGGATGCGGGCAGATTTCATGTTCGGCGTGGTGGTCTGCCAGTAGGTGCTGGTTTGATTGTCCCAGGCGAGGGTGCTCTCGTTGGATCCGGTCGAGCGCCCGCTGGACGAAAAGATGTAGCGCTTGGTGCTCGGCGTGGGGGTCGGGGTGGTGTCCTTGTCCGGTGCGCCATCGAGCTTGGCTTTGACATAGCTCCGGAACCATGGGAACTGGGTGTATCCGGTATCGCCCGGGCAGGCGGTCGGATAGAGATCGGGCCGCTGGATATTGCGGTGGGCAGCGATCGCGGCGCCGTTGTACACAGACCGATCGGAGCGCTCGAACGACAAAGTGCCGATCGGGTTGATCTCCCGTTCGGCGCAGACCCAGGCCGCAACCTTCTGGGCGGCCCGCAGCATTCCGCTGGGGATGTAGTAGTACGAGAAGTCGCCGATGAACGACATGCCGAACGAACCGGCATTGCACTGAAGCACATGTCCGGCCATCAGGTCGTAATCGAGGACTTTGCCATCGGCACCCTTGCGGCCCTCGTAGACCTCCTTGTTGTTGCCGACGAGCGCGTGATACCCGATATCGCCCCAGCCCTGGGTGACGGCATGGTAGTAGTAAATCGAGCGAACTTCGGGCTTGGGATCGTAGTAGTCGTTCGATGTCGCGGTGTGATGGGGGACGAAGACGCGCCAGCGGGCGTACTCCCGACCCCAGATCTCCTGGCCGTTGCTGTAGAAACGCAGTGACTCGTCGCACCCCCAACTGGCCCGCGTATTGACTCTGGGCTTGGCAATGTACTTGGCCGCAGATGCTTCGTTGCCCGATTCCGGGACCATGACCTGCGAAACCGGGCCATCGTTGCTATTGAGCGCGGTCAGGGTCATCTTCTGGATCGAAACGGGGCCGCTGCGCGTGTCAAATGTGAGGCGGTATTGCATTTTGGTGGCGCGATAGCCATTCAGCAGCGCAGCGAATACGCCGGGATTGTTGGCTTCGCCCTGGAACGCCTCAATTGTGACCGGCGTCCACTGGGTCCACTTCTTGCCGTCCTGGGAAAGGCGGACTTCGACATCGAACCAGCCGCCGTTATACGAGGCCTGCCAGTTGGGACCGACGTGCGTCATCGGGAAGTCGCTGGTGATGACGTTGGAGACGAACTGGACCCCGTTTAGTCCACGTTGCACCGTCAGGCCATCCTCGGCGGATGCGGAACTGTAGCCGCCCTGGGCCGGGAGGTCACCGCGGTTGAAATCGGTACCCGTCTGGCTGAGATCGCTGGCGATGGTCGAGATGACCTGGGCCGAGACCATGTGCGGCCGAACCATGAATCGATCGGCGCTGGCGATTGCGGCGACGGCAGTAGCGCCGCCCGCCTGGATCAGGGTTCGCCGATTGAGCAGGCGGTCGCGAACAGACGTGGTCTCAGGGGTGGTCACAGGCGTGTTCCTTCCGCGCGCATCGCCCAGCCGGGGAAATGGATGCGCCTTGTTGCCTGTCGCGTCAACACACGGTGGGTCGCAATCCAGCCCTTGGAGCACCCGAACCGAAGACTGCGGACAGTTTGCGGTGGTATTAGGGTACGACTGTGCTTCGGAAAAGGCCAGACCCGGATCGGATGACCCGGGTCTGTTCTGCTCAAGTTGCGCTGGAACTGTGGTCTGAACTACAGGGAGACGCCGGCCGCCCTCGCGATTGCGCGCTTGGCGAGAACGGTGATGAGGTGCGATCGGTACTCGGCCGAAGCATAGACATCGCCGTTGACCTCAAGACCCTCGGCGGCCTTCGCAGCTGCGGCCTTGATGGTGTCGGCGTTGGCTGGCTGACCAACCAGGGCGGCCTCGGTGGCAGCGGCGTGCTCTGCCTTGGCGGTCGCACCGGTGACGGCAACGCTGGCGGCGGTGATTGTGCCGCCCTCAACCTTGACGACCGCGGCAACACCGACGACGGCGTACCCGGAGGCAGGGTGGCGATGCTTCTCGTAGGCCGCTCCCGCGCCGTTCATGGCGGGGAGGGAGATCGAGGTCAGGATCTCGTCCGGGCTGATTGATGTCGTGAGCAGGTCGACGAAGAGATCGTCGGCGGCAATCTCGCGCGCGCCACCAGGTCCTTCGACCGTGACCGAGCCTCCCAGCGCCAGGAAGACAGCGGTGAGATCGGCGGCGGGATCGGAGTGCGCAAGCGAGCCGCCGAATGTGCCGCGCGAGCGAACACTCGGGTCACCAACGACGTGGACCACTTCGCCGACGATCGGATGTGAACCGGCCAACTCGGCCGAATCCTGCAACTCGAGGTAAGTGACGCCAGATCCGATCGTGGCTGCACCGCCATCGACCGAGATGCCCTTGAGTTCATCGAGGCGGGCAATGTCGATCAGGGTTGATGGCATGGCCAGGCGCAATTTCATGGCCGGGAGGAGCGAATGTCCGCCGGCGATGATCTTGGCGTCCGGATCGCTCTCCAGCAGCGCGATGGCTTCCTTGACTGATCCCGGGCGCTGGTACTCGAACTGACTGGGATACACGTTTTGTCTCCTTGATGATCAACATGGACTGATCGACTGAAGTTTACGACGGTTGCATCGCTCGCCACACGCGCTCTGGTGTGAGCGGCATATCGATGTGTTTGATGCCGAGGTGTTTGACCGCATCGATGACCGCATTGGCGACGGCTGGTGTCGAAGCGATGGTGCCCGCTTCACCTGCACCCTTGACGCCCATCGGATTGACGGGAGTCGGCGTGCAGGTGCGATCGAGCTCGTAGGACGGAAGCATGCTGGCGCGCGGCACGGCGTAGTCGTTGAGCGATCCGGTGATCAACTCGCCATCATCGCTGTAGACGGCCCCTTCATAGAGCGCCTGGGCAAGCCCCTGGGCGATGCCACCGTGAATCTGGCCATCGACGATCAGCGGGTTGAGGACATTGCCAACATCATCCACCGCCACGTAGCGGATGGGGACTGCATGGCCGGTGTCCCGATCGACCTCGACTACGCAAATGTGCGTGCCAAAGGGGAATGTGCAGTTGGGCGGATCGTAGTACGACGTTTCGTCGAGGAACGGCTCGATTTCTGGCGGAAGGTCGTAGGCAACGCTGGCAGTGAGGGCGATCTCCTGGATGGTCTTGCCGCCCTCGGGCGAACCCTTGACGAAGACCCTTCCATCTTCGTAGACGACATCGTCGATATTCGCCTCAAGCAGATGCGCCGCGATCAGACGTGCCTTGTTCCTGATCTTGGTCGTGCTTTTGTGGACAGCGGAGCCACCAACCGTGAGCGATCGGCTGCCGTACGTGCCGTATCCGAAGGGCGTGCCAAGCGTGTCCGAGTGCTTGACATCGACATCGTCGTACGGGATGCCAAGTTCGTGCGCGACCAGCTGGGCAAAGGTGGTTTCGTGGCCCTGACCGTGTGGTTGGGATCCGACGGTCACGACGACCTTGCCGGTGAGGTGCATCTTGACATTGGCGCTCTCCCAGAGACCGGCGCCCCAGCCCTGCCCCTGCAGGCCGATCCACTTCGACGGAGCGACCCCGCAGACCTCAACATAGGACGAGAGACCGATGCCGATGAGTTTGCCGGCTTGCAGATCGATGCGCCGCTGCTGCTCGGCACGGAGCTCCGAATAGCCGATGGCATCCAGAGCCTTGTCGAGGGCGGGCGCGTAATTGCCGGTGTCATACGGCAGCATGCCAACACCGGTGTCGTACGGGAAGTCCTCCGGCTGGATGAAGTTCCGGCGGCGAACTTCGGCGGGATCGATCCCGGTCGCATCGGCGACAAGATCACACACCCGTTCGATGAGGAACGCGGCTTCCGGTCGACCGGCGCCGCGATAGGCATCGACAAGGCCGGTATTGGTGTAAGCGCCAACAACACGACAGTGGATGCTGGGGATCTTGTAGCAGCCGGCCAGCATCCGCCCGTACAGCGTGGTCGGGATTCCGGGCGCGATTGTCGAGAGGTACGCTCCGAGATTGGCGTAGGTCATGACCGAAAGACCCAGGATGTGGCCGTCTTCCGTAGCGCCGACTTCGAGATCGGTGACGTGATCGCGGCCGTGGGAGGTTCCGAGGTAGTTCTCGGAGCGATCCTCGACGTACTTCACCGGTCGATTGAGGCGCTTGGCCAGTGCCAACACCAGTGGCATATCGAAATACACAAAGATCTTGCAGCCGAAGCCGCCACCCATATCTGGTGAAATGACGCGGATCTTTTGTTCAGGAACACCGAGGACAAAGGCGGCGATCAGCAGGCGGTGGACATGCGGCGCCTGGGATGTGGCCCAGAGGGTGTATTCGCCCGTGCCGGAGTCATAGCGGCCGATTGACCCGCGCGTTTCCATCGATGTTGGAATGAGGCGCTGGTTGACGATGTGCTGTCTTAACCTGATCGGAGCATTGGCAATGGCAGCGCTGGTATCGTCCGCGCTTTGTCCGCAGGTCCAGTCGAGCACCACGTTTTCCGGCGCGTTCTCGTGGATTTGAGGCGCCCCCGGTTGCACTGCTGCGACCGCGTCGACAACCGCCGGTAGCACGTCGTACTGCACGTCGATCAGATCGAGGGCATCGGCGGCTATCTCGGAGGTCTCAGCGACGACTGCGGCGATGGGATCGCCGACGAAGTGCACTTCATCAACTGCCAGCACGCGGGGCGTATTGACATTGTTCTGGACACCTGCGGCTTGCCAGGCACACGGGAGTGGGTTGATGTCCAGGAAATCGGCGCCGGTGAAGACGCCAACAACACCGGGGACGGCCGCGGCCGCGGTTGTGTCGATTGCCGTAATCCGGGCGTGTGCATGAGGCGAACGGAGTATGGCAACGTGCGCGAGATTGACAAGTTGAACGTCATCGAGGAAGGAACCGGTGCCGGTAATCAACTTCGGGTCTTCGCGCCGCTTGAGCGCTTTCCCGAACATCGATTCCGCCGGTGCAGTGGTCGCAACCATCATTGGTGCCTTTCACTGAGAAGCGAGTTCTGCCGCGATGCAGTTTGATTGTGAGAAGGATCGGACCGATCTCGCGTTCGGGATCGGTCCGGAAAGTACGAGCGCTAGGACTCGCGCATCCTGGCGGCGGCCCATTGGATCGACTTAACGATGTTCTGGTATCCGGTGCAGCGGCAAATGTTGCCTTCGAGGGCGTGCCGGATTTCGTCGTCTGTCGGATCCGGGTTGCGCTTGAGGAAGGCGGCGGCGGCCATGATCATGCCAGGCGTGCAGTAGCCGCACTGGAGGCCGTGGTTCTCCCAGAAGCCTTCCTGGAGCGGATGCAGGTCTTCGGCGGTGCCGATGCCTTCGATGGTCAGCACTTCGCCACCATCAGCCTGAACAGCGAGGACCGTGCAAGACTTGACGCTCTCACCGTTGAGATGGACAACGCACGCGCCGCAGGAACTGGTATCGCAACCGATGTGGGTCCCGGTCAGGCCGAGTGACTCGCGAATGAAATGCACGAGCAACGTCCGAGGTTCGACCTCGGCGTTGTGGACGGTGCCATTGACTGTGACGCTGATGGCTACCTTGGCTGGCGCCAGTGTGGTGTCCGCCATGCGAACCGATCTCCCTTCGATGATGTCTGGAGCATCGCATCGCTGCGACCCTCTGCCGAACGCCCGAGGTTTCAGACATGCGCATTATATTCTGCCCTTCCCGACCATGCGCCCAGGTTTCGCGGCAGAACCGGGTGCGATTGGGTAGGCTTCCCGCAGGACTATCCGTGTCACTGGAGACCGCGACCCTTGGCAACCTCCCGCATCCGCCGATTTGGACGACAGCAAACGGTGGTGGTGGCGGATGCCAGTGTCGATGCGCGCGAGACGAGCACCTTCCATGCCCTGAAGGTCTATCCGCAGTTTCGGCGCCTGTGGATCGCCGCGGTCCTGTTTACCGCCAGCAACTGGATGCAAAATGTCGGGCTCGGTTGGCTGGGATTTGAACTGACCGGATCCGAGCGTTATGTCGGGTTACTTGCGTTTGCCGGCGGGGTGCCCTTTGTCGTCGTCTCTATTCCCGGCGGCGCACTGCTCGATCGCTACGATCGACGCAAGGTGCTTCTGACATCGCAGTTCATGGCGGTCGTGGTCGCCTCGGGTCTGGCTACGGCGGTGCTCTCTGGGCACGCCGAGCCGTGGGTGCTGCTATTGGCGGCATTTCTGAATGGCTGTCTGCAAGCGGTGATCAGTCCGTCGCAGCAATCGCTGGTCCCGCGTCTGGTGGAGCCGAACGACCTGCAAAACGCGCTTGGACTGATGAGCGCCGGTGGAAACATGACCCGGGTCGTTGGCCCTGCCCTCTCCGGCCTCTTGATTGCGGTGCTGGGATCGGGCTATCCGTTTGTGGTGCAGGCGTGTGCGATTGCGGCCGCGTTCGTGATCATTTTCGGGACGGTGTTCCCGGCAATTGCACCTTCAACGCGACGCCTCTCGTTCGCGACTGTGATGGAAGGCGTGCGCATCGTCTTCAGCCGGGATGATCTGCGCGAGATCTTCCTGCTGACGGCTTTGCCGAGCCTGCTGATCTTCCCGTATCTCTCGTTCCTCAATGTCTATGCCGAGGACGTGATGCATATCGGTTCGCAGGGGCTGGGTGTGTTGCTGGCATCGTCTGGTGTGGGCGCGGTCATCGGTGGGTTGATGATTGCGTCGATGAAGTCGCTGAACGGGGTCGGAAAAGGGCTGTACCTCTGGACGGGCGCGTACTGCTTCTCGCTCATGGGATTTGCGCTGGTTCCGCATCTGCTGACGGGCATACCGCTGCTGGCGGCGGCGGGATTGATTGGCTCATACGTCTTCAGCGCGAACAACTCGTTGATGCAACAGCGGATCACCGATGACGTGCGCGGGCGGGTGATGGGGACGTACATCCTGACCTGGGGTCTGATGCCAATCGGTGCGCTGTGGATGGGCGAGGTGGCCGAAGTCTGGAATGTGCGGGTCTCCACATTTACCGGCGCATTCGTCTGTTTGCTGCTGGTGGCGGTGTTGCGGATGCGGGCGAAGGTGTTGCCGACGTTGTAGTCACGGAAAGCGGGCTCGGAAGCGCGGCACTACGAATCGCTGTTGGATTCGGAGACGAGCCGGCGAACCTGTTCGGGAACCTGGGGTCGAAGGCGGCGAACGTCAGTCTCGATGCGTTGGATGACCGCCTCGAGGTCGTCGACGGGCCACGTCACGACGCCAATGGTTTTGTCGAGTTCGCCCAGTGCCCAAATGGAGAGCGCGCGCCGAATCTTGTTCAACGACGGCGGCGTGATGCTGAGGCGTTTCGATTCTGCCTCGATCATGTTGCGAAGGTCGCGGTTCATGACACCGATATGCGACGCACCGTGGACGCGCAGGCGGGTCTCGCGAATCTGCTCGGCATCCAGATCCCAGCGGAGGAGAAGGTTCCAGGCCGAACTCGCGCGCCGGGCACGGGCCTCGATCGCCGACGACAAGCCGC
The DNA here is from genome assembly GCA_033813515.1 of Thermomicrobiales bacterium. Classification (GTDB taxonomy): domain Bacteria; phylum Chloroflexota; class Chloroflexia; order Thermomicrobiales; family UBA6265; genus DASQCG01. The sequence goes on from JAPXRQ010000051.1 coordinate 15,627, forward strand.
TGTCCAGGTGTGATTCCGGATCCCATCGCCCCAGCAGCGGTTTGCGTTCATCGGTGTGACAGCCGAGGCATCCGAAGGCAATCCGGCCGTAGTAGAGCGCGATGGTCAGGGATGTCGTCCACGCGTTGGGCTGCTGATCGATACGGGCAAGCACATCCATCGCCTGGCTGATATCGGGCCGATCGAACATGGCTGCAATATCGGGACGGATCCGGACGACGTCAGACGCATCGATGGAAACCCGCTGAATGCCGCCCCGCCCTTCAAGCACCAGATCGGTCAGTTCGAAGTCAGGACTCAGGAAGAATCCGTCGATCGCCGATTCAAATGCGGGGACCAGGCTGGCGAGCGGCGATCCTGGCGTGTCGACGAGCGCGGAGATGATTGGCGGTTTCGACCGAGAACTTGGCATCGGCGCCGACCATGCACATGCCATCGTCGGTCTCGATCTCGAGCAGATAATCGGGATTCTGGAGTGCGCGCGCTGAGGCGAAGGCCGCCATTCCTGGCAGGGCATCGACATCGATGACCCGGCGTATGGTGCCGAGATTGCCGCCACCCCACATGATCGGGGCGCCGGTGTGGTCACTCAGCCAGGTATTGCACTGTTGTCCCCAGGCGGTGCCGACAAATCCGCTGGCGCCACCGCGATCGGCCAGATTCATCAGGCGGCGATCGAAGAGCGAGCGGACGATGCTCGATTGGGGATACCGATTTCCACCAGCCGGGCGGTGTGATTTTGATCGATGGGGCGGGCGTGGGGAATCTGTACTCACGCATCAAGCATAGACG
>JAPXRQ010000052.1:0-16258 GCA_033813515.1 Thermomicrobiales bacterium
ACGCAGCGTGGGCTCGAGCAGCAGATCGTAACGGTCGACTCCGAACTGGCGGCGGTCCGAACACATCTCGAGACGGTCGACTCCGATCTGGCAGGTGCCCGCGTGCGGTTGCAGGAAGTCGAAGCGATCCTGTCCAGCGAGCGCGACGCACGGGCGGCGGCCGAGGCGGAGCAGGTCCGGCTGACAGCGCTGGTGACCGATCGGGAACGACAGATCGCCGATACCGGTCGGCGCAAGGCATTGCTCTTGCAGCGTGCCGAGACCGACGGAGCAGAGCGCGAACGGATTGACGCCGGCGCGCGGGACAGGTCCGATCGACTCCAGAAGATTGATGCCGATATCGTGTCGCTCAATCAGCTGGAAGAGACAGCCGGCTTCCGCATGCAATCCATTGATGCTGGTGTGATCGAATTCACCACCACACAGAATCAATTGCAGACCGAGCAGAAAACTGCGGCGGAAAATGTCAGTAAGGCAGAACGCAATGTCGCCAGGCTGACCGCGCAACTGCGGGAAATGACCAGGCTGCACGAGTCAGGCGCCGGATTGTTCGCTGGTGTTCGAGCGGTGTTGAAGGCGTCGCGTGAGAAATCGTTGACCGGGATCCGCGGAACGATTGCCGAGTTGATCACCGTGCCGCCGACCTACGACACCGCCCTGGAAGTCGCTCTCGCCAGCCACCTGCAGGACATCGTCACCGAGAAGTGGACGCACGCCGAAGCAGCCATCGCTCATCTGAAGCAACACAATCTCGGGCGTGCCACGTTCCAGCCGATCGATACCGTGCGTGGCAAGCGAACACCAGCCTCGGTGCTTTCCGATGTAACGGGGCTGAAGGGCGTCTACGGTGTCGCGGCGGATCTGATCGAAACACCGGCCGACCTGGACGGCATTGTGACCGCGCTCCTTGGCCGATCGCTGATTGTTGAGGACCTCGCAGTGGCGCGGGCGAGCCTGCCCCATCTCCCGTCCGGCTGGAATGCCATCACCCTCAGCGGTGAGGTTGTCCGGACATCCGGCTCGGTGACGGGCGGCACGGCGGTCAAGGAGAGCGGCGCCCTCGCCAGGGAGCGTGAACTGCGGGAGTTGCCGGATCAGGTCAAACAGGCCGAATCCAGCGTGCTTGAGGCAGCCACCGCGCTTGACGAGATCGGCAGCAAGATCCGCGCGGCCTCCGAACGTCGGCAACAACTCGAATCTGAGCGCGCTGCCCTGCTCGCGACGCGGCGTGAACGCGAATCCCAGCGAACCCGGTTGAATGGCTGGCTGGCTGATCTGCGCCGGGACGAGGCCGGAGTCATCAACCGGTTGGCCACCCTTGAAGCGGGCGCGGCCGAGTATGCCGATCAGATCGACGGGCTGGATGCCGAAATCGTCCGGCTCAGCGGTGAACGGGATGGCGCCCGAGCCGCCCTGGATGCCTTGCTGCAAACGGCCCCGGCGCTCGATCGGACAGCGTCCTCACCCACGGATCAGGCATTCCGGGAGGCCGAGCGGCAGGTCGCGGCCATCAGCGAACGACAGGGATCCGAACGTCGCCGGGAAACGCAACTGGCGGCGCAACTCCAGCACTTGCTCGACGAGAAGACAATCCGTGGCGAGCGGAGCGCAACTGTAGTCGGAGAAATCGAAGCGGTCGAGGCTGAACTGACCAGGCTCGATGGCGAAGTTGCCGTGCTGGCCGAATCGATCGAGATTGCGACACAGGATTTGGAGCCGCTGGTTGAGGAGCACGACGAAACGGTTGAGCAGGCCGGCAAGCTGGAACTGCAACTCGAACGCGAGCGCGAGCGGCTGATCGAGGCAGAACGTGACCGGGGCCATTCCGGCGTCGTTGTGGAACGGATTCGGGGCGAGCAGATTGCGCTCCACCAACGGATCTTCGACGACCTGGAGATGGAGAAACCCGAGGATCTGCTGGACGGCGAGATCGAAGAATCGCCAGTGGCCGATCCCGAGGAGGCTGAACGAGAGATCGTGCGCCTGAAGGAGCGGTTGCGACGCGTCGGGTATGCGGGCGACAACGCCGTTGAGGACTACGAAACCGAACGCGAACGCCATGCCTTCCTGCGCGATCAGTTGGCCGATGTTGAAGGGGCTGCCGCATCCATCCGAACCATGCTCGACGAAGTCCGGAGCACGATGCAGGAACGGTTCCAGGAGACATTTAGCCGCGTGGCGATGGTGTTCAGCGAGACCTTCGCGACATTGTTCGGTGGCGGACAGGCCAGATTGATCCTGGTTCAGGACGAGGATGGCGCGCAAACGGGCGGTATCGATATCGTCGCCCAGCCTCCCGGGAAGCGATTGCAATCCCTGGCGCTGCTCTCCGGTGGCGAGCGCGCGCTGACTGGAGTGGCGCTGTTGTTTGCGATTCTGAAGGTGAATCCGACACCGTTCTGTTTGCTGGACGAGGTCGATGCGGCACTCGACGAGGCGAATGTCGTGCGATTCCGGGATCAACTGCAGCACCTGGCTGCGGAAACACAATCGATCATCATCACGCACAACCGGGGCACGATCGAGTCCGCAAATACGCTGTACGGCGTAAGCATGAAAGACGACGGAACAAGCACGGTCCTGTCCCTCCGCCTGACCGACGTGGTGCTGGCGGATTGAAAAGTGATCGTCACGTCAGTTTGATCAGTGGTCGGAAGTGAGCAGTGATTGTACGTGATCTCGGATACCGGGTCGAGCACCTAAAGGACGGCGAAAGCCATTTGGTTCGCCCGGACGGGTAACGTATCGTGCTGGCCTTTACGCTTGGCTGGGGTGACTTACGACAACTCACAGTTGCCGACGTCGTCTACAACGTCTTGCAGGATCCCGCGTACAAGTCAGAACTCACTGAGTGGGAAACCCAATACAAGAAGTCGATGCCTGATCTGAAACGGATTCGGCGCAAACTCAAACTCACACAGATCGAATTTGCCAGCCAGTTTCGGTTTTCGCTGACGCAGGTCAGGGAATGGGAACGGCACAAGCAGTTTCCGAACCCGATCCAGCGGGCATATCTGCAAGTAACTTGGACCGAATCTGACGTCGTCAGGCGCGCATTGTCCCGGCCCACCGACCTCGCAGTTACGGAACCAGAAGAGTCATTGACTAAATATCAGGTAGATGCCGCCTAGTCCTCAATCCCGCCCCAGATGTCGGCGACGCGGAAGCCCTCGGGAAACGGATCGGTTGGGTCGAGAACGTACTGGGCCAGTCCCGTAATCCAGCCCTGGCCACTGATCTCGGGGATGACCGCCTGATAAGGCCCAACGGTCGTCTTACCAACAAGCTTCCCGACAAATGTCGTACCGAGGATCGATTCGTGCACGTACTCGCGATTCAGCCCAAGCTTGCCTTTCGCATTGAGGACCGCCATACGGGCACTTGTCCCCGTGCCGCACGCCGAACGATCGAGTGCACCAGTCCAGGTTGATGGTGCATCCCAGTCGAAATCGCCTGTAGAAATGACCACCGTGTTGCGGCCGTGCGAATGCTTGCTGGATGGCGGACCAGTGATCATGGAAATGGTCGGTCCAGTCAGGGCCGGATTCCCGGGATGGACCGTCGGGTATTGCTCACGGGTTGCCGCCTTGACCATCTCCCCGAAACGGACGCAATCGGCACCTTCATCCGGAGTCAGGTTGAGACCCACCTGCCAGCCTTCGAAGAGGACGAACATCATGCCGCCCCAGGCCACATCGACCTTGATCGTGCCAACCTGAGGGACTACGACTGGGACATCCAGATGAACGGCGAAGGCGGGGACATTGGTGAAATGGACGCGGGTGACCTTGCCGTCGCGGCATTCGGCGCGCACGCGAACCAGTCCGGCCGGCGCCTCGAGCGTCAGTTCAGTGACCGGTTCAACCATCGGCAGAATTCCGGTCTCGAGAAGGACCGTCACAACGCAGATGGTGTTGGAACCGGACATGGCCGGGTATTCCATCTGTTCCATGATGATGAATCCGCTGTCGGCCTCAGGATTGCGCGATGGCACGATCAGGTTGCAGCAGAGCCCGGGATACCCGCGCGGTTCACGCAACATCAGTTTGCGAAGATCGTCTCGCTCCCGCTCAAGGTGTTGCATCTGATCGAAGACGGTCTCTCCGGGAATTGGCCCGATGCCCCCGGTGATGACGCGGCCTGGTTCACCTTCGGCATGGGCATCGACCGCCGTGATCATGCGGGAGAAGCGCATTAGCCGGCCCCGTTCAGGATGAGGTCAGAGACGCGCTCGGCCATCATCATGATCGGCACATTCGGATTGGCGCAGGGAATGGTCGGCATGATGGATCCGTCGCAGACCCGCAGCCCATCAACGCCGATGACCTTCGCATAGCCATCGGTGACGGCCATCGGATCACTTGCGCTGCCCATGCGACAGGTGCCACTCGCATGCCAAATGCCAGTAACTGTCGACTTCAGGTAGTCGCCGAGCGCCTGGTCGTCCAGGAAAAGAGTTGCGTAGTCCGCGCCGTCGGTGATGACTTCGCGGAGAAGGCGATCACGCACGGATGCCGGTCCGTCCAGTGCTTTGCCGAGTGCCGTCGTAATGGCTTCGTTTTTGCGCCCAACCGCCCCGAGTTGCTTGTAGCGCTCGGTATACGAGGTCGGGAACGGTGTTCCGGCGACGGCGCGGACAGAATCGTGATCGAACAGCGACACGAGGTAGCGCACGGCGTCTTTCATCCGCTGAAGATCACGATCGTCGCCCAGCAGGTTGAACTGCACTTCCGGCTCGGCCGCGTCAGGAGACGGGAGTGTGACCTGGCCGCGCGCGTACGACTTGTTGATCCACGTCAGGAACCCACCGATCCTCCAGCCGATCGGGTGCCAGGCACCACGGTTGTAGGCAATCGCATACATGTCAGACGGCGGGCAATCGGCCAGACCGGACGACCACCGCATACCGAGGAAAATGTGACGTCGCGTTGCCTTGTCCAGCCTGGCGGCGCGCTGCAAATAGGCCGAAATCGAGATCATCGGATGATCCATAAGGTTCTGACCCACACCGGCGCGATCGGCAATGACCGGGACTCCGAGTGACTGCAATGCAGCGCCCGGACCGATGCCACCGCGGAGCAGCATCGCCGGTGAATGGATAGCCCCGGCCGCAAGGATCACCTCACCTGCCTCGATCGTGCGGGTGCCGGTTGCAGACTGAACCTCGACTCCCGTGCAGCGGCTGCCGTCAAACAGGAGCCGGGTAACTCTGGTCTGGGCAAGGATGGTGAGATTCGGGCGTTTGCGGACGTCGTTCGAAAGGAATGAGACCGCCGATGACATGCGGCGATCATTCTCGTTGTTGATCGTGATCGAGAAGCAGGCCGGCTGGAAGTCAGACGTGTTCTGGTCGTCGATCCAGGGCAATCCGGAATCGATCACCGCTTCGGCGGCAGCGGAAGAGAATCCTGGCCAATCAGCCTTCGGCACCCGGCGGATCGGAAGAGGACCGTCACTGCCGTGGTGCTCATTTGCGAAGTCGAGGTCGCGTTCCATCTTGCGAAAGTAGGGTTCGACACTCTGCCAGTTCCAGCCAGCGGCGCCCTCTTCGCCCCATTCGTCGTAGTCGAATGGTTGACCGCGATTGGCCATTTGCCCGTTGATGCTGGATCCGCCTCCCATCACTCGCGCCTGCTCGTAGGTGCGGAGCGGTCCGTCTGGTTGGGTTCGGACGCGAAGATCGGTCCATTGGTGCCGCCGATCGAAGTAGGCGATGATCGGGTAGCTGTCCCACAGCACGTTGTCGGTATGATCGGGCGGCGTATCGACGCCCGCTTCGATGAGCGCGACCGACAGATTGGAGCGGGCGGAGAGGCGATTGGCCAGCACGCATCCGGCACTGCCACCACCGACGATCACGTAGTCGAATCGCTTGCTCACGCTGCCTCCCGCTGTGTCCTTCGGGATTGTACGCGTGTGCGTGGCGCAGACGGTTGCAGGTGTGGACGGGTATGCTGATAGGAAGGCTGGCTGACAGAGGAGGAAGAGTGGTTGGCACTCCAATTTGAGGGGCGCGGTGCGGACATCCTGGCGGAGTGTCTGATCGCGGCAGGCATTCGACACATCTTCGGGGTTCCCGGCGACACAGGAGTGGTCTTTTACGATGCGCTCTACAGTCGGACCGATCGCATTCAGCATCTTCTCGTGCGGGACGAGCGCCATGCTGCCTTTATGGCCGATGGCTACGCGCGCTGGAGCAATACGGTCGGCGTCTGCGAGGTCAGTAGCGGCGGCGGGGCCGATTTCCTCGTTAGTGGCCTGGGCGAGGCATTCGCGGCCTCGGTGCCCATCCTCGCGATCACATCTGACATTCACCGGCGCAGTCGCCACACGGGCGCTATCACGGAGATCGATCAGGAGAAGCTCTTTTCAGCGGTTTCCAAACTTGCCCTTGTGATTGAGCATGCGCACCAGATTCCGGACATGATCCGATTGTTGCTGGAGGCCGCGACGACTGGCCGACCAGCGCCGGTCGTCGCGATCTTCCCGGAAAACGTCTTTGATGAAGTGGCGAGGGTGACCATCCCGGATCTCAGCGCGGAGGTGCCCAGAGGTCGAACACCGGCCCAGGGTCGGGCTGTGTCGAAGGCAGCAGAATTGCTCAGCGAAGCAGCACGACCGGCGATTGTGGCCGGGTCCGGTGTGCACCTCGCGGGTGCGTGGGATGAGCTTCGGGAACTGGCCGAGCGCTCTGGCATCCCGGTCGCGACGACGATCCAGGGCAAGGGGGCGATCGCCGAGACGCATCCGCTCTCGCTCGGAGTGGTCGGAGCCAACGGCGCCAGGACGTATGCCAACGAGTGGCTTGCGGGGGCTGATGCGGTGTTGTTCGTCGGAACACGCGCCAATTCGACGGACACCAACGGGTTCACCTCGCCCCCGCGCGATGGTCCGCAAATCATGCAGATCGACATCGACACGGTGCGCACGGGGCGAAACTATCCGGACAGCCACGATCTGGTCGGCGATGCCAAGGCAACACTGGATGCCCTGTCCGAGCACGTCCGCGATCAGCCGGAGCGGGCGCATGCCTTTGGCGAAGAAATCGCCGGGAAGCGGGAGGCCTGGCGACAAGCCGAGGTCGAACCGATTCGCGATCTACCGGAGGGATTGCTTGACCCCAGGGATGTGATCTTGCGATTGCGGGAACTGCTGCCGCCCGAGACGATCGTGATCGCCGAGCCGGGAACGCCAACGCCCAACATTTCGGCGTACTGGGAGACGCCGACTGCTGGCCGAACGGTTATCGATCCGCGCGGCCATGGTCCCATGGGGTACGTGCTGCCTGCGGCGTTCGGCGTCAAGGTCTCTGCGCCCGATCGGCCGGTTGTTGGGCTGACCGGGGATGGCAGTTTCGCGATGGCGTGCGGCGAGCTCGAGACGATCGCCCGGTACGGACTGCCCATCCTCTATTTGCAGTTCACGAACAACTCGCTCGGCTGGATCAAGATGCTGCAGCACCTCTACATGGATGGGCGCTACTTCAGTGTTGATCCGGGGCCGATCGATTACGCAGGCGTTGCCCGGGCGATGGGTGTCGAGGGTGCGCAGGTTCGGTCAATGGACGATCTTGAGGGCCTGCTGGTCGGCTGGATCACCAAACCAAGACCGCTCTATGTCGATGTGCCAGTCCCGGATCAGATCGCACTCACACCTCCGGTCGCTCCCTGGCAGGCAGCATTGGCCGGCAAGGCTGATCGACCGGTCTATTAAGGCACGATCGATCTACGGGCGCGGGGCGAACGCGATCTCCGCAGTCGGCTTGACCAGAACCTTCGCGTTTGGGCCGGACATGTGCGCGATGTTCTGATTGTGATGATCGATGATCTGTTGCGCGGTCAGAACGCCGTTGCTCCAGGTTGTATGCGCATCTGACGCGAGTGTAACGAGAAAGCCGGCACTAAGCCCGCCCTTGGCCGCCATATCCACGCAGTAGTCGGATTGAATGCCGCAGACGACATAGTGACGAATCTGGCGCGCATTCAGTTGATCGACGATATCGGTCTCGGCAAAGACGCTGCAGACCTGTTTGGGGATGACCGTCTCTCCCTCGACCGGTGCAATCCGCTCGTCAAAGTCATACCCGCGCGTTCCTCGTTGAAGGTAGGAGTCCGTGAGCGAGTGGTGCTGCACATAGATCACCTCGGCGCCTGTCTCCCGCGCCGTAGCAATCAGCGTCTCCATATTGGCGAGCGTTGCGTCGAGATTCCAGACCGGCGGGCGAGTCGGATCCTCAGATTGGGTGAGCGCCTTCTGGACATCGACAACCAGGAGTGCAGTCGGTAACGGGTACTCCAATTCGGTCAAGAGGATCTCCTTCAATCAGGCATGGATTGTACGAGGTATGGTCGCTGTTACTCGCCAGCACCGGCGGCGTGCGCAAATGCAACTTCGGCACTCGGCACGGTGGTGACTTTGCTGTCGGCACCGGTCAGCGCGCCAAGAGTGCTGTTTGTCCGCGCAATGATTTCCTGGGCGGTTTCTTCATCCGTGTCGTAGGTTGCGTGCGCATCCACCGGCAGGATCACATTGAACCCCAACTCAATCGCTCCATAGGTTGTCGCCGTAACGCAGTTCTCGGTCTGCATCCCTACCACAACCAGATCAGTGACGCCCTTGCCGCGCAGAAGCGGCTCCAGCTCCGGGTTTGAGAATGAATTCCCAACGGTCTTCTGAAAGGACGGCTCGTCCTCGCCGGGCGCAATGGACGGCTCAACGTCGAACCCCGGATGTCCGGGACTCATCGGCGGGTACGTATCTTCCCGGTGCTGAATGTAGACAACCTGCGCACCGGCATCACGAGCCTTGCCGAGGAGTGACTGGATGTTGGCCAGCATTGCCTCGCGATTCTCCGGTTTTGGATCTCCATAGTCCCCATCGGTCAGCGCACGCTGGACATCGACGACGATGAGGGCGGTTGGGTTGGTTTGGTCGGACATGTTGATTCCTCCGGATCGCGCTCAGGCGGGACGTATAATCCTCCGCGGCTGTTTGCGCCCGGGCCGCGGGATTGCCCGTCGGTTGCAACAGCGAAGGAGAACTCTCATGCAGTCTAGCACACATGTTCGAGTACGCTTTGCGCCCAGCCCCACCGGTTCACTCCATGTTGGGGGCGGGCGGACCGTCCTGTTCAATTACCTCTTCGCTTACGGCCAGGCAAGACGCGAAGGTGGCGATGGGACGCTCATCCTGCGTATCGAGGATACCGATCAGACCCGACTCGTCGAAGGCGCCGCGCAACAAATCGAGGATGTGCTGACCTGGTTCGGCCTGACCTGGGATGAGGGTCCAGACAAGGGCGGACCACACGGTCCGTATGTGCAGAGTCAGCGGCTGGACAAGTACCAGACGGCGGCGCAGTACCTGATCGATCAGGGCAAGGCGTATCGATGCTTCTGCTCCCGCGAACGGTTGCAGGAGGTTCGGGAGGCTCAGCAGGCGAAGGGATTGCCGCCGGGATACGACCGCCATTGTCGCAACCTGAGCCAGGCCGATATCGATGCCAGGTTGAGCGAAGGGGCTCCGTTCACTGTTCGATTCTCCATGCCCCGATCTGGCGAAACCACGGTTACCGACATGATCCGCGGCGATATGACATTTCAGAATGAGCATCTCGAGGATCTTGTCCTGCTGAAGTCGGACGGCTACCCCACCTATCACCTCGGGAATGTTGTCGACGATCACGATATGGAAATCACCCACATCATGCGGGGCGACGAGTGGATCGCCACTGCACCTATTCACGTCAATCTTTACAAGGCGTTTGGCTGGGATGTGCCGAAGATCGCGCATATGCCGCTGATCCTGGCGCCCGGCGGTGGAAAGCTCTCCAAGCGGCACGGTTCGACCGCGATGGAGGAGTTCCGCATTCAGGGGTATCTGCCCGAAGCGCTGATGAATTACCTGGCGCTGCTGGGGTGGAGCCTTGATGGCACGACCGAGATCTTCTCGAAGCAGGACTTGCTTGCGCATTTCACACTCGAGCGGGTCAGCCCATCGCCAGCAACATTCGACTACGCCAAGTTGCTTTGGTTCAACCAGCACTACATCAATCACATCCTCACCGTGGACGATCTGGTCGCGCGGGTCGCCCCGTTCCTGATCGAGGCCGGGCTGATTGATAAGACCTGGCTGGAAACGGAAAGCGATCGCCTTGCATTGCTGACCGAGGCGACCCGATTGCTCAAGGATCGGATGCGCACCCTGGCCGAGGCGCCTGAGCTGATGGGCTATTTCCTGCAGGATGAACTGCCGGACTATGAGGCGGCGTTGCTGATCCCGAAGAAGACGGAACCCGCTCAGGTGAAGACTGCCCTGGATGCGGTGGCAGGATGGCTGCCCGGCGCAGATCTCGACAATCTTGAGCAGACCGAAGCGGACCTGCGTGGTCTCGCCGAGTCGCTCGGGCTGAAGGCGGGACAGTTGTTCATGCCCATTCGTGTGGCCGCAACCGGCCGAACCGAGTCACCCGGATTGTTTGAGACGCTGCGGGCGATCGGGAAAGATCGCCTGACCCGGCGCCTGGACACGGCGCGTCAAACATTCGGGTAGGCAGAAACGGAGCGCTGACCATGGATCGACGAGGGATATTGCTGGGTTCCGGAGTTGTGCTGCTGCTGCCGTTCCGGGCCGGTGCACAAGGAACTCCGGAGGCCACCCCGGGCGCCGACGGTTGGGCGCAACCAGGATGGCTTGTTCAGCCGGATGCGTTCGATCCGGGACAGTGGCATGTCGTCATGTTCGGGACCGCGAAGCAGTATCTGGACGGGCGGATTGGTCCGGCCGAACATCTCGACTGGACCGACCTCGATCTGGAAAAGACCGATCCGGACAGTGTCGCTGCCTGGGCGGATGCTGCGTCACAAGTCCTGCTTGGCCACGGGATCCTGCTGAACAATCCCGTGGCGATTGTCGACTACGGCACACTCTTTGCCGCCCGCCTGTTCTGGGTGCTGACGTATCTCGGTGCAACCGATCAGACCGTGCTCGATGGTGGGCTGCCGGCCTGGAGCGCAGCGGGAGGAACCGTCGAGAGCGGGCCAATCATGATTGATTACGGTCCGATCACTGCCGATCTGCCCGCACGCAACGAAACTGTGCTTGCTCCGATCGACGCTGTTGTCGCTGCGGTGGACGCGGCGACCGCCCAGATCATCGATGTCCGTTCGTCAGACGAGTATGCACAGGGGAATATTCCCGGTGCGATCAATATTCCGTATCTGGACAACTCGACCGATGGGACAGGCGGCGCATACAAGGATCCGGCTGCGTTACGGGAGATGTACGAGGCCGCCGGAGTTGATCTGGACCAACCGATCATTCCCTACTGCACCACGGGAGTTCGCTCGGCCGTCACCTGGTTTGTTCTGAGCGCGTTGGGGGCGGCAGATGTTCGGCTCTTCTCCGGATCCTGGCGCGAATGGACATCCGATCCGGCACGACCAATCCAGAGCTAAACCTACGCAGACAAAAAGAGACCCGGATCCAAAGCGGGTCCGGGTCTCTTTTGCGTTGAGGTGATTAGGCGCAGGTGTTGGCTTCCGGGATGCACTTGGACTGCGAAGCACAGTACTTGTACGTCGCCGGACAGATGCAGGAGCCAGCGATGCACGGCATTCCGGTCGGACAGACATTTCCGCAGGCGCCGCAATTGTTCTTGTCGTTGACGACGTCCTTGCAGACGCCGCTGCAGAACTCCTGGCCGGACGGACAAAGCGGCACACAGGTGCACGTGTTGGTGTCCAGCTGCTCCTGGGCACTGCAACTGATGCAGTCGCCATTACAGAGAACCTGGCCGGACGGACAACCTTGCACACACTGGCAGGTGTTGTAATCGAGATACTGACCCGGTGAGCCAGTGCAATCGTCGACACAGCTGTCACCACACACAACCTGACCGGCCGGGCATTCGCAGCTGGTCGTGCTGGTGCAGATCGAGCCGTATGGGCAGCAGAGATCAGGCCCGCAGACGATGCCACCATACTCGCAGATGCATTCGCACTGGTCCGCATCCCAGATCTGATTCAGGCCGCAGGATTCTGGTGCGCAGGGCGTGTTGGTCGGGTTTGAACCGCTGCCACCACCGGATCCACTGTCGCCGCCGGATCCATTGCCACCGCCGGAACCGCTTCCTCCTCCCGAAGCAGCAGTGCCAGTTGCGACCACCGTTGGGCTGCCATCGTTATTGCCACTATTCAATTGCCGCTTGATGCGCCACACGCCGATATCACCGAACTCGGGTCCGGCAAATGTCCCATCGATTTGGCCCTGGCAGCTGCGGATGTTGCGCTCACCGACGCCGGTGCACGCGAGAGCGAGATCCTTACTGATGATGATGCGCAGATTGAGCGATTTGCCCTTGGTATAGCCGACGACATCGTACGGATCCTCGGCCTCGGTTTCGAGCGAACCGTCATCGATGGCACCGTCATCTTTGATATCGACCGCAAGTGTGCCTTCGTACGTTGCGTCCTTGTTCGGCCCCTGGAGGACGACCGCTTCGAACGCCCAGGTACAGGATGTGTCGTCGTCATCCTGGGCTTTGGCCGAGCGCAGACCGAATGCGCCCGCCATCGCCGCCACTACGCCACCGGTCTTGACGGCGTCTCGTCGATTGGAGCGCGTTGCGAGTTTGCGAGAGAAATCGTCGAAGTGCCCGCTGTCCATGTCTTTCCTTTCCCGGATTGGGTGTCGCGTTGGTCATCCTAGCACCAACGTAATTCAATGTGTACGTGCGCACAAAACAAGCGTGGAAGGGTGCCGCACCCCCGTACATAAGCACCCGTCCACGCCTGTTGTTGTTCCCACCTGCAGTGGCTGGACCGCTGGCGGGATGGAGCGGCAAATCCGGACCCCCGATCGCCGGATTTCCCACCCCGTCCCGCAAGCCGACCGTGCATCCTGCCGGTGGGATGGAGCGGCGTTAACGGGCCCCCGATTCCCGGAAACCCCACCCCATCCCGCCGGCCGACTGAGCCGGATCGGGACCTACCGGGAACCGGACCTGGCCCGATCCATCGGAGAGAGCAGCGTGATGGCCGAATCCTGATAGCGATGCTGACGCGTACGACGGGTGATCAGGCGATGTTCGGCATCGGCCAAGGCGAACTCGGCGGCCGAGATGCGAATCGAGCGGTCAATCAGGTCCCAACGTGTCATTGCGTTCTCCGTTCGTTTGGCGGTTCCGGTTTCGTCCGGCGCCGCGTTCCTTCACTGGGATCAGTCTGTTGCAGCGGGAGATCACATACATCCGTAATTTCACGTATTCCACGTGCAGGGCTGCGTTCGAGCGAGAAGGGAGGTGGCTGTCGATGGGCTACCATCTGGCCACCGAGCGATCGAGCAGGCAGGGCAAATGGCGGAACTGATGTGACAAGTTGGGAGAGTCTGGTCAGCCTTGCAGTCCTGGCTACTGTGTTGCTGGCGATCCTGATCCGCCCCGGTGGGTTCCATGAGGCAGTTCCAGCCGTGATTGGTGCTGGCATCCTGCTCATCCTGAGGCTCGAAGCCATCAGCCATGCCGGACATGTACTGCGCGAAGCCGCCGATGTCCTGGTCTTCCTGGCCGCGATGATGGTGATCTCGGCACTGGCGGAATTGGCGGGGGTTTTTGACTGGGTCGCGTTGCGGATTGCCGCACGGGCAGGCGGCTCGGTCTTCCGTTTGTTCCTGCTGATCTACGGGTTTGGTGCGGTGCTGACAGCGTTTTTCTCGCTGGATGTGACAGTCATCGTGCTGACTCCAATCGTCTTCGCGATGTGCTCACGATTCGCCTTGCCCCCTGTTCCCTTCCTGATCATCTGCACGTTTGTGGCAAACATCCCGTCACTGTTGTTCCCTATGAGCAATCTGACAAACCTGCTTCTGTACGCGGAGTTCAGCATCTCGTTCACGGACTTCGTTGCGATCATGGTCGTGCCCAACACGGTAGCGCTGATCTGTCTGATCGCGATAACTTGGCTGCTCTTCCGCACGCATCTTCCCGAACGCTTCGCCGAACCGGCCAAGCCTGCGACCCCTTCAATCAACTCCAGATGGCTGCGAACCGCGGCGATTGTTCTGATCCTGACTTTGCTCGGGATCATCGGTCTGGGAGTCGTCGGCGCCCCCCTGTCGATCGCGGCCGCGCTTGGGGCGACGGTGCTTCTGATACTCGGCTGGCATCAGCAGGCGATTGCCATACCGGAGGTGAGCCACCGGATTGCCTGGCCCGTATTGCCATTTGTCGTAGCCATGCTGGTGCTGGTCGACGCGGTCAATCGCAATTCGTTGTCGCACCTGGACTGGTCGTATCCGAACGGCATGCTGGCTGGCACCGCGATGGCCACTGGCGCAGCCGTTCTGGGGAGCAACATTGTCAACAATGTGCCGATGACACTCCTTGCCGTGCCCTTCATCCATCAATCAGATCCGGCCGCATCCGAGCGCCTTGCCTACGCAACCTTGATCGGCGCAAACATCGGCCCGACCCTGACGACGTACGGTTCGCTCGCGACACTCCTGTGGCTTTCGATCGTGCGTCGCCGGGGTGTGGGGATTTCCACTGGCCAATACATGCGCCATGCATGGATCGTTACCCTCCCGGTGCTCGGTGCGGCCCTTGCCAGCCTGTGGCTTGCGCTGTGGCTTCTTGATTGATCCGATCAGGCCGTCGCTGAGGGGACAATCGTGCCGGAGCCACCGACTCCGGATTGGTATGATCCAAAAAGACTGTCCATCCCCCGAACCCGACGCACCCCCGGGAGCGATCTGAACGCATGCTGTTGATTCGCCGTCTCATGATGCTTGCCCTGGCAATGGGTTTGACCCAAGCCTTGCTTCCGTCATTGGCTTTCGGACAGGCAACCCAAACACCGAACGCGACTCCGTCCGGCCCAACAGGCACGCTGGCGATTACCCGCTACGCATGTGTCGGAGATCCAGGGCAAACACGGATTGACCTCGTGGCGGACGGAACTCCCGCTGCGGCAGCATCCGCCACTCCGGCAGACTGCGTACTCAGCGGCGGTGACTTTGCCTTGCTCTGGGATTCCGGGACGCAGGCACAGGTGCTGACTGTGCCGATATCAGGCACCGGGATGTTCACCGGAGTCTCTATCCAGGGCAATGACGGCAATCCTCCTCGCCTGATCGATTCGGCATCGTCGGCAACGGTCAATGTGCCCCTCTCACCGGATGGAGTTGTCACGGTCATCTCGTACGAATACATCGCACCAGAGCCGACAATGCCTGAGTTCCCGACCATGGAGCCGTTTCCGACTTTCCCACCGATGCCGACCATGCGGCCGTTTCCGACAATGCCCGATTTCCCGACCTTCCCCTCGGATCCCGATGCCGGAGCAGATCAGGGCACGACATCCGGTTCAGGTGGCGCGACATTCAAGACTGGCAAGAGCGATACAACCAGGCAGCTCGGCTTCCTGCTCCTGGCGGTGCTTGCGTTCGCCGGAATCCAGATCTGGAAGCGCCGGAGCAAGGCGAAAGACGACGTTGCCGGGAAAGGCAAGGGCAAACGATGACGCGATTCCTCTCGATAAGCCGCTATCTGCTGTTCCTCGCGCTGCTGGCCGGATCCATGCCTCGCCTGGCGATTGCCCAGGATGCCTCCCCCGAGGCGACACCAACCGGACTGCCGGATAAGGTTATCGCGGCAACCGTGGTCTCGATCGTGGATGGCGACAAGTTCAAAGTTGAGATCGAGGGCAAGGAGAAGGAAGTCAACCTGATCGGGGCGGATGCACCGGAGTCCGGCGAGTGCCTCTTCGACACATCAAGCAGGTTTTTGGCGCGGCTCTTGCCCGTCGGATCGACCGTCTGGCTGGAAAGCGACAAGAAAGACACGGATGGCAAGAAGCGGCTGCTGCGCTATGTCTGGATTGGCAATCCGAATGACGGGTCAGCCGATCTCGTCAACGTCCGGGTGGTCCGCTATGGGTATGCGGGGGCGGTTTCGAAGGACGGCAACACCCGGTACGACGAGCAGATTGCCGCCGCCCAGGCCAAAGCACAAGAAACGGTCGACGGCGTCTGGGACGAGTGCGGAGCGCTGCATGCCGAGAAGCCGCTCTACAAGTGCGTTGCCGTGCCCCGAACGACCAGTGACGCAATCGCAGCCCAGTTCACGGAGAGCTTTACCCCGCGCCTGTGGAAAGCGGTTCTCACCCGCGCCAATCCGGAGTTCCCGTGGTTTGTGGCAGCACTCGGTGGGGTTACCAACCTGAGCGATCTCTCCGATCCCGATGTGGCGGTTTGGGCAGTC
>JAPXRQ010000053.1:0-16099 GCA_033813515.1 Thermomicrobiales bacterium
CGGGACATCGTAGAGGTGCGCGAAGAGCGTCAGGTTTTCGAGGCCGGAGAGCCGTTCATAGAGATTGGCGTCCTCGAACACGAGATTGATACGGGGGCGAACCTCGGCGAGTTGGGTGACGACGTCAAATCCGGCGACGGTGGCCGAGCCGGCGGTGGGTCGGGTGCGACCGGTGAGCATGCGAATGGTGGTGGTCTTGCCGGCGCCATTGTGGCCGAGCAATCCGAAGATTTCGCCCTGGCCAACCGAGAAACTGACATCGCGGACGGCTTCAACCGTGCCGTAGCGTTTGGTGAGGTTCGTTGTCTCGATGGCCGGCGGCACGAATAGAACTCCGGGAACAGGCGAATGGTCAGCAAAGGGTGTTCCGTTGCGCCAACATTGACAGTACACTATGCCGAACATGCACGGGATGCTGATTGCATCCATCTGTGAGGAGTGCGCAAAACCATGCTGGCTATTGTCCTGGCGGCGTTCGGATCTTCCCTGGCCGCGACCGGTTTCATGTTCATCGGGATCGCCGGTGCGATTCAGGGTGGCAATTCGACGTTGACCACGTTCGGCTGGCCGCTGATGATCGGTGGCTCGATCGCGACGGTAATTGGTGCGGTGATGTATCGCTCGTCTGAGGCAAAACTTGCCGTTCAGCGAAGCAGCATCAAATAGCCTACAACGCAACTGACAACACTCATGGCCGGGGAGCAATCTCCGGCCATTGTGTTTGCTGGCGGATGATTTCGGCAGACGGATACCACTGCTCCCTTGCCTGGCCGCAGAGGTAGAGCGAACCGGTGACGATGACGGAACCCGCAGAACCGGCACGGTCGCGCGCGTCTCGCACGGCAGTCTCCATCTTATCGGTGCCGGAGACGGGGATTGTTGTGCGGGACTGGATGAGCGCGACACCTTCCTCCGATGGCAGGCCAGGTTTGCCGAGGACATGCGGCTCGCAAACGATGGCGGCATCCAGGAGCGGCAGGACGGCATCGAGCATCTCCTCGGCGCGCTTGGCGGCGAGAAAACCGATGATGCCAATCCGCGGTCGAGGCAGACGCTCGAGATCCGAAAGCAGCGCTGCGATCTTCTGGGGATTATGGGCGCCATCGAGGATGGTGACCGGACCGGCATCGACCTGCTCGAAGCGGGCTGCGATGCGGGCATTGGCCAGTCCGGTGCGGAGCGCTTCGATCTCGATCGTGGGGTCGAACGCGCGGGCAGCGGCGACGGCGATGGCGCCGTTCAGTGTCTGGATCGAACCGGGGATTCCAGACTGCAGCGATTGGCCGGTGATTGGATCGCTCCAGCGCCAGCCGTCAGCCGATGCCTCCGGATTGACGAAAAGCGGATCGACAACGGTGATCGCTCCCGGTGCGACGGCGTTGATTTCTGCCTCGATCACGGATCTGGCTTCGGGTTCTGTGACTGCATGGATCACCGGTACCCCGGCTTTGATGATGCCCGCCTTGTGCCAGGCGATCTCAGCGAGGGTGCCGCCGAGCGTTTCGATGTGGTCGATCCCGACCGAGGTGATGACCGTTACTGATGGCTGGACGATGTTGGTCAGATCGAAGCGGCCACCCGCACCGACCTCGATAACCGCGACATCGGGCTGGAGGTCGCGCATGGCGAGGGCGACAAGGGCGAACCATGCCTCGCCGTAGGTGATTCGGCCGGGAAAGGAATCGGCGGCGGCGATCACCTGATCGTTCAGTTCGGCGAAGGTTTGCGAGCTGATCAGGCGTCCATCGACCTGCAGCTTTTCGGTCGCAACCTGGAGATAGGGCGATGTGTGCAGGAGCGTTTTGCGGCCCGAGGCAGTGAGAATGGCTGCGATTGCGGTCGCTGTGGACCCCTTGCCAGATGTGCCGGTTACATGGACGACCGGGACGGAGAGATGAGGATCGCCGAGCGAGGTCATGAAGGCCGCAAGGTCGCGCAATCGCGTCTCAGCGCGTTCGCGAAGGGCGGTGGGCGACTTATCGTTCGGCGGTTCCGGAGCGATCAGCGCATCGAGTCGCGCGTTGGCGTGCTGGTAGATCGCGAATGCGTCGGAGGTCTGCATACCGGCAACTGTACCGGAGGAGTTAGTCGCCCGGAGTCGGCTGTGGAACCGGGATCCGTTGCGGCTGCAGCACGACGAGCAGCAAGCCGACAATCAGACAGGCTGCGATCAGATTGAGGATCGCGTAGGAGCCGAGCCCGACGATCAGTCCGGCCAGCAATCCGGCGGTCGCGCCACCGAAACCCATCAGGACATCGGCCGACCCCTGGACATTGGCACGCTGCTCGAGGGGAACAGAGTCCGTCAGGAGAGTACTGCCACCGATCATGGTGCAGGACCAGCCGAGGCCGAGCAGGAAGAGGCCGATGGTGAGTTGCACTGTCTGGTGACCGGTGGATGTGCCAGCGGTGAGGAAGGCGCTGAGAAGGATGATGCAGCCGGTGATGATCACGGCACGGCGACCATAGTGATCGGCCGCCCAGCCGACGAGGGGTGAGGCGGCGTACATGCCGAAAATATGCAGGCTGATGACCATGCCGATGATCCGCAGGGAGGCATCAGCGTCGTGCAAATGGACCGGGGTCATCGACATGACCGATGTCATCACGGCCTGGCCGAGGACGACAGCAGCGAGACCGGCGGTTGCGACCGGGATGCCACGAATGATGCCGATCGCGACCTTGATCGAGCGTTTGCTTTGGACGACACGACCGGCGTCCGGTTTGGCGTTTTCGATCTCACGAGCGGCCAGCAGCGGATCTGGTCGCAGGGCAAAGGTGATGACCAGAGCGGCAATCGTGAACGCGACGATTGTGAGCAGGTAGGGTCCGGCCAGTTTGGGCAGGTTGATCGAGTTGGCGAACGAGCCCATGGGTCCGGCCAGGTTCGGTCCGAGCACCGACCCAAGCGTTGTGGCCCAGACCACCGTGGAAAGCGAGCGGCCGCGGCGACCGGGTGCAGCCAGATCGGTGGCGGCGTAGCGGGACTGGAGGGTCGCCGTGGTGCCGCCGCCGGTCATCATCAGACCACCGAGGGCGAGCGGAAACGATCCGATCTTGGCCGCGGTGACAACGATGCAGGCGCCGCAGATGCCGACCGCATAGGCGAGCAAGAGGCCCGGGCGACGTCCGGAGCGATCCATCACCCGGGTGGCCGGGATGGCGATCAAAGCGGCGCCGACTGTCCATGCCGCCGACGAGAAACCGCTGAGGGATTCGGAGGCAAGTTCAGAGGCGAGAAGTGCTCCAACAGCAGCGCCCGCGGCAACGCCGATACCTCCGAAGATCTGGGCGATGGCGAGGACGGTCAGGATGCGCTTTTGGGGGGAAAGATCGGTGGAATCCATGCGTCACTTCGTTGGGCCGGCGCTCGACCGGTCTCAACGGCGGCCGGAAGCCAGAACGGTGGGATTCTCGCATGTTTGAGTCGGTGGCGTAGAACATGAGTTCTGTATCAACAATTGCGCTTCATGTGGTCGACACTGCGCGACCGGGGTTGACAGGTGGCGGGGAGGACCGATAGGCTGAATGCAACAGAGGGAGTAACCCACGCTGCCTTCGGGTAGCGGTTCCTGATCGTCATGACGCGATGCCGCCGGTCAGGAACACCCATCGATCCCCTTCGATGACGTCCGGTGAGACTCTGGCCTTGTCCGTTTTGCGGATGGGCCGGAGCTTTTTGTTTCCGGATTTCCCCATCTTTCATCGAAGGGTCTGTTAGCCCATGTTGGATCAATTGCTCGAGCTGTTCGAGCGCGAATCTCCCAACCGCCGTCGTACCGCTTCTGACAAGCGCGACGAGCACGATCGTGACGACGACGATTCCGATCGCCGCCCAGACGATCGCACCTCCTCCACCCCAAAGCGCAAGCCTTCGAAACGCGAGCGTTTTGCCGATCTCCTGGATTTCGGTTAGTGCATGCCGTTTCGTCTGCTGAGTGTCAGTCCCTGGGGAGGGTTTAGGTGGATATAGGTTCGGTGTGGCCCTGGGCCGCGTTTCTGTTGTTCGTTGCGACGATGTTGGTCGTCGATCTCAAGGTCCTGCACCGGGATGCCCACGAGGTCTCCCGGCGCGAGGCCCTAATCTGGACCGGAATCGTCGTCACGTCGGCGATCATCTTCAATATCGGCGTCTTCGTCTTCCGGGGAACGGACGATGGCATCGCGTGGGCGACCGGCTACGTCATCGAGCAGTCGCTGAGTGTCGATAACGTCTTCGTCTTCCTTCTGCTGTTCTCGTCGTTCGCGGTACCGGCAGCGTATCAGCACCGGGTTCTCTTCTGGGGAATCATTGGCGCGCTGATCATGCGCGGGATTCTGATCGCGTTCGCTGGTGTGTTGATCAATACCCTGCACTGGGTGATCTACATCTTCGGCGCGTTCCTGATCTACACCGGGTTCAGGTTCCTGACCGAAAAGGAAACGCACGTCCCCTCGATCGAGACCAACCGCATGGTGCGATTGGCGAGGCGGTTCTTCCCGGTGACCGAGACGTACGAAGGGCAGAATCTCTTCGTGCGCAAGGCTGGTGTCCTGATGATGACGCCGCTGATGGTCGTTCTGATCCTGATCGAGAGCACCGACCTGGTCTTCGCGGTCGATTCGATTCCAGCGATTTACGCGGTGACGAATGATCCGTTCATCGTCTTCACATCGAACATCTTCGCGATTCTTGGTCTGCGGTCGTTGTACTTCGTGATGTCCGGCTACCTGGCTAACCTGCGCTATCTGAAGCAGGGGTTGGCCGTGATTCTGGCCTTCGTCGGCTCGAAGATGATCCTGTCAGACGTGATTCACGTGCATCCGCTGGTCAGTCTGGCGGTGATCGTGAGCATCCTGGCGATCGCGACTCTGGCGAGCATCATGTACGCGCGGCGCAATCCGACCGCGCTGCAAATGGAGACGGAGATGGAGCAGAAGGTCCATCCGCCGCATCCCTTCCCGCAGAATCAGGCGTAGGCGACTAAACGTTGGCGAGGCGGTCGGTGCTGGCCCAGAAGCGGTCCATGATGCCGGCCTGCTCGCCTCCGCTCATCAACCGGGGCTGATTGAAGTCTTCGATCATGACGCCCCGGGTGCGCAGCTGGACGCATTGCTTGCCGCGCATGACCAGTTCGAGGATCAGGCCCTCGCGGGTCTGGATGCTGAACATCTGGTCGAAGATGAAGTTGCCAACTGAGTAAACAATCGGGGCGCCGTTGTAGAACTCCATGCCCTGAATGACGTGGGGATGGTTCGTGACGACGAGGGTCGCTCCGGCGTCTATCGCATCGCGGCAGCCTTGCACACCCCAATGAGGCGGGATCTCGACGTACTCGATGCCGAAGTGGATGTACGGGATGACGATGTCGTAATCGGCGGCAAGGGCGGCGATATCGGGCAGGAAGATATCGGGATCGTACGGATTGGTGCCTGGCGTGTCATCGGTCGCGCCGGAGTAGCGATCTCCACCCTTGTAGGCCTCATTAACGGTGGCGGCGAAATCCCGCGGCTCGACATTGGCGGTGACGCCGTCGATACCGATCAGGGCGACCGATTTGTCGCCGAGTGTCGTGGTGTAGGCGAAGCGGGCGCCTTCAAGATCGCGGCCGGCGCCGATGGTGGCGACACCCTGCGCTTCGCAGGCATCGAGGGTGTCGAGCAGGGCATCGGTTCCCCAGCCAGAGTCGTTCCAGACGCTGTGGTTGTTGGCGAGGGAGACGACATCGATCCCGGCCATCTTGAAGCCATCAAGCATCGCGGTTGGGGCGATGAAACTGAACGTGTTGGGATCGGACGGAACCGGGATGTTGTCGGAGAGGTTGCCTTCGAGGTTGGCGACCGTCAAATCGTAGGAGGCGAGGATATCGGCGACCCGGTGGAATGGATGCGAGTAGTCGTTGTACTGCTGCATCTTGATCCCGACATTGCGGCCGGGAACGATATCGCCGACGAAGCCGAGGCGAAAGGTGGGCTCGTCGAACTGGCCCTGTCGGACCGGATCGACGCCATCGACCGCCAGCACATTGACGCGGGCATCGACCTGATCGGCCGGGACGACGGCGACCGCTCCCGCCCCATCGGAACTGTTCAGGAAGTTGGCGAGACGGTCGTAGCTCTTGTAGGTCTTCTGCGCGACGAGACCGTCGATCGTCGAGCCTTCGAGATCGACCGGATAGATCGGGACATCTACCGAACCGCCGACCTCGATCCAGGACGGGATCTGGCCCGAGACGATACCGCCGAGGTCCTGCGAGGCGATATCGAAGAGCGGCAGGCGGGGCGAGGCGACGACGGCAAGTCCATCGGGCACAGCGGTTTGCGGACGCGATCGGATGACCGCGGGCATGCTGACAGGCGACGCAGCGGCGTTGCGGAGGCCGGCGACGGAGATGGCTGCGCCGGCGGTGCCGAGGGTCAGGGAGCGGCGGGTGAGCCGACTCCAGGATCGATTGTCCGATGCGTTCGCCACGGTGTTATGTGCCTCCATCCAGTGCTCAGATGCGAGGTCGAGTGTACGTCAGAAGGTCGACAGGCCGGGACGCCCGACGTAAACGCCGGGCTAGCGGACGCCGCCTCTTATGGTTGTTGACAATCGATCCGGGCAATCGCCGGATGCCGCGACGGACTAAAGTCCATCGCTTTCAAATTCCGTCGGTTGATGAAAGTTGAAAATCAAATTAGGTAGTCGTCAGGGTCGCGCGGGACTAAAGATCCCGCGCTAGCTATTCCGTCGGTTGAAACCGACTCAGGCGGGTCGACTACCCAAACAAGTTCGCAACTTTCATAAACCGACTCTAATCTCCGAAGACCCCATCATGTTCGCAACTTTCATCAGGGCGGGATCAGGACAGGATGCTGTTGCGTCCGGTTCTAGAGGAGTGCGGCCAGGGCATCGAGGAGCGCATCAACATCGGCCTCGGTGTTGTAGCCCTGGATTGAGATGCGCACGTACTGGCGACCGTCGTGTTCCATGCACGGAATCTCGATGCGGTACTTGTCGTAGAGGTCTTCCTTGACCTTGAGGATGTCGTTGGTACGCACCGGGCATGTTGCCATCTGCAGAAAGTAGTCGGTGCTTTCGGGCGTGATGACTGGCAGGTCGGTCAGATTGGCGATGCGGCGGCGGGCCTGCACGACCACCTCATGACAGGCGGCCTGCATCTCCGGCCAGTTGTGTTCCCGCTGGTAGGCGATGGCATCGGGCACGGCCAGGTAAGCGGCTGGATCGCGTGTGCCCTGCCACTGGTTGCGGCTGATGTACTGGCTCTCCGGCTGGTCCTTGCCACGGCGATCGCCCCATCCCCAGCTGATGATGCCGGCGTCCATCTGATCGTGGAACTCCGGCCGGGCATACAGGAAACCAGCCCCCTTTGGCGCGCAGAACCACTTGTGCAGGTTACCGGCGTAGAAATCGACATCGAACGCCTTCATATCGAGGTTGACGTGACCCGGGGCGTGCGCGCCATCGATCAAGGTGATGACTCCGGCCGCTCTGGCTCGCTTGCAGATCTCTTCGATTGGCATGCGCAGGGCACTGAACGAGGTGATGTGCGAAAGGTAGATGACCTTCGTCTTCTCGTTCACGGCGGCCCACAGGCGCTCGACGATGTCTTCCCGACTGGTGATCGGGAGGGGGATGTGGACGCGATTGATGGTGACGCCATTGTGCTCGTGGAGGTACTGCCAGGCGAGATCGCAGGCGCCGTACTCGTGGTCGCAGGTGACGATCTCGTCGCCTGGTTTGAGATCGAGCGACTTGAGAACGATGTTGACGCCCATGGTTGCGTTCTCGGTGAAGACGAGATCGTCGCGATCGGCGCCGACATACGTGGCGAGTTCCTGGCGGGCGATATCGAGCAGGTCGTGATAGCGGCGACCGAGGAATTCGACCGGCTGGCGTTCGAGTTCGACCTGCCAACGCTGATAGGATTCGAAGACCGGTTTCGGGCAGGCACCGAACGAGCCGTGATTCAGGAAGATCACATCGGGATCGAGCAGAAAATCGGTTCGCGGCAAGCCTGGCATGTGTCCACTCCATAGGGAACAGCGTCGTATCAACGGGCGTCAGTGTACCGGGGTCGGACTCCGTTTGAATGAACGATAGCGCGAGGAAAAATGGCAAGGCCAGTAGCAATTGTCACAGGGGCAAGTCGGCGGCAGGCGTTGGGAGCAGCGGTTGCCAGGGAGCTTGCCGGGCGGGGCTATGACATCGCCTTCACCCATTGGCGGGCGTACGACGCGCAAATGGACTATGAGGATCCGGATGGGCCGGTCGGGTTGCGTGCCGAACTGGAAGCGCGTGGGGCAACGGTGGCCGATGGCGCGGTCGATTTCCTGGCTGAGGGCGCAGTCGACAGTGTGTTTGCGGTGGCCGATCAATTGGCCGGACCGGTGACGGTATTGATCAACAATGCCGCCTACTCCACAACCCAGGATTGGACCGCGCTCACCGCAGACGAATTCGATCGGCACCTGCGGGTGAATGCGCTGACGTCATCGCTCCTGTCGATGGAGTTCGCGCGGCGATTCGAGCAGGGGACGGGCGGGCGGATCATCAGTTTTACATCCGGCCAGAACCTGGGGCCGATGCCGACCGAGCTCGCGTATGCGGCCAGCAAGGGGGCGATCGAGGCGTTCGTGAAGTCGTTCTCGGTTGCGGTTGGGCATTTGGGGATCACGGTCAATGCGGTCAATCCGGGGCCGAACGATACGGGATGGATGACGGACGAGCTGAAGGAGATCCTGACGCCGAAGTTCGCGTTGGGCCGCATCGGGGTGCCGACGGACGTGGCATCGGTAGTCGGGTTCCTGTGCTCGGAGGAGGGTGGATGGATTACCGGCCAGGTGATCAACATCGAGGGCGGGTTTACGCGCTGGTAGCAGCCAAGTGTGTCCTATTGCAGCCGACTACGTCGTAGTCCCGGTGCGGCCCTGTGCCGGATGGCCGGTACGGCCATAACCCCTCGAGTAACGGGCCTGCAGCGAGTCACCGGGTCTGTCAGCAGCGTTATCGCCCTCGGGCGACCTCGCCTGGCGGCGAGACGGCACAGAGCCGTGCCGTGACTACATTCGGGTGCGCGGGTTACGGATCCTCGTATATCGAGCCGCCGATCCATTCATAGGTTTCCCACGATTCGACAAGTCCCGCTTTCACCGGATTGTTGACGACGTACGCGATCAGGTCGCTCATGCTCTCAATCACTCGCACGCCGTGATCGTAAAAGGACGGTTGCCAGAGTCGTGAATCCCTATGAGCCTTCATCCAGCGGTTCGTCGTCCAGGATTTGAAACGGCGAACAAGTTCCTCAAGCGTCAGTTCGTCGACTTCTATAACCGCATGTAAGTGATCAGGCATGACGCAGTAAATGATCAGGTTTGATTCGGTGCGCTGCGATTGAAATCGGAGGCTCTCCGCCACAAGATGAGCGGTTTCGGGATCGGCAAGATGTGGCGATTTGAGGTAGGTGGAAACGGTGATGTGCCACACGGTTCCAGGGACGGCGTAGCTATCTGGCGGCAATCGATTCCGGCGTCGTGGCATGGTGCGGATTTTAGTCGAGGATTCGCGTCGTAGTCCCGGCACGGCCCTGTGCCGGATGGCCGGTGCGGCCATAGCCCATCGCGTAACGGTGCCTCCACGATTCAGCGGTTCGTTCGGAAACGTTATCGCCCGCGGGCGACCTCGCCTGGCGGCGAGACGGCACAGAGCCGTGCCGTGACTACATTGATGTTAGTGGGGCTGCGAACACTTGTCGATTGCTAAGGTGTTTCGGCGTGGCACGGGGGCTCGCTTTGGTGTTCTCGCCCTCGGGCGACCTCGCCTGGCGGCGAGACGGCACAGAGCCGTGCCGTGACTACATAGAGATGTCGTCATACATATAGATGCCGTCATAGGTGCAATTGGAGGGTTCCTCTGCTAGTGTGAGGGGACGCGGGATTTGGTGAAGGGTTGCGGGCATGACTGAGCAGGGGAAGACGATCTGGTTCAAGGGCGCGTGTCCGCACGATTGCCCGGATACCTGCGCGACCCGGGTTGAAGTCGATACCACCACCGGCCGGGCCGTCTCGTTCCAGGGCGAGCCGGATCACCCGATCACCGATGGATGGCTATGCGCCAAGGTGCGGCCGTATCTCGAACGGGTCTACGCGCCCGATCGCATCCTCTACCCCATGCGACGGACCGGCCCCAAGGGTTCCGGTCAGTTTGAGCGCATTTCCTGGGATGCGGCGCTGGCCGAAATCAGCTCAAATTGGAAGGCGCTGATCGATCAGTACGGCGCGTCATCGATTTTGCCCTACACCTATTCCGGCACGCTGGGGATGGTCGAACTGCTGGTAGCGGCGACCCGATTGTGGGGGCGGATGCAGACCAGCGATTCCGTCGGTGATCTGTGCGATGGCGCTGGCAATGCGGCGCTGAATGCGACATTTGGCGGCGCGTATGCTCCCGATCCGCGCCATGTCCTCGCCAGCAAGATGATCCTGATCTGGGCGCACAATCCGGCGTCGACAAGTCCGCACTTTATGCCGCTCCTGCGGGAAGCGCAGCGCAACGGCACCAAGGTCGTCGTGATCGATCCGCGGCGCAGCAAGACGGCCCGATCGGCCGATGTCTACATCCCGATTCGGCCCGGCACCGACGCGGCCATGGCTCTCGCGATGATGAACGTTATGTTCAGCGAAGGGCTCCACGACGAAGCCTGGCTCGAGGCAAACACGATCGGCTGGCGGGAATTGCGGGATCGGGCGGCCGAGTATCCGGTTGAGCGGGCGGCAGAGATCACCGGCGTTCCGGCCGAGACGATTGCCGATCTTGCCCGCGAATATGCAACCACGAAGCCGTCGATGCTCAAGATCGCACCGGCCATCAACCGCCACGAGCACGGCGGCCAAACGGTGCGCGCGATGTGCTGCCTGCCTGCGATTGCCGGACAGATCGGCATCAAGGGCGGCGGGCTGTACGAAGGAACCGGCAGTCACATCACCTGGGATTGGGAGGCGATCTCCAAATACAGCCAGTATCCGGAAGGCGAACGCCGGCAGATCAACATGATCGAACTGGGCGAGAACCTGCTCGGCAAGATCAGCGATCCGCCGATCATGTCGCTCTTCGTGTACAGCTGCAATCCGGTCGCGGCCACCCCGAACTCGTCGAAGATCATCGAAGGACTAATGCGCGACGACCTGTTTACGGTCTGTCACGAGCAGTTCATGACCGATACCGCGCGCTATGCCGATATCCTGCTGCCGGCCTGCACCCAACTCGAGCGGACCGATCTGCACAAGCCGTACGGGCATCTGCACCTGCAATACAACCAGCAGGCAATCGAGCCACTGGGCGAGTCGGTCTCGAACTGGACACTGATGCAACGCCTGGCGTCGGCGATGGGCTATGACGATCCCTGGCTGCATCAACCGGTCGAGGAGATCATCGACGAGGTGCTGGCAGGGTCGATTCCGCTCAGTCCGAATCTAACCGGGCTAGATATCGCCGCGCTGAAAGAGACCGGCACCTTCGCCTACACCCATTGGGACACGCCTCCCCATGCCGATGGGGTCTTCACGACGCCGTCGGGCAAGATGGAACTGAGCAGTACGGTTTTTGCCGAGGCCGGGTTGGATCCGCTGCCGAACTGGTATCCGACCGAGGCCTGGACTCAGTTGAGCCAGCGGCCGGGCGGACTGCAGGTCATCTCGGCGGCCTCGCACCACTTCGTCACGACCAGTATGGGCAACCAACCGTCGCTGCTGCGCAAGGAGGGCGATCCGGTACTGGAAATCAATCCAGCGGACGCCGAAGAGCGCGGAATCGAGGACGGGATGGTGCTCTGGGTCGAGAACGATCGCGGCAACTGTCTGCTGCGGGCAGTGGTGACGCCGGATATCGCACGTGGTGTGGCCATCTGTCCGAAGGGGCACTGGGCCTCGCTTTCGCCGGGTGGACGGACGATCAACTGGCTGATTGGCGATGGGCAGACCGATATCGGAATGCAGGCCGTTTTTCACAGCACAATTGTCTGGGCGAGACCGGCGACCGAGGACGAGATCGATCCGGCCGTCTCGGAGCCGGAACTGGCGATGGCGGGAGACTGAAGCGATGAGTCGATCACGCTCGTGGTCCACGCCCAATGGGCTCTACATCCTGATGCATTAGGTGCGCCAGATCGGGATTCGATTTGGTGAGTGCGCGGGTTCTTTTGCTCGCGTTTGTGTGTTCCAGTGAATTGAGAAGAACCATGGCGGGGTGGAACCCGTTTGCGCGCCTGCGCACAGGTCTGTTTGGCGATCACAACTTCCGCATGCTCTGGATGGCTGCGACCGTTTCGGCCTTCGGCTACTACATCACCGATGTGGCCGTGCCGTTGCTGGCGATCGATCAGTTGCACGCGTCGTCGTTCGATGTCGGTCTGATCAAGGTGGTGGAGCAGGCGCCGAGTTTGCTCTTCGGGCTGTTTCTGGGCGTGCTGGTCGATCGGGTCCGCAAGCGGCAACTGCTGATCATCTCCGATGTCGTTCGGTCACTGGCGCTAATCGCCGTCCCCATTTCCGCGGCATTTGGGCATATGAGTCTGGCATTGCTGCTGGCGGTGGTCTTTATCGTGGGGACGTTCAATCTCCTCTTTGATGTGGCGGATGGATCGTTCATCCCGATCGTGCTTGGGCGGGATCGGCTGGTCGATGGCAATGCCAAGATCGAGGCCAGTTACGCATCGGCCCAACTTGGTGGTCCGGCAATCGGTGGCGCGCTGGTCAGTCTGTTGACAGCGCCATATGCCTTGCTGGTGACGGCGATTTCGCTCTTCTCGTCGGCCAGTTTCATCCGCCGCATGAAGGTCGAGGAGCATCCCGTTGTCATCGAGGGTCGGCCCTCGGTCATGAAGGAGATCAAGGAAGGGCTGCACTATCTGTGGGGTAACCGGTTCATGCGGCCAGTGATTCTGGCTGGTGCGGGGCAGAACTTCTTCGGGTTCATGTTCATGGCGGTCTACATTCTGTACATGAAGAAGGAACTTGGCGTCAGCGATTTCCAGGTCGGGCTCGTGTTTGCGATCGGCGGGCTGGGTTCGCTGATTGGAACGCTGATCACGCCGCGATTGAACGGGCGATTCGGGATCGGACCGATGCTGGTCGCGGGCAATCTGCTGTTTGGCGTGACCGGCATGCTGATTCCGCTGGCGATTCTGGTTCCGGGGTGGTCGCTGTGGCTGGTGCTGGCGGCCGAGTTCCTGCAATACATGTGCTGGATGCCGTTCTTTCTGAATGCGCTGACGACAGTGCAACTGCAGTCGCCGGACGCGATGCGCGGGCGGATCATGTCGACGCGCAAATTCCTGACCTGGGGCGTGCAGCCATTTGGTTCGCTGGCGGGAGGAATCCTGGGAGGCGTGTTCTCGCTGGTGGGGACACTGGCGCTGGCCGAGTTCGGCATGCTGGCAGTTGGTATTCTGCTGCTCTTGAACCCGATTCGTGGCATGCGGTCGATTCCGCACATTGAAGGAGACGTTGCTCATGTCGTCTGATTTGTCGCACGCAAGAGATCGCTCAATTGGGGCGGCGCCGGTCACGATCGCGTTGCCGCGGCCACGTCCGGAGCGACGGGTGTTTGAGGGGCGGACCGTGATCGTCGAGCCGCTCTCAGCCGACGCGCACGCGGACGATCTCTTTGCGGTGTTCCATGCCGACGACAAGGCGAAAGCGGTGTACGACTACCTGCCGTACGGTCCGTTTGCCGATGCAGACGCGTTTCGGGCGTGGGTCGCGGAGGTGGCAGCGAAGGACGATCCGGTTTTCTACGCCTTCCGACGCAAGAGCACGGGCAAGGTTGAGGCGATGGCTTCGCTGATGGAGATCGTCCCGGCGCAGGCGAGGATTGAGATCGGACACATCAACATCTCGACCGCCATGCAGAATACGCTGGAGGCGACCGAGGGACTTTGGCTGATGATGCAGCACGCCATGGACGACCTCGGCAACCGGCGGTTCGAGTGGAAATGCAATGCCCTGAACGAGGGATCGCGAAAAGCGGCGGCCCGGCTCGGATTCAGCTATGAGGGCACGTTTTTCAACCACATCGTCGTCAAGGGTCGTAATCGGGACACGGCCTGGTTCTCGATCCTGGACAGTGACTGGCCGGCGATTCGGGCGAACTTCGCGGCCTGGCTGGCTCCGGAGAACTTTGATGGAGACAACCGGCAGAAGGTTTCGCTCGGCGATTTGAACAGGAGTTTGACCTGACCATGCGCAATGTTGGGATTCTGATTTTCGACAAGGTCGAGGTGCTGGATTTCTGTGGGCCGTTCGAGGTGTTCTCGAGCGCCTTGCTGCCGGGAACGCCCGAAACCTATCCAGAGCCATCGCTGTTCCGGGCGTGGACAGTGGGAGTGACGCGGGAGCCGATTCGGGCCGTCGGTGGTCTGGAAGTGATTCCGGCATGTTCGATCGATGATCATCCGGACTTCGACATCATCGTGGTGCCGGGCGGATATGGAACGCGGACCATCCCGCAGGAAGCCGTGGACTGGATTGCGCGGATGTCACCGCGTTTGGAGATCACGACGTCGGTTTGCACCGGCGCCTTCCTGCTGGCGCAGGCCGGCGTGCTTGAAGGCAAACCGGCGACCACGCACTGGGCGAGTATCGGTGGACTGCGAGAGCGGTTTCCGGCAATCGAGGTCCGGGATGATGAGCGCGTGGTGGACGCGGGCGCGGTGATCACCTCGGCCGGTGTTTCTGCCGGGATCGATATGGCGCTGCATGTTGTCGAGCGGCTCCACGGTCGGGAGGCGGCAGAACTGACGGCGCGGTTTATGGAATACGAATGGAGTTCCTAGCCTGGAGTTCCTGGTTTCTGGCGGAGATACGCAATGCATGACGACGTAGAGATACTGATCGCGCAGTTGGTGGGGATTGAATCGGTGAATCCTGATCTGGATCCGGGTGGATCTGGTGAGGGGGCAATTGCCGATTTCGTGGCCGACTGGCTGCGAACGGCCGGTGTCTCGGTCGAAATGCAGGAGGCAGCTCCTGGTCGGCCGAATGTGATCGGGATTGTTCGCGGCAGTGGCGGCGGGCGATCGCTGATGCTGAATGCGCACATGGACACCGTCAGTGCAGGCAACATGGTCGATCCGTTTGGGGCAAGGGTCGAAGGCGACCGCTTGTACGGCCGGGGTGCGTTCGATATGAAGGGCGCGCTGGCCGCGATCATGCTGGCGGCGAAGGACCTGGTCGGTGCCGGACTGGCCGGAGATGTCCTGATCACAGCGGTGGCGGATGAGGAGTTCGCCAGTGTCGGGACGGAAGCGGTTGTCCGGGACTACACCGCCGATGCCTGCATCATCACCGAGCCGACCGATCTGGAACTCTGTCTTGCCCACAAGGGGTTCGCTTGGGCGACGATTGAGACATCCGGCGTGGCGGCGCATGGATCGCTGTGCACGGTGGGGGTGGATGCGATCGCGCGGATGGGTCCGGTGCTAACGGCGATTGGCGAACTGGACCGGACACTGCAGGCTGGTCGGTCGCACGCGCTCTCTGGTCCGGCCTCGGTGCATGCCTCGCTGATTGATGGCGGAACCGAACTCTCCACCTATCCCGATCGATGCCGAGTGCAGATTGAGCGACGAACAATTCCGGGCGAGACCGATGCCGAGGTGCGCAGTCAGTTTGAGGCGATTGCGGCGACCGGCGACGGGACTCTGGCGATGGGATTGATCCGGTCTCCGTATGAGGTCGCGGAGGACTCCGAACTGGCGGTGGCGTTCGCAGCGGTCGCGGCCGAACGGATCGGGCATGCTCCCTTGATCAGTGGCGGAACTGGCTGGATGGATTCGGCGCTGACTGGCGGAGCGGGGATACCGACGATCATCTTCGGGCCGGCGGGTGATGGCGCCCATGCGGATGTTGAGTGGGTCGATTTACCATCGGTCCAGACGTGTCGCGAAATTTATGTGGCGTTTGCGCGCCAGTGGTGTGGATGACCTTCATGATAAGTGAACCAGCAAAACCGGTGAAGAAACCGCGGATTTACACGATGCCATTCGCTCGGGTGTATCCGGAATACATCAACAAGGTCGAGCGCAAGGGCCGGACGAAGGACGAGGTTGATCAGACGATC
>JAPXRQ010000054.1:0-15834 GCA_033813515.1 Thermomicrobiales bacterium
ATTCTGGTGGGCGACTACGACAAGAACGGCTCCCTCAGTAACGCCGGAGATGCGATCTACGGCGGCCCCGGCAATGACACGATTTACGGCACGGCATCGGTTGGAAGCGCCACCGAATCCAGCAGCAACGACCTGTACGGCGACGACAACAACGACAGTCTTACCGCCGGCAATGGGGGCGATAATCTCGACGGCGGACCGCAGGACGATGTCATCCTCGGCGGTTCCGGACCGGACACCATCAGTGCCTATGACGGTGCCGACACGATCTCCTCGTCTGGCGGTGATGACCAGATCACCGCGGCTGTCCCGGCCACGATCGATGGCGGAACCGGCAACGACTCCATCTCCATGAATGGCGGTATGGCCACGGGCGGAGATGGCGACGACCTCATCGAAGACGGCGAGAACGGCTCCACAATCGGCGGCGGTCTCGGCAACGACAAGATTGCCGGTGGCGAGGGCAACGACATCATCTCCGGCGAGGACGGGAACGATCAGATCGGCTGCGTCCTCGGTCCGGTGTCCTGCGAGGCCGACTCGACCTCATACGAAGACGGTAACGACACCATTTATGGCGGACCTGGCGATGACTGGATCTGGGGTGGCGCGGGCGACGATACCATCCGTGGAGATGCCGGTTACGACAATATCCGCGGCGATTTCTCAAATACCACCGGACTCGGCGGATCGGACACGATTGCCGGAGGCACCGAAGGTGACAACATCTATGTCGGCTCAACCTCGACCCAGAGCGATCTTTCCACCAACATCGTCGATGGCGGCGGCGGAGATGACTACATCCTGGGTGCGAACGGCAACGATGTCCTCAATGGCAATCAGAACGCTGACAATATCGGCGGAGCGGATGGGGCAGATGACCTCTCTGGTGGCGGCGGTGACGATCAGCTTTCGGGCGGCACCGGGGCGGATGGCCTCGATGGCGGCCCCGCCACAGATTCTTGTGACGGAGGCGTGGACGCTGACGTCGACACCGCGGTGGCCTGCGAAGCACCTCTTGCCAATATCCCGTAACTGGCGCTGATCGTCGAGTAAAGAGAGTCAGCCTCACCACGGGCAACGAACTACGGGCTACGGAACTACGCCGGCGCGAGATAGACCGCGGCCGCGTAGCCATCACCGTATTTGTCGCTATGCACGCCGTACCACTGATGACCCTCGTTGGGGATCAAAGTTTCGGTGATCGTCAACTCGGCCCCATTCGGAATCTCGGCCAGTTTCTTGCGATCCAGCCCCGGTCCGCTCCGGAGCCAGAGGGCATCGGTCGCCACGACAACCTCGTCTCCGATGGCGTAGACAATTCCCGCGCCGCGCAATGCCAGGTACACACCCGCCGCCCAACCATCACCGTATTCGGAGGCCAGATAGTGCCAGGCGAAGCCATCGGTCCGAACTGGGCCATCGGTGATTGTCCCCACCGTTCCATTCGGCATCTGCGCGACCACATCGGCATCGCGATCCGCGGCGGCCCGCAAGTTGAGCATATCGGTGGCGACGACAACCTCATCTCCAATCGCCAGCCCGTCATCGGTCACCGTTGCCTCGGAGATGCGCTGAATCATGACCCCAGCCACCCATCCCCAGCCGGCATCGCCCGAGACGCCGTACCAGGCGAAGCCGTCGTTCGACGTGGACGGATCGGTCACGGACAGGATCGAGCCCCACGGCAGTTCGGCTGAGACATCGAAACCGGTTCCGGGTCCGTTCCGCAGATTCGCACCCTCGACGATGACCTGCACGGTGTCGCCGGGGTAGAACGCGGAATCGACGGCGGGATTTGCTCCGGCCAGCACCTCGGCCACCTGCGTACGAATGCGATCCAGTTGCCCGTACAGTCCATCTCCCGGGCAGGCGGAATCGTTCACATCCCGGTGTCCGCAGATGGTGGGGAGATCGTCTTGCTCGTGAAAATCGGAGGTGCCCCAGGGATCGAGATCCTTCCCAACCCAGGCGGTGATCCAGACAATGCCGGCCTGCGCTTCGGGTGTCGTCTCGAAGTCCGAGTAGCTGCCGAGCACGCCAATGCCGGAGGATCCCCAGGCGTACTGATAGGCATGGCCACCCACGACATTGGCGCCGCCGGCCCTGCCCTCGTAGACATTGCCCATGTAATCGACCAGGTAGTTGTATCCGATATCGCCCCAGCCCCGTTCGACCGCGTGGTAGTAGTAGACGGCCCGAATCGCGACCATCGGATTCTGCCAGCTGGCGGTTTCGGTGTGGTGGATGATGACGTGCTCGATCGTCTGGTAACTGGGTGGCCAGAACTCCTCGCCGTCCGCATCGAACCGAAATGATTCGTCGGCCCCCCACATCGCGCGGGAAATGATCGGCGGTGACCAGACTCCGTCCTCGTCCGTGTCCGCGCCGATGGCGACATCGCCGGCGACTGGTCCGGAGCGGCTATCGATGGCGGAAAAGGCAAGATCGGGGAGTGTGGTCAGCGAGCCGTCGGCGTTGAGCGCGCGGTAGGAGACGAGCGATGCGGAATCGGCGAAGGTGAGATCGGCAAAGTAGCGATTATCGCGATCGGGCGGTCCGGCATCGTGGATCGCCGCGCCGACCGTGATGATATCGGTCCACGAGGCGCCATCGCTGCTGAGTGCGATTTGGACGAGGGCGTTGGGATCGCCATCTCCCGCCCAGTTGGGGGCAATCGCCGAAAACGGCTGCTCGAGTGTGAAGGTGATCCAGCCATCCGCATCCGGCATCGCTTCGGGATGATCGGCCTCGGTCCAGGTCAGGGCCGAGGTGACACCTTCAGCCGCGACCGGTTTGGAATGGAGGAAAGGACCGGCGGCGGCCATGGCGGTGAATGCGGCGGCGGCCTTGATGGCGACGCGGCGATCGAATGTTGTGAGGTCGGTGATGTGCTCGGCGATCATGGCCATTCCTCCCCAGCCGGAAGAGTGATGGGTGAAGCTGCCCAGGACCGGGAGGCGGCAGATTGAACGGGGAAGACCAGAGTCTACAAGGTGTACGTACACCCTGTCTACCCGGATTCCTGTTACGGGGGTGGCGGTGGGGGTTGTATTCTTGCGGGCAGCCGGTTGGCCCACGTTATCCGCAATCCAATTCTCCCGAGAAACGCCCATGATCACCGAGGAATCCACTGCCATGCGCACCGGCCGGGTCACTGTCCCGGCTCTTGAAGAGATCCTCGGGGTCGCAATTCCGGTCCTCGATGACGGCTTCGTGCGGGTGGTCGACTACCTCGGCGGCGATGAATCGATCGTCCAGGCCGCCCGCGTTTCCTATGGCGTCGGCACGAAATCGTTCCGCGAGGATCGGGGCCTGATCCGTTACCTCCTTCGCCATGCGCACACGACGCCATTCGAGATGTGTGACATCAA
Organism: Thermomicrobiales bacterium; assembly: GCA_033813515.1. GTDB lineage: Bacteria > Chloroflexota > Chloroflexia > Thermomicrobiales > UBA6265 > DASQCG01. The sequence goes on from JAPXRQ010000054.1 coordinate 3,375, forward strand.
GCTCCACGTTCGCGTGCCAATGGACACCTGGCGGCAGTGGGTTCGGCATCGCACGGCCAGCGTCAACGAGTACAGCACCCGCTATTCGGTTGCGATCGATGGCATGCAGCGGACCGAGCCGGGCGCCTGGCGGATCCAGGACAAGGGCAACCGCCAGGGCAGCAAGGGCTTCCTCCCGGCCGAGGTCGGTGAGGGGCTGTCGCTGCAGGAAACTGAATTGCAGCAGGCAATCAAGGCGGCCTACGAAGGGCGTCTCGAGGCCGGAGTCGCTCGCGAACAGGCCCGCAAGGATCTCCCCCTCAGCACCTACACCGAGGCCTACTGGAAGCTAAACCTGCACAACCTGCTGCATTTCCTCAAGCTGCGGATGGATAGCCATGCCCAGCTCGAGATTCGGGAGTATGCGACCGCGATTGGTGAGCAGATCGTGGCCAAATGGTGCCCGATGGCCTGGGAGGCGTTCATCGATTACGAGCGGGAGGGCATGACTCTGACGACCGCCGAGACCGAAATGATCGCCCTGCTTACGACCGGCCAGGTCGAGGCGGCAAAGGCACGGGCCCAGGAACTGAATTGGGTGCAGATCACGCCGGAAAAAACGACCGTCCGGCGCGAGGGTCAGGAGTTTGCTGAGAAGCTACCCCGCCTTGGTCTTGCCACACCCTGGGCTTAGAACCGCGCTGCGGTACTGCAGCGCGATCAGGCAAGAGACGCTCCTTTACCAAAACCCTGTTGCCGGATCACAATCAGCCGCCCAGTTCCGCTATGCGCAGACCGGATTGAGATTGATGTTGATACAAGTCAGGCTGCAGCATCCACCGGGGTTGTCGAGTGTGCATGGTTGGCCTGCCGGTGCGCAGGGAACGCCACAGGTCGGATAGCCGCCGTTGTAGTAGCAAATCTGCGCGCAACATGCCCCCGGATCATTGAGGTTGCAGGAGTAGCCGTTGGGAGTACAAACCACCGTTGCCGTCGCGGTTGGTGTGTCTGTTGCCGTTGCGGTCGCCGTGTTGGTGGGTGTATCGGTTGGCGTGCTGGTCGCCGTGTTTGTGGGTGTATCAGTTGCTGTGCTAGTCACCGTGTTGGTGGGAGTGTCGGTTGGTGTTTCTGTTGCTGTAGCGGTGTTGACTGGCGTGTTGGTGGGTTCCGGCAGACCATTGAAGTCGCGCACAATCCCGCCAACCGTTAGCGAAGCGGCATTGAGCGTCGCTGTGACTTTGACCAGCGTGGCGGCCACGACCTCCTGCGCGTCGAGGTTGAGCGAAAGACAGCCCTTTCCGGCCGGAATGGTGATTGACCCGGGTGACTCGAGAATGCCTGGTTTGTCGCTGACCAGATCTACATCCAGTCCGCCACTCGGAGCCTTCCCGAACACGCAAACGGTCGCTTTGCCCACTCCGCCGCCCCGAATCACCGACTGGAGATACAGTGCTCGCAAACGTGGCGCCCTGATCAGAATTGAGCGTGAGACGGCACAACCACCGGTCGTGCTCGCAGTCACAACCACATTGGTCTCGGATGCAACGCCATTTGTCGCCACCGTGAAGGTGTGCTCGGTCTGGCCGGCCAGCACGGTCACGGACGAGGGAACCGGAATGGCCGCACTGGACGACGACAGCTTGACTTTTGTGCCACCTGAAGGCGCGGGACTATCGAGGCGTACCCTGAGCGTGACCTTCAGGCCTCCGGTGGTGCTTCCTGACCCGAACAGGTAGTTGATGCACGGCGTGCCGGCCGCGACCGGCGCGCGGCCGTCCACCTGAGCCTTGCCAACGAAGAGCGCAGCAATACCAGCGCCGATGCCGCGAAGGGTGTTGCGGCGAGTTGCCATTCGACGCGCCATATCGTCAAATCGTTGGTCATCCACCGACAAACCTCTCCCCTTGAATTGCCCAGACCAGCGTATGTGTTTCCCTCCAGCACATCATACCCTTTTGCTCAACGTAACAGGAGCTATGCAGAATCGACAAGGTATCCGTCTCTTGCGAACTTCAGCCAGCGATTCCGATAACGGGTGTGGTGGCTGCCTGAATCCGCCCGACAAGCGCCGCGAGTTCGTTCCCGTCGACCGTCGTCGGCTGATCCCGGACCCACTCCAGAACAGCCCGAAGAAACTGGATGACGCCGTCGTGAAACGCGACCTGGCTCGTTCGCATATCCGGACCCGTCGTGCCGGAGAAGATCAACTCGACGACCATGCTCGTCTGGACCAGTTCCAGGCTGAGCGAATCAGCCTCCAGGCAAACCAGATCGCCCGAACACTGCGGCGAACAGGCAAAACCGCGATCGAGAATGCGGGCCAGACAGAGCGCCAGTCCGAGCAGCGCCTGGGTGCCAGTCCTGATCTCGCAATCCTGCTCAGCCGTGACAAACCGCACGTGTCCGCGGAACGAACCGTCATGCGCTGTCCCATGCCAGGTGATGGTGAAGTGGTCCTTGCCGGCGCCGGTGCGGTGGTCGATGGTGGGCGGGGTAATCACAGCAGGTCCGTTCGCAATGGCAGCCCCGATGCACGGCGCAGGCGGTAGATCTTCTGGCGGAGGTCGCTGGGAATCGACCCGCGGCGTCTGGCCCGTTGCGCGGCAATCATGGTCTCGACGATCTCGCGGATCAGTGCCTGGTTCAGCGTGCGCACCCGGTTGAGCAGATCGATATCGAGCAGCAGCGCATCCTCCTCCGCCTCGGACTCGACAAGTCGATGCTCGATCGCGTCACTATCGATGGGCACCAAATGGACCTTGCTCCGACCAGTGCGATGGCGAAAGAAATCGGCCCGGGCATTGCGATAGAGGACAGATGTCAGCCGAGGTTCGGCATCGACCAGCGCTTCACAGGAGGATGGCTGCGGTTCGCGTTGCAGGAGTTTGACCAGCACATCCTGGCGCAGTTCGGCCGGATTGGGCCGATCGGCGAACTCGACGGCCGGACTGAGGGCGATCTGACAGAACGAGGCGCGCCTGCTCGGCGACTCATCAAGGCGGGTTGGGGAATGGGGTGACATGCGGGGAGTCCTTTCTCCGGCGAGCGTCGGTGGGTCGATACGAACAGATTAGAACACATGTTCTTATTCCGCAAGAGGGACACCCGGGCCACCCCAAAACGGCCGTCTCTCCATCATCGAGACATCCTCTGACCACTGCCGCGCGTTATCGTGAGTGTCACCAGGAGGACGCCCATCATGTCACTCGTTCGCCATAGCTTCGCCATCGCATTCGCCGCGCTGACCATGGTGCCCGGCGCAACGCTTGCCCAGGAGAGCACGCCCGAGGCGAGTCCGGCCGCCGTCGCGTGCACCATTGCTCCTCGTCCGGAAGCCGACCTGTCCACCCTGATGGCATCGCCCGTACCAGCAATTGGCATTCCGGGCGATGCCACTGGCGCGGCCGCTGATCCCGCCACCCTGAGCGCGATCGAAAGAACACTGCGGGAGGCCGATGCCTGCGCCGCGGCCGGCGATTACCTGCGACTGGCGGCTCTCTACAGCGACAACGCCATCGCCAGCGGCGCATTCGCGGTCGAGAAGCTGCCCATCACGTCAGGCACCCCCGATGCTTCCCCGCCAGCAACGAACACGGAACCGCTTTTCTCCGACCCATTCGTGATCTCCGGCACAGTCCTCCCTGATGGCCGGGTGCTGGCGACTGTCCAGCGCGCCGATCAACTCTCGGAGATCGTGATGGTTGAGGACGGGGATCGCTGGTTGATCGATTCTGATGAGATGGCAATCGCATCGGTCGATGGTCCGCCGCTCCCGATGGATATTCCGATCGCCGTGCTCCAGGCCGTGGTGAATGAGGTCAATGCGCAGTTTCCGGATCAGGTTGCGTCCATCACGATTGTCAGCGCCGAGGTTGTCGAGTGGCCAGATGCCGCTCTTGGCTGCCCACGGGATGGCGAGTTCGTGGCGGCCGTGATCACCCCGGGCTACCGCATGGTGGTCGCTTTCGATGGCGGCCAGCTGGAAGTCCACACTGATATGGACGGCAACGCCCGCAGCTGCTGATCCCGCACAAATCGCCAGTTCCGCCCGTCTTCCGAGGCGCCGAAACGTTCCTGCGACAACCTCGTTTGCAGGTCCGGATGCCGCGGATGGGCGTACCATTGAAAATGACGCAATGGTGGAAGGCGGATTTTCGTGCCGAGAATCGATTTCTACTACCTGCCCGAGGATGCCCTGGGCCGCTTCCTGTGGACCGCGGCGATTGTCGCGATCCTCGTCCTGCTCTGGCGCCCGGCTGGTCCGTGGATCGCAATTGCCGCGGCCTCGACCGTCGTGTTCGGCTTCGGGATCGATCATCACCTGCACATCGGATTCGGCGCGCTGCTCTGTGCGATCGCGTATCGCCTGACGCGGCGGGGAGCGACCGATCGCCTGCCACTGACCCTGGTTGTCTGGCAGCTGGGCTTGCTGGGCGCCGGTTTTTTCCTCTACGAAACCGGACGCAAGCACACCGAGGGAGATTGGGAGACCGCGCGTTCAAACAGCCTGCGGGTTCTTGAACTCGAGCGCAAACTCAAACTCAACTTCGAACCCGATCTGCAAACGTGGGTGCTCCAGCATGAGCACCTGGTCCGGTGGTTCGCACGGTACTACTCGTCGTTCTTTCTCCCGTTCATCATCATCGGCATTCTCTGGTTTCTGCTCACCGATCGTTCACTGTTCCGCGTGCTGCGTAATGCGCTTGGTATCTCCGCTCTCCTGAGCCTGTTTACGTTTTGGCAGTTTCCGGTCGCTCCGCCTCGTCTCATCCCCGAGGCCAATGTCATCGACCTGCACGATTTCATCGGCAAGTACCACGCCTTTGTCAACGAATACGCCGCGGTTCCGAGCCTGCATGTTGGCTGGATGATGCTCGTCGGGTATCTGCTCTGGACCTCAATGCGGCCGCATTGGTATGCGTGGCTTGCCTGGGGACCCGGTCTGCTGATGTTTCTGACCGTTATGGTGACCGGCAACCATTACTGGTTCGATGGCCTGGTCGGGATGATCTACACGCTTGTCCCGGCGGCGATGTTGCTGCACTGGCGAGAGGCAGTCGCCTGGTGGCATCAGTGGATAACCGAGCCGGTCCGTGCGACACGGCCAGGGATGCTGGGGGCGATCCGGTCGCAACCGTGGGCGATGCTCTCGACTGGCGCGCTTGGGCTGCTGCTCTCGATCCTCGTCGTCGGCCAGATTGTCGAGCCCGGCTTCACCGATTACTGGGGCTATATGATCGCGCAGATCAGCGCGACAATCCTGTTGATCGGCTGGTTTAGTCAGCGATTCTTTCCGGAGGGCGGTCTCTCGGCTGTGACGCATGTGGCAATCGTGGCCGTCACGTACGCCGATACGCTGGGCACGGCCGCCGACTTCTACAAGAACTACGTGGCCTACGACAAGATCACCCATTTCGGCGGGGGCGCCATTATTGCGGCCGTCGGATACGACATCGTGACCGTGCTCAATGTGCGCGGCGCCCTTCGGGTCAGTGTCCCGTGGCGGATAACGATTGCCGTGACGGTCTCCATGATCGTTTGCTCTCTCTGGGAACTGTACGAACTGGTCGGCGATACCCTGTTCGACACGGGCCGTAATGGCGGCGAGATGGATACGCTCTACGATCTCATCTCCGATTTCGGTGGCGCGTTGGTTGCGGCCGTGCTGATCGCCGCCCTGGCTCCGATCTTCAAGAATGTGCACTTCCCATCGGCCGCGTATGCCGATCGCCGGCAATTGGAACCGCAGGTAGTCGACGGATCCCAGGAACGCGCCAGGGTCGCTTCCGGCGGCAACTGAACCGGCGTGTTCATTCAGCCAGATATCGGCCAAAGCACAAAGCCCGCCACCAGCAATCTGGCGACGGGCTTGACTGTGTACCGAGGATTTGGGTCGGTTAGCCGAGGATCTTGGCCTTGGCCGAGGCGAATTCCTCGTCCGTCAGCAGACCCTGCTGGCGCATCGTGGCCAACTGCTGCAGCTGGGCCATCGGATCCGCAGCCGCCGGAGCCGGTGCCGGGGCAGATGCGGCGGCGGCCGCTGCTGCCTGCTGAGCCTGCGCCTGCATGGCGGCGGCCTGCTCCTGCTGTTGCCAGGCGGCGGCATCGGCGGCCTGCGCCTGTTTGGCAGCAGCATGGCGCTGCATTCCACCGGAAACAGCCGTTGCTGTCCCGGCGATAACGGCCGTCTGGGCCATCGTTCCCAACAGGCTCGGTCGTCCCACACGAACTGGTCGACGTCTCATGATCTCCTCCTCTTTCAACAGGCATCTGGATGCCCTGAAGCTGACAAAGGCCAGGGTCTTACCCTTCGGCCAGTGCCTCCGCAACGATATCGGCCGGAATCCGCTCGGACAAGACGACTTCGCCGCCCACATTGCGCATGGCCTGGACGAAGTGCGCCGCCCAGGTGTTCTCGAACACCATCAGGCCGGCGGCCGTGTTGTTCGGCATCTGCGCGGCGAACTCGGCGATATCGTCTTCGACCAGAATGTCCTCCTGATCATCGACCGATGCCTCGAACGCACTGGCATCGTCTTCGTCCATATCGGCCAGCTCGACAGAGGTGACATTGCCGTCTGCATCCTTGTAGATGAAGACAAGGTCGAGCACGGTGATCTGCCCGCTATCGACGAGATACTTCAGTTCCCCCGCCAGTTCGCCGGTGAAATTCGGCTCGGGAAACACCACAAACAAGACTTCTACTGGTCCTACTGGTGCTGCCATTATCTCTCCTGACAGTTGCGCCATTGCTGGCTCCGTCACAGGTACGGCTCGCGTTCCGTCCACCTATCCATTCCAGGTGGAGGCGAGACCGTTGCACCATGCATTGTTACACCCGCAAAATGCCTTGCACATCCGAATCACCCAGAAATGGTCAGGAATTAATCCATGACAAACGGTTTCCCGGTGAAGAGTCAAGCCCAATGGCGGGTCTCAACCGGCACATTGCCCGCACCTCAAGATATCCACGCCCTCCTGCAAACCGCACACGATCGCTACCGTGACGAAGCCGGGGGGACGGTGTCGCAGGTGTATCCCGCGCTGGCCCAGGTCGATCCGGATCAGTTCGGCATTTGCCTCGCCGGGAGTGGCGGTCAGACCTTCCAGATCGGCGACGCGGATATTCCCTTCACGATCATGAGCGTTTCGAAACCATTTGTCTTCGCCCTGGTTTGTCAGGAGATGGGCGCGGATTTCGTGCGCAATCGAATTGGTTCGAACGCGACCGGTGCTCCGTTCAATTCGATCGCGGCGATCGAACGGGACTCCGCCGGGCGCACCAACCCGATGGTCAACTCCGGCGCGATTGCGACCTCAGGACTCGTTCCCGGCCGCACTCCGGACGAGCGGCGTGCATGGCTACTGGATGGACTTTCGCGGTTCGCGGGACGTCCTCTGGCGGTCAACGACGCTGTCTACCAGTCGGCGATTACCAGCAATCACCGCAATCGGGCGATCGCCGATTTGCTCGTCAGCCTCGGCCAGATCGATGGTTCGGCCGACGATGTGCTCGATCTCTATACCTGGCAGTGCGCGATCGAAGTGACTGCCCGCGATTTGGCGGTGATGGGCGCAACTCTGGCCCTGGCCGGGATCAATCCATTGACCGGCGTCCAGGTGGTCGATCGCACTGTCTGTCATCACACCCTGGCCGTGATGCTCACTGCTGGCTTGTACGAGACCTCGGGCGATTGGCTGTGTGAAGTTGGGCTGCCAGGAAAGAGCGGAATTGGCGGAGGGATTGTGACCGTGTCGCCCGGCAAGGGTGGACTTGGTACCTTCGCGCCGCGGCTCGACCCGGCCGGCAACAGTGTCAAGGGGCAGTTGGTGGCCCAGTACCTCTCGCGCGAACTGGGCCTGGATCTGCTCGCGTCCTAGTCGGCGGCTGGCGGGTCCTGCCCGACCAACCCGTCGATCGACTCGCGGATGAGATCGGCCTGGCCGTTGTGCCGAGCATACTCCTCGATCATGTTGATGACGATGTAGCGCAGACTTGGCGTCTGTTCGTTGGCGTGCCGTCCGGGTCCGCCGTCCGTCATGGCGGTTTCGAACGCGGCCCGGGAGCGAATCACCGCCGACTCCCAGTTGGAGTAGAGCATGGCAGCATCATCTCCGGCGGCGGACGTCCAGTCCCAGTCGTGCTCGGCCTCCCAGTCGATCCTGTTCCACGGCGCCAACTGTTCGCCACCCTGAAGCCATTCGCTGGCCATATCGTCTTCGAAGCGGGTCAGGTGCTTGATCATGCCGCCAAGGGTGATCGTCGATGGCCCGAGCGTTCGCTGCAGTTCAGTTGCGTTCAGGCCACCGACTTTCCAGGCAAAGGTCGCGCGCTGCCGTTCCAGGAAACCGAGCAGGATATCGCCTTCGGGTCCAAACGGGGGTGGTTCGGCGGGTCGCTGGTCATTGGCTGGATACGGCACCTGATGCTCCCTGGTTTGCTCGATCGATTGTTCACCGATTTAGCGGCAAACGGTGCCAGATGATGTCCGCTTTGTCACGCCACCGGTTTGGTTGCCCGCACAAACGCGCTGACCACCCGTCCGCCGCTGGCATCGAACCGGGCGTAGGCGCTCTCGTCCCAATCCGGCGACGATCCACCACAGCAGGAGGATCCTTCGCTCCCGCGCAGACTGTCGGCCAGTTCGCGCGGATCATATACGCGCGTGATTTGAAGCTCGACATCACCAAAGCCGGCTTCTGTCAGCAGTCGGCGGTATTCCTGCTCCTCGAGCGCTCCCGCAACGCAACCAACCCACGCCTCCATGTCGCCGCGTAGGTCCGCCGGAAGTTCGCCCTGGGAGACAACGTCGGAAACGGCAAAACGCCCTCCCGGCTTCAGGACACGGAAGGCCTCGCGGAGCACCTGACCCTTGTCCGAAGCGAGATTGATCACGCAGTTGGAGATCACGACATCGATGGACTCGCGCGGAAGCGGGATCGCCTCAATCTGCCCTTTCAGGAAGCCAACATTGGTGGCCTTGGCCTCTGCCTTGTTCTTTTCGGCCACGGCCAGCATTTCATCGGTCATGTCGACACCGAAGGCAAACCCGGTTGGTCCAACCCTGCGCGCCGAGAGGAGAACATCGATGCCGCCTCCAGAACCGAGATCGAGCACCGTTTCGCCCGGATTGAGCTGGGCCAGGGCGGTCGGATTGCCACAACCGAGCGACACAGCCAGGGCAGCGTCCGGTACGGATGCAATGTCAGCAGCGTCGTAGAGATTCGATGTCACGGGATCCAGCGCGTTCGTGCTGCAGCAACCAGGTTCGCAGCAGCTGTCGGTATTGGTCGCCTTGCGCGCACGATCGGCGTACTTCTCCCGAACGATGTCCCGAATCTGGATTGGGTCGGAAACAGAAGACATGATGCAAACTCCATTCATAGACGAACATCTATATCTGTCGGCAACAAAAAACAGGTCAGGCGATCGCCAGGGCATCCTCCTTCTGGAGCGAATCAAGCACGGTCTGGACCAGCGCCAACCCACGCTGATCGACGGCGTAGTAGGCCCAAACCCCACGGCGCGATACCGAAATCAGTCCGGCGTCGCGCAGCACTTTCATGTGGTGCGAGATGGTTGGTTGGCTCACCTGGAAGCGGTCAACCACATCGCAGGCACAGATGGGTTCGCGTTGGGCGGCGACAAAGCGAAAGATCTCGAACCGCGTCGGATCGGCCAGCGCCTTGAAGACATCGACTGCCAAGGTCCGCGTTTCGGCGGCCAAACTCGGCGGCTCGACCGGTACGTCGCAGCAATTGGTTGGTCGGACTTTCGTGCTCATGCCAGATATCCTAACCAAGACATAGATGATTGTCAATATAAGAAGCAGGCATCGTATCTGCCGACTGCATGGTGGCTAGTCCGCGTCTGGCAGAAACTGATCGGCGAGGTAGGTGAGGATTTCCGGACGCAGGTGCATGCCCTCCGGAACACTCTCCTCGGAGACCGGTGCGCCAAAGGAGGTCTCGATCGGAATGACGCCCGCCCAGGTTGGCCACGAGATGTCTTCCGGCTCGTCCTTCGGCATCCCTTCGCGGATCTTGGCCGAGGCGTCTTCGATATCGACCGCGATGATGGCCGTTGCCTTGAACTCCTGATCGGTCATCTGCCGCACCTCATCCCAGCGCCCTGGCAGCATCTTCTCGCTGAAGCGGAAGAGCGCATCCATCTTCTCGGCGGGATCAGTCAGCAACCGGCCCTTGCCATAGAGCGTTGCCGAGCGGTAGTTGATTGAGTGATTGAAGATCGAGCGCGCGACCACGATGCCATCGGTGTGGGTCATCGCAATGCAGACAGGTTCGCCGCTCCCGACATGCAGCAAGGTGCGATTGGTGCCGTGGCCATGCAGCAGGATCGTGTCATCGATGCGGGCGTGAAGTGTTGGGAGGACGAACGGTTGCCCATCCATGACGTAGGCGACATGGCAGATCAGCGCCGAATCGACAATGTCGTAGACGGTTTCGCGATCGTAGTGACCACGCTTGCCGAGGCGCAGCACCTTGGTCCGCTGATTGACTGCAAACGAGCTCTCGGCCATGACGAAACTCCGGCGATTGATGGATCAAGACGCCGGAGTCTAGCACGCGATTCGGGGTCAATTCCCTCGTCGCTGTCTCTCAGATTGTCACCGTCTAGCTGACTTTGGTGGCCTGCTCAATCGCGGCGGCGATGCCTTCTGTGGCAATGGCCATGCCTTCGTAACTCATGATGAAGTCCTGATTCCAGGCCGCAACCTGGCCAGCCTTGATCGATGGCAGGCTTCCGAATGATTCGTCCGCGATCAGAGCCTCCTCCGTCGTGGTGCCGGGGCGGGTTGAGTGGAAGAAAATGTCTGCCGGATACATGTCCGCTTCTTCGGTGCTGATCTCGTTCCAGTACGCGAACTTTTCGACATCCGGCTGGACCATGGTCACACCCAGGCTCTGGTAGAACGACAGGTCCGCCCAATCCTGCGGGGAGGCGATGTACCAGGTGGCTGCACCATCGCCGAGGTAGGCAAAGAGCGAGACCAGGTCGGATTTCGCACTGGCCACCCCTTGCAGACGAGCCTTGGCAGTCTCGAACCGCTCCTTCGCGGCGATCTGCTCGTCCGATTCAAGATTGGCGCCGAGCGATGCGGCCAGTTCGGCAAACCGCTCGGTGTTGACATCGGCCGAGCCTGTTGCCGAGATCGCAATCACAGGCGCCGCCGCCCGTGCCGTCTCGATCAGATCCGGATCGAAGTCCAGGCTCCAGTATTCGGCTGGATTGTCTGGCTCCCAGGTGACGGTGATGATCAGATCGGGATTAAGTGCTGCCGCCTTTTCGTAGACAAACAACTCTGGCTCGTAGCCAACGACTTCCACCTGGTCGGGATCGATGTTGCCGCCAGCCGGACCGAAATCTTTGTTCTGCGTCGCATTCCACCCAAAAACGCCGACCGGGCGGATGCCGAAATCCCAAAGTGGAGCGGCAGCGTTAACGTCGGCAATGATCCGGGTAGGCATCGTGTCGAGCGTGACGGTGACGCCCTTGTCGTCGGTAAATGTCCACGGACCAGTCGGCGAGGCATCGGGCGTTTGCGCTGAGGTCAGGCGGGGAGCAGCAATCGCCGCAGCGGCCAGGCCACTGGCTCCAAGCAACGATCGACGAGAAACAGACCTGGTCACGCGTATACCTTTCACGAACATTCCGGGCACCAATAATCCTGACTAGAATAATCAGAATTATGGTACTTGTCATCCAGGGGCTTGCGCCGGGTCCTCATCATGGCAGTGGAGGTACAGGGAGATGACCACACCGCAGCCGGGCAAGATGTTTCAATCGGGCGAACTCTATGAGGCGTATGTCGGACGCTGGAGCCGCCTGGCCGCGCCAATGTTCCTGGACTGGTTGGGATTGCCGGATGGATTGGATTGGCTCGATCTGGGCTGTGGATCCGGCGTGCTGAGCGGGGCAATTCTGGCTCGATGCGATCCACATGCGGTCGTCGGCATTGATCCATCCGAGGGAATGATTGCCCACGCCTCTGCTTCGATTCGGGACGCGAGAGCCTCGTTTACTGTCGGAGATGCTCGTGCGCTTCCGCTGCCTGATAACGCCGTCGATGTGGTGGGATCCGCGCTGGTCCTGAACTTCGTGCCCGCGCCTGAGCAACCCACGGCCGCAGCCGAGATGTGCCGGGTAGTGCGGCCGGGTGGGACGGTCGCGGCCTACGTCTGGGATTATGCCGACCGCATGGACATGATGCGGCACTTCTGGGATGCGGCTATCGCGCTCGATCCCGATGCCGTCGCCCGAGATGAAGCGACCAAGTTCCAGGTCTGCCATCCTGAGGCACTGGCTGCGCTGCTGACCAACTCGGGGTTGCGGGATGTTGAAGCGACCATGTTGGATGTCCCGACCGTTTTCCGGGACTTCGACGATTACTGGCAGCCATTCATGACAGCCCAGGCCCCGGCTCCGCTCTACGCGCAGGGGCTTTCGCCCGATCAGCAG
>JAPXRQ010000055.1:0-15673 GCA_033813515.1 Thermomicrobiales bacterium
GTGCAAGCAAGGCTTCTGTCGTCCGATCAGGCAGCGATGGACGCTGCACTGGCCGACGCATCCGCTGCGGCTGATGCCTACCTGGCGTTCTTTCCGGTCGCGGAAGGCAGTTCCGCCGACATCAAGGCGACGCTCACCGAACTTGCCACCGCGGCCCACGCCGGCGATCAGGTCGAGGTGGCGAGGCTCCGCGGTGTGATCCACGGGCAGACCCTCGTCATCAGTTACGCCGCCACCGAAGCTGCGATCGCTGCAGGCGATGCCAGCGCAGCCAGGCAATGGATGCTTGTGCGGACCTTCACCCAGTCGACTCGCCTGGCCAGACCCTCAGCCGATTCGACCGTCGCCCTCGAGCAATTTGCCAATGGTGCGCAGGATGCATCCACGACCTGGGCAATCGTCTCGGCCGACCTGCTCGATACCTATCAGGCAGAAGTTCAGCGCCAGATCGATGAACTGGCCAAGTCGACCCAGAACACCTCTCAACTCTCTGTCGCCGAATCCATCGGTCAAATCCAGACGCTGTGGCCGCTGTTCGCCGAGTCCTACGAGCAACAACTTGGCGCCGATGCACGGAGTCAACTGCAATCGTCCATCGACGGACTAACGGTCGCCGGTGTGCAGTCCGATCCCTCCCAGATTCAGGCGCTCGACACCGCGTTTGGAAACTTCCGGGCCGCGCCCCTCTCACTCGAGGAGCAATCCGGCCGCGCCCGTCAGATGGTCCTGTATCTCGGTCTGGTACCCAAGGAATACAGCCGCGGAGTGCGCGGCGGCGAGGTTACGTCCTCGATCGAAATCCAGGAGGCAGCGACATTTCTGACCGGCGCCAAGGCCGCATTTGCGGATCTGCGGCCGTCGCTCAATCAGGTCGATCCGGCGACCACGCAATTGCTCAACAACCAGATCAACGCCCTGGGCGCACTGATCGACACCGCCTTACAAGGTGGCACGCCGGCGGATCCAGATGAAATCTCGGCTGCAACGAGTGCTGTCGAAGACACCTTCCGGAGTGTGGTCCCCGGCGAATGGCTCAAGGCCGGGGGCGACGCCGATTTCGATGTCGTCATCTCGCTGCTCGAACAAATGGAGGCGGCCGCTGCTGCCGGTCAGTTCAAGCAGGCGGAATCGGCCCGGCTCGAGGCGTACGCCGTCTTTGATGCGGGCGCGGAGAAGCGTTTGCTGGCCTTCGCTCCCAGTCTCGCCCAGCAGATCGAAACAGGATTCTGGCAGGGCAACGAGAGTGGGCCGGGACTGGCGACACTGATTGCCAACGAGGCGCCGATCGGCCAGATCACCAAAGCCCGGCAGGCGCTGGTCAGTGATCTGACCCAGGCACGTCAGCAACTCGGTTCGGGATCGACGGCCAAGGGCGCGATTATCTTCAACGCCGGCTCGATTGTCTTCCGGGAAGGGCTGGAGGCGGTGCTGATTTTGGCATCCCTCATGGCCAGCATGACCGGGGCAAACCGGGTTCTCAAGAAGCCATTGGCCCTTGGCTCGGCCCTTGCCCTGGCGGCCACGGTTGTGCTGTTCATTCTGGCCCGCACCGTGCTGCTTTCGTTGAGCGCGTATTCGGAGCGGGTCGAGGCAATCGTTTCGCTGATCGCAATCGGCGTTCTGCTCCTGGTGATGAACTGGTTCTTCCACAAGGTGTACTGGACCAAATGGATCGCCAAGCATCATCAGAAGCGGCGCATGATTCTGGGTGGTGTCGTCGCGTCGCAGGCATTTGGGCTCGTTCTGCTCGGTTTCACCAGCGTCTTCCGGGAAGGCGCGGAGACCGTGCTTTTCCTGCAAGCCCTTGTCCTCGATGCCGGCACACAGGTAGTGATTGAAGGGGTTGCGCTGGGACTGCTGGCGACCTTTGTCGTAGGTTTCCTGATGTTTGCGCTGCAGGCGAAGCTGCCGCACAAGAAGATGCTGATCGTGACTGGCTTCATGATCTCCCTCGTCCTGGTGACCATGGTCGGCAAGACCGTCCATATCCTGCAGGCAGTTGGCTGGATGCCGATTCATCCGATTTCGGACACCCCGCCTCCCTATTGGACGTCACTGTGGCTCGGTATCTACAACACGTGGGAAGGCCTGATTGGCCAACTGGTGGCGCTTGTCTTCGTCTTCGGGAGCTATTTCGCGGCAGAGCACGCACACAAGCGAGCGCAACGCGAACTCATGGCGAGAGTCGAGGCCGCTCCAACGGCCATGGCCGGCGACTGACATGAAGATGGCCGGGCATGGTGCCCGGCCATCTCTTTGACTTCGGATTGAACCGGTTCTACGCGGCCGGCGTCGCGTCGTCCACAATATCGACCGCCTCGAACACCATGATGCCCGAATCCATCGGCAGGGCCAGATTCAGGGTATTGCCGCGGATCACGAACGACGTCGCCTGGCTCAACCAGTCGAGATACTGGGAGTCCTGCGAATCCTCGGAGCAGAGCTTCCTCGTCGTAGCGATGACCAGCGTGATGCTGCTGCCCTCGATCGTGGCATCACCGCGCCCCGTGTTGCAATCGACCTGCGCCTGTACCGATCCATCGTCGTTGAACTGCAGCGTGAAGTGAGCCGGATCAGACGCCACCACGACGGTGTCGTCCATCGACTGAAACTCTTTCCACTGCCAGACAACACCTGTCACGGTCGGATTGGCGGTCAGCGAGCTGCCGTCCGATGCAGTGATCGTCAGTTGATCACTCGCATCGGTTGCAATGCCCCACTGCGAGGCCATCGTCAGGACCGCCCAAAATGCGTCGGAGGTGGCCATGTCTTCGCAGGCGACGAGTGTGGATATCCCCTGCGTGATCGTGATCATGTCGCCGTCGAGCGTGTAGGAGGCCGTACCAACATTGCAATCGGCGCGAATTCCAATAGAGCCGTCGGCGCGGAACTTCAGCGTGTACACCTTGTCACCCATCTCGGTGACCGTGCCATCCGCCGCTGTCAGCGACTCGACCTGCCAGATGATCGGGGCAATGGCCGCAGCCATTCCCGGGGTAGCCTCTGGAGTTCCGTCGCCATGGGCAAACGCGATCGAGCGCATCCCACCGAGCGAAACCGCAGCGGCCAGAGCAGAACCAGTTCCAATGAGTCGTCTTCTGTCCACGTGAACCTCTTTGCACCAGGCATTGGGTAGATCGCGTGCAGGCAAACCCCACACCAGGCGACCTAGCCTCACTGACACTATAACGCCACACGCAATCAGAAAGTTCCACCCATCAGCGGTTGCTACGGGCTGGTCGTTTCTGCCGCCGGCGAACCCACCAGATTGATCTTGCGCATATCGACCACACGGGCGGTCAGGCTCATGTCCTCACCCATGATGTCGCGGAGTTTCGGGACAACGTCGCTCGTATCAGGCACGTCACCCGAACCAGCCAGGACCAGATTGACACTGCTGCCGTCGACATCCACCTCGACGAGCTCCCACCCGGTTTCATCCAGCCAGGACGACACCACGCCGCGCGCCCGCTGCTCTCGCCGGGTATCGGTCCAGAGGTGGTTGCTGTTGGCCATCAGCGGAACAGAGACCAGGAGGGCAAGCAGCAAGATGCCGATGAGTGAGGTTCGCAATTCGGGCCCGTCGTGTTTCGCGCCCGCTGCAAGACCGGTAATTACAAACGTAACTGCACCGGCGAGCAAGATTGCCGTGAAGTTCGTGACAAACAGAAGCATTGCCCCCTTGGCCAGGTGATATTCGCCGCCAGCAAGCAGAATGCCGACCGTATTGAGAGGCGGCACAAGCGAGATCGCAATTGCGACCCCCGGCAGCGCGTCGGCGACATCTGGTCGACTAAGGGCATACGCGCCCGCCCCGCCGGATGCCAACGCCACCACGAGATCGAGCAGCTTCGGTTCTGTCCGGCTCAGAACCTGCGCTGAGGCAAGCGGGTCCCAGCCGTACGGCATGAGCCAGGCGATAAGCCAGCCCGTTGCGATCGCGAGCACGATTCCGATGACGGCAATGACGAGGCAGCGAATCG
The DNA here is from genome assembly GCA_033813515.1 of Thermomicrobiales bacterium. GTDB lineage: Bacteria > Chloroflexota > Chloroflexia > Thermomicrobiales > UBA6265 > DASQCG01. The sequence continues at coordinate 3,984 of JAPXRQ010000055.1, forward strand.
CGCGATCGCCGGATCCAATCACAATCGCCACCACAATGCCCATCAGGGGCGTCATGAGCGGCGCGATGATCATCGCCCCGATGATTGAAGCGACGGAATCGCTCAACAGACCGCACGTGGCGATGATGGATGCGAAAAGGATCAGGGCAGTGAAGCGAATCATGCGCTGTCGCATATTCGGCTGCTCGAAGAACAGCGTGTGCTCGATGCGCTCGATATCTTCCTGATTCATGGCGATGGCGTTGAACATTCGAATCCCGTCGGTCGCTGCTATTGTGGTGTCCAGACTCGTGCGAGCCGTTTGCTAAATCTATCGGATTCACCCGATGGACGTCGCGTCCGACTCGCAGGCACCACCCCCCTCACCTGACTGCTTGCCCGCAACTGGAGGAAACATCGTGACGAGCCAACAGAGTTCAGCTCCGGGCCGGAACAAACACAACGCCATCAACACCTCTCGTCGGACCCTCCTCACCTCGCTTGTCGGTCTCGGCGCGCTGCGACATCGGACGACACGTGCCCAGGACATGCTGCCGTTTCCGGCGCGCACCTGGTCCGCAATCGAACTAGAGGCGACCGGGCTTTCCTCCGTGCAACTGGAAGCGGCAGCCGATTATGTGGCAGCGTTCATGCCAGACGTCACAGCGATGATCGTGTCGCGGTACAACGGGCTGGCATTCGAGCGTTACTTCGGGACCGAATACGGCGCGGGCGACCCGATCAATATCCGGAGCATCACGAAATGTGTCACCGGCACGCTCGTCGGTGTGGCAATTGGTGAAGGCCTTCTCGCGCTCGATACGACGATCGGAGACATCATCCCCGATCTGATCCCCGCGAATGCTGATCCACGCACCGCGACGATCACCGTCCAGCAGGTCCTCACCATGTCCGCTGGCTGGCAGTGGGACATCCATGCCGATTGGCAAACCCTTCTGGCATCGGACAACTGGACCGAGCTGACACTGTCACTGCCCGTGGTCTACGAGCCAGGGACGTTCTACGCCTACAACACCGGTGGATCGCACCTGCTCGGTGTGATCGTCGAACGCGCTGTTGGCGAGGACCTGGCCAGATACGCGGATCGTCGACTTTGGGAGCCAATGCATATCCCTCGCCCGACCTGGATGCGCTCACCAGAACGCGTTGTTTCGGGTGGGTCCGGCCTTGAGTTGGCGCCTCTTGATGTCGCCAGGTTCGGACTGCTTTCGTTGCGAAACGGGCAGTGGGATGACCACTCACTTGTTTCGGAGGACTGGTTCCCGGAGGCCACGCGGTTCCACCTGCAAGGTGACACCACCGGATATGCGGGTTACGGTTACCAATGGTGGGTGATCGACTACGAGAATGGCTTCCACGCCTATTTTGGACTGGGGTTCGGAAGCAATTACCTCTATGTCGTGCCAGCGCTGGATCTCGTCGTTGTTGTCCTGAAGGGATTTGTCGATCCGCCGGCTCAGGTGTCTATTGTCCGACCCTTCATCGAGGAATGGATTCTTCCGGCGGTCGTCGGATAGTTGGTTGCCACAGCGCTCGTGGTCCAATGCGGATCACGGACACTCCGCGTGCTTGCCCACAGACAATGTGTGCGACCAAACTACATGCCAACGTACCGGGCCTTGGTGCCGAGTGCCCCCGGTCAGGTTCCATTGAAGCTGGTGAGTCATTCATGTCCGAACAATCTGTACAGGCCCGAATCCTTTGCTATCACCGCATTTGCGACGATCCCAATCCGAATCTGGCCACATTCGCCATGCGGCCGGCCGATTTTCGCGCCCAGATGCAGTTCCTACGCGATGACGGATGGCATGTGATTGCGCTGTCGGAGATGCTCGAAGCATTCCAGACCGATACCCCACTCAATCGCGCCGTCGTTTTGACATTCGACGATGGGTATCAGGACCTTGTCGATACTGCCATGCCGATCCTGCGGGAGTTCGGATATCCAGCCACCGCATTCATCGTCAGCGACCTGATCGGCAAGACAGCCGAGTGGGACACCCGCTTTGGGGGCGAGATGGGCCAATTGGCGACGTTGGACGGGCTGAAACTGCTTGAGCAATCAGGTTGGGAACTCGGGCATCACACGCGCAGCCATGCCCGGCTGACGTCATGTTCCGACGACGACCTTCGCAACGAGATCGCAGGCGGCAAAGAGCAACTGGAGACCCTGCTTGGCCACAGCGTCCCGACCTTTGCCTATCCGTTTGGCGTGAACGATCAGCGCGTCCGTGATTTCACCCGTGATGCGGGATTCCCCTACGGCTTTGCGCTCGACGCCCGAATCGCCACCAACGCCTCGGATCCATATGGTCTGGAGCGGGTCTGCGTTCTGCGCGAACACACGCTGGACGATCTGGAATCACTGCTGGTGACAGGGTGGGATGTCCAGCACGCAGCCCGGTTTTCGTAACCCGGAACCTGATCGTCTGTAGTTTCTTCGAAGTGCAAACAAAAAGGCCGGTCCTTTGTTCAGGACCGGCCTTTCGGTTGCTTACTGGCGGAAGCGACGGGATTCGAACCCGCGGTCTCAGCCTTGACAGGGCTGCATGTTAGGCCACTACACCACGCCTCCAGCGGCAAAGAAATCTACCATCCCGGAGGCAAGCGGTCAACCCAATTGCATCGCCTCGGCTAGGCAGGGACCATTGCCGATTCCGGAAGCACCGCCAGCAGTTCTGTCAGCACCTTGTCGGCATCGACCCGGTCGGCAACGGCATTGAAGTTAAGGATCAGGCGATGGCGCAACGCTGGCTTGGCAACATCAAGAATGTCCTCCATCGAGACATTCAGGCGATCCTCAAGCAGTGCCCGAATCTTGGCGCCGACAACGATCGCCTGAGCACCTCGGGGACTGACACCCACCTGCACGTAATCGCGGATGATCTGGGGCACGCCAGGATTGTCCGGGTGGGTGGCAAGGGTCAGGCGGACAACGTAATCCATCAGATGCTTCGCGATCGGCGTCTGCGCGGCCAGGGCGGTCATCGACGCGATCTGATGCCCGTCGGCCACGCGAGAGACCGAATCATCGACCGTCCCGGTGGTTCGACGCAGGATCTCGGTCAGATCGTCCGCGGTGGGATAGGGAACGACGAGTTTGAACATGAATCGATCGAGTTGTGCTTCCGGCAGCGGATAGGTGCCTTCCATCTCGAGCGGATTCTGCGTCGCCAGCACGAAGAACGGAGATGGTAGTGCGTGCTGGTTGGTGGAGACCGTAACCGTGCGATCCTGCATGGCTTCGAGCAATGCAGCCTGGGTCTTTGGCGTCGCGCGGTTGATCTCGTCGGCCAGCACAAAGTTCGCGAAGACCGGACCGTGCTGGAAGTTGAACGATCGCTGTCCGCGTTCATCCTCGACGATGACATTGGTGCCAGTGATATCTGCCGGCATCAGGTCCGGAGTGAACTGGATACGGCTGAACTGCAGGTCGAGGACATCGGCCAGTGTGCGCACGAGTCGCGTCTTGCCCAGGCCCGGCACGCCTTCGATGAGGGCGTGACCGTTGGCCAGAATGCAAATCAGCACGTGGCGAACCAACTGATTCTGCGAAACCATGACCCGCGCGACTTCGGTTTCGATGGCGTGCGCGGTCTGGCGAAAAGTTGAGATGTCGATTGATTGCTGGTCGCGATCGTCCATAAACGCGCTCCTCTCAGCTGACGGATTTGATCACCACCGCGACGATTGTGAGCAAGATCATGAGCCCGATGCTGCCAATCGAAATCCAGCCGACCATCTTGATCACACGCCGCGTTTTGAGCACTTCCGCCTGGGTGGCCGGGTCGAGATCCTCGAATGGAATAATCGGTCGTTCCTCTTCGAGTTCCTCGTTCTCGTCCTCGTCGTCCTTGATTGGCTTGTAGCGAAGTCCAAACATCAGGTTGTGCTCATCTGGCGGAGGGTTTCGATGAGAATACCACCCGAGGTCTCCCAGTCGTAAGCGCGCGCTGCCTGACGAAGTTCGTCGGATGTCGCCATCGCCGCACCCGAATCGATCGCGCGGATGGCTTCCGCGACCTCATTGACATTGCGCGCTGGCACGACGGTCGCCTTTCCGGCGGCGACTTCCCGGACGGTCGGGATGTCGCTGGTGATGACTGGCACGCCGGCCGCCATCGCTTCGACAACCGGCAATCCGAACCCTTCATACAGCGGGATGTAGATGAGCGTCGCGGCGCCCGCATAAAGCCCGGGCAAATCGGCGTCACTGGCGTTGAGAAGGGGAATGACCGCACCGGTTGCTTCCAGTTCGCGAATGCGGCGCATTTCAGCGGCGTTCTCCCACCCCGACCGCCCGACAATCACCAGCGGCCTGCGCGTCGCCTCGAAAGCGATCGCCTGTGCATCAAGCAAGGTGGCGTAGTTCTTTCGCGGCTCGATTGTGCCGACGGCCAGCAGGTAATCGTCCGGAATCCCGAGTTCGGAGCGGCGATCGGTTGGAAGCGGCGTCGCATCGAAAAAGCGCTGATCAGCGGCATTCGGAATGACAACAACGCGGTCCTGAGGAATGTTGTATCGCTCAACAACATCAATCCGGGTTGTACGGGATACGACCCCAATCCGTTCGGCACGGCGGATGTTCTTCGGGACGACCGCCTGCAGGAAATGCAGGAGTCCGGCCGGATACGCCTCGGGAATGATCTCGAAGGCAAGATCGTGGACGGTGACCATTCCGCCAGTGGACCGCTCGCCAGGCAATGTGAAGTCCGGCGAGTACGCAATATCACTACGATTCGCCAGCCAGGATTGCGGAATCTGGAACGAAAAACGCTCCAGTCGATCAATCAACCGGCGGGAAAACAGCGACCGCCGGATGTTCCGGTGCAGTTCGGCCGGTATTGCTGCCAGCGCTTCCTGTTTCTGGGGAGGGTGCGTTCCGCCCGCAGACGCGTACCAGATCGAGAGGTCGAAGGACTCGGCCAATCCGGGCAGACTGTGCCGCAGAATTTCGCGTGTGTATCGTCCGATTCCGGCGCCCTGATTGAATCCGGCGCTGGCATCGATCAGCAGGCGATTGCCGGTCATCCGCGCACGACTGGGCGCAAATCCCGTCGCATGCGAATCGCGTACAGGATCAGGCCGACCAGAATCAGGCTCCAGTAGCCAATCACGCGATCGAGCACAGCGATCGAGCCGGCCATATCGGCATCAACATCCACCAACTTCAGCACCACGACAACTGCCGCCTCGACAACACCGAGTCCGGCCGGCGTGAACGGAATCGTGGTCAGAAGTGCGGCCATTAGCGCAACGAAGAGCGTCAGTTCGATGCCAAGGTCCGCGCCGAGTGCCCGCGCGACAAGCCACATCCGAAAGCCATCGGCCATCCAGATGGACAAGCTGATAAGGACGGCGACCGTCGGGCGACCGAGACACGCAAAGACAGCATCGTGGAAGTCGTGGAACTGGCGGGTAAACCGGTCGGGAATCATCTTGACGATGTGTTCCCGCGCGAAGAAGAGTCCAACGATCATCAGGACTGCCACACCCATCAGACCGCCGCCGATGTATACGGTGTGTTCAACCTTGGCGGGTAGATTCCCGTGGAATGCGACAAAGCCAGTAATGGTCATGGTCACGAACAGCACAGAGAGGTCAACCAGCCGTTCGGCCAGAATCGTTCCCAGCGATGTACTGCCGGGAGCGCCGCAATCCTGTTTGAGCAGATAGCAGCGGTACCCATCTCCCAACTTGGCCGGGACAATGCAGTTCGCGAACCAGGAAAGCATCAGAATCTGAAACAGTTCCCAATTGCCGGGAACGTTGTAACCGTTGGCCTCATTGATTCCTGCCTGACCCAGCATGTAGCGCCAGCGCAGCGTTCGGGCGATGAAGGTCAGGTAGTAGACGACCACGGCCAGCGCAAAGAGCTTGACATCGGCCGCCTTGATATTCGTCCAGACCGCACCGAGGTTGATATCCATGCGGTAGACGAGAAACGCCACGATGGCGATCGCCAGCCCGAACGAGACCAGTGTCTGCGGTTTGAGCAGACGTTTTGAAAGTGGCTCGGGGGGCTCGCTGTATTCGTCTATGGGGGGAATATCGAGCAGCGGCTCAGTAGGGACAGTTGCGTTCACGTACCAGGTTGATCCTTTTCCCTCACGCCCAGCGCGCAGGCCCACATTCCCGCAAAGAGCAGTCCCAGACTGAGAACGTGGAGATAGTCAAAAACTCCGTGAATCGCAAGTGCCGCAGTGGCTGCCAGCGTGCCCAGGGCAATCCCGTTCCATACGTGATCGCTGGCTCTCTGGATCAGACGTCGACCCGTGATGGCCAGCAATCCGAGGTACAGCATGGTCGCTGCAAGCCCGGCCGTTGCGGCCATCTGTAAGTATGCATTGTGCGCGTGCCCCCGGGGAATCCGGAAGTGCCAATCAGTCGTGTATTGCCGGAAACGATCGTTGAATGCCCCCGCCCCGACTCCGAACCACGGATGGGCCAGAAACATCTGCCAGGCAGCGGACCAGTGCGCTTCCCGCTCTCGCTCGGCCCAGTTCGCCGAGGTCACATCCTGCAACCGAATCTGCCACGGCGCGACCTGCACCACGGCCAGGACCGTCAGCGCCGCACCCAAACCGCCGAGGCCATACATTGGCAATCGCCACGGCCGGGGCATCATCGGAACGGCGGCCACGGCAAACAAGGCCATACCCGCGACCAAACCAAGCAGCCCGCCCCGGGATTGGGTGAGGACGGCAGCTCCGACACCGATCGCGGCACTCAGGCCGAACATCCACCCGACTGGTTCGCGTCGGAAGTGCCAGGCAAGGCCCGCGACGGCAAGCGCAGAGAAAATCAGAAATGCCGCGAACGGATTTGGTTCTCCAAATCCCCCTGTCACCCGCATCAGGCCGTTGCGCTCAAAGCTTGTCGGTCCCGCCGCATCACCGATCTGCCAGGCCGCCCATCCTCCGCAACCAACCAACAGTGCGGAAAGGGCGATGCCAATGTGGCGCGCGCTGGACGGACCGAAATAGCTTCTGGCCAGGGCGAAAAAGACGAACGGAGTTACCCAGCGATAGACCTCGCCCGCCCAAGTACCGGCGGAGGGATTGGCGACAACGGACATTCCGATCGCGGATACAAGCAATCCGAACACCGCCAGGACAAGATCAATTCGAATGCGCATGCCGCCTCGCGCGAAGCAAAGAGACGCCCCAACCGCGAAGGCAGCCAGCCAGACCTGGGTATAGGTGAGCAATCGGTCGCCCACAGTGATCAACAGCGCGCGCTGAATCGGCACCGAGGCGATCACCAGGATCGGCGCCCAATCGATACCATGCACCGCGAACCAGCCAATCAGCAGCGCCGTAGCAAGCCCGAAGACGGTGGTCCAGAGCGGCGTCATGTCCACCAGATGGTGCGCCAGTTCAGTCATCTGTTGCGTCCACCGGTTGCGGTGAGGCCAATACCAGCCCGATCCATGTCCAGGTGGCCAGGTCAGGCAGGAAGAAACTGTTGTCGAGGAGGCCGTGTACAAGTCCCGTGATCAACATCGCCACGGCTGCCCGCTGGATGGTATCGCGCTGAATCCCGGAAAGCGCCCGGAATCGCCTCCAAATCTGTTCAACGAGGAACCAGAGCCAGACCAGGCCGGCAATACCCAAAGACAGCCAGAAATCCAGCACCACATTGTGCGGGTGACTCGTGTAGCGCTCCGGCCATCCCTCTACGCGCACATACCGCCGCCCGTACTGGCCGAGGAACTGGTCGAGTCCCACACCGGTCCATGGATGGTCACGCAGCATGGCGACGGCCGATCTCCAGATAGCCTCCCGCGCATCCACACTCGAACTCGAAGAGGCCAGGTATCGGGCAGAAAATGCGACACCTGCCAACGGCGCGGCAACTATCGCAATCCGCTTCCAGTGCCGGCGGAGTTCGGTGGCGAAGTAAACGCAGGCGCCCGCAGCCAAACCAATTGCCGCGCCACGAGACAAAGTCGCAATCGCGGCCAGCAGCACGATACCGGCCGCCGCCCACGCGATACGGGGACGCTTCGACGCCAGTGGAATGAGCCCGACCGGAACGAACCAGATTGCCCGCTCGAGATAAAACGCCAGGTTGTTGGGATGCGTGAATGTGCCGATCGGCCGTCCGATTCCGCCGATCTCAACGGTTGAACGATCCAGCACCATCTGCCCAATCGCCAGGGCAGAGACAAGAACGGCCGGAGCAGCAAGCCACGGTATCGTTCGCCGGATCTTCCCGCTACACATCAGCCAGACCAATGCCGGGATGATCAGCATCGGCTCGAGAATCACCCTGCGAAGCGCGCGCACCGAATCCGGGCGCAAGTCGGGATCCGCGACCCACGACAAGGAAACGATCGCGATCACCGCCAGGGCCAGCACCAGGGCGAGCAGCTGCAGGTCGGGCAACCAATGTCCGATTGGCCGCAAGTCGCGGGTCCGCAGGAGATCGACACCAACCCAAAGCGCGCTCGATCCAGCGACGAGCAGGAGCGCAAGTTCGAGCGGACTGAAGATGGAGGTGCGAATCGAAATCTCGAACTGCCAGAACGGTAGCGCGACGAACACGGCCGGAACGGTTGCTTCGGGTCCGCCCAATGCCGCAACCCCAATCGTCGCAACCACCACGGCAAAAGCGATGATCGTCGGGGGCGCAGTGGAGAGCAGAACTCCGCAGGCCACCAGGGCACTGGTCCAGACCCATGCCCGGATCCTGCCATGTAACGTCAGCAGTCCGTCCATCTAGCGCCTGAACCTCGGTCCGGGATTCCAGCCAGTCAGCGTCGGCAATGCTGTCTGTGCCGGGTGTGGTGGACGTGTGTCCATCAGGCCGACATACTCGGCGGCCAGGTAGGCAAACGTCCGCAATCCGAGGAAGATCGCGACCAAACCAGCGGCAACCAACACGGCGATCGGCCAGATCATCGGACGCTCGCGATCGACCAGGAACCCGCCAATCACCACCTCATCAGCATCAGCCTGACCCATGGTGATGATGTGCGCGCCTTCACTCAGCCCGGATGCAAGTTGAACTGGTCCCTCGAAAGCATCTTCGACCTGGTACGTGAGGAAGACATTGGCGACACCTTCGCCCTGCCCTACAGGCGGGAGGGATGCCTGATCGATGACATACCGCACGGTCCCTGCTTCCGGACTGAACCGGAAGAATGTGCTGAAACCGGTCCCCCAGAATTGGCAAGTGACGGTTGCATTTGGATCGGTCGAAACGCGATAAACGCCTTCCGCCAGGTGCTGATCCTGCCAGTTCCCCTGATAGGTGCAGGAGTCGGTCGATGGGGGAACAAACCCGTTGGTGATGCTCGACCCGAACACCGATTTGCCGTACGTGGTCATCGCCGTCATCAGCGGTGTGGGCTGACCGTTGACCACCAGCTGCAGATTGGCATCGGCCGGCAGGTCGGTCCGATTGCCGTAGTCCCAGTTGAAAACAAGTCCAGCCCAGGGCCACTCGTTCCGGATACGGCGCATTCCGGTAACCACAAACTCCGCCTGCCGATCCGCATCAATTGACGTGCCGGAACCCGTCCAGCCGAATTGCGTGAACCAGACCGGGAAGTCAATTGCCCCGACATCGTCCAGCGCCTCACGAACGAGCACCACTCGGGACAGATTGTCCCGGTCCGATCGCACCGAGCGGTCGTACGGAGATCGATCTCCCCCGTCGACGGTCACGGCAACTGCCTTGAGCAGGCCGCGGATGTTGGGGTTTACCATCAACCGCCGGATAGTCTCCAGGTCGCGTCCGTTGGCGCGCGATGCAGCGTCGGCCCCGATCTCGCCTCCAATGAGCAAGCTATCGGTCGCGGCAACACCAAGCCCCAGGCTGGCGGCCTGCAGCATCCGGGCATACGTCGCCGCGGTAAGCACGCGCCCACCCCAGTAGTTGGGATCGTCGAGGTTCACCCCAATCTGGAAGATCGTGATATCGGGGAATGTTTCCCGCAGGGCTCCACAAAACTCCTGGAAGGTGGCAGCATCTATCGGCGGTGCATCAGCGAAATCCAGTTGATCTGGATACCGCGCCCAAAATGGTGTCCCGCTGAGAACGACCACTGGGGTCAATCCGGCAGCATCAACGGCATTGAAGATCGGAAGATAAGCCGACCAGTCATACTCACCGGGCGCCCGTTCGATATCGCTCCAAATCACAGTCTGCCGGACGAAGCGATACCCGGCCTCGGTCAAAATGCCCAGTTCGGATTGCAAGGCGTTGTCGGAGAGGCCGCGCAGATCTACATTGGTCGCCAGGGCCGGGCCAACGGGCTGCCGAAAGACGACATCGCTGCCGTCGAGCGCGCCGCGGTGCAGGTAGGCGTCCGATGCCGCCGATCCGACGGTGACGGCCACACCGAGGACAAAGAGGGCGATCGCCCGGACGATGCGTGCACGAAAGGACGCCGTCGGAGCCCGATTGCTGCTACCATCGCTCGGCGTGACCGTACCACCGCCGGACCTCATCGCCACGTCAGATTTGCTTCGGTGTGTGGTCTGTCGTCATAGCCCTGCAATGGTACCTGTTCGCTTCCATCCGCCCCGCACGGGATGACCGGGAGACTCATGACTGCCGATACCTCGACCCGCAAGCCCACGACGTCCGGTTCGCGGACTGTCGCCCTGCTACGGACATTGAATGCAATCGGCCGGCTCAGTTCGTCGTCTGTCTCCGAGCAGGCAATAGCCGAGTTCGTGACCTCGTCCGTAGTCGACCTTGTCGGTGGCGATGGCGGTGGCGTGATGGTGTTCCACCCCGAAACGCAGGTGCTCCAAATCCGGGCGTCGTTGGGATTCACCATCGGTGAGACAGAAGAAATCAGCCTAAGCGCCGATTCCGGGATTGTTGGACAGGCAGTCAGCAGCCGGGAGACCGTCGTCGCTCCCGATTTCCGCACGCATCCAGCGTATGTCGCCATTCCGGGTACCGGTGAAGAGAAGTTCCGATCGCATGTCGCGACACCGATGATCGATTTCGACACCGGAACCGTCGTCGGGGTGCTGAGCCTCTACACGCGCGAGCGCAGGCAATTCACCGACGAAACCGTTGAGTTTCTCGAGGCACTGGCGCGGGAAGCGGCACACGCCATCGTTGCCTCCCGCAACCGATCGGCGAACGAACAGCAGCTCCAACGCAAGATCACCCAGCTCAGCACACTGCAACGGGTCACGCGCATGATCGCCTCGTCGCTGGATCTGGACGAAGTGCTGCGCTCCATCGCCAATGCCTCGCTCGAGATCGTCGATGCCGAAGCGGCGGCCGTGTTCCGGTTGCCACCCGCGGTTCAGGTTGAGAAGGACGGCAACAATCTCGTTCTCGATCACTGGGTCGGCGATCGCAGCAACCAAATCGTCGACGAATCCAGCCGAACCGAACTTGTGATGCAGGTCATCCGATCAGGTGCGGCACGCATCACGGAACTGGAATACATCGACGGTTCCAGTCTGCTGTTTTGCATGCCGTTGCGCTCCGCCCGCGGCACGATGGGTGCGCTCTGTGTTCGCCTCTCGCAGGGAGTCGAGATATCAGACGACGACCTCGGTCTCCTCCAGGCATTTACCGACTCGGCATCGCTGGCGATCGAGAACGCGCAGCTTTACCGCGAGGCCCAGGCCAGTGTCCGCACCAGTTCGACCTTGCTGCAGGAGATGCACCACCGCGTCCGCAACAACCTGCAGACGGTTGCCGCGCTCCTC
>JAPXRQ010000056.1:0-15642 GCA_033813515.1 Thermomicrobiales bacterium
TACAGTCCACCCCATGCGTGCGTGATGTTCCCGTCGGGGAAGATCCCTGATTTCATCCTTGAGGAGCGCTGGGTTCGATGAATATTCACGAGTATCAGGCAGCAGATTTGCTGGCCGGATACGGCATCCCGACCAATCCGGGAACCGTTGCAACGACACCGGATGAGGCGCAAGCTGCGGCACAGGCGGCAGGTTCGCTGGTAGTAGTTAAGGCGCAGGTTCACAGCGGCGGACGCGGCAAGGCCGGCGGAGTCAAACTGGCGCGAACGCCCGAGGAAGCGAAGGTGGCCGCGGAGGCGATCCTTGGACTCGACATACGCGGACACATCGTCCACAAGGTCCTGGTCGCTCCCGGTGTTGCAATCGCCCGGGAGTTTTATCTGGGTGTCGTTCTGGACCGACCGAATCGCCAGGTCGTTGTCATGGCGTCGGCCGAAGGCGGAGTGGAGATCGAGGAGGTTGCACAGACGCATCCCGAGAAGATCCGTACCGCGCATGTCGATCCCTGGCTGGGCCTTCACGCGTATCAGGGCCGGCAACTCGGCTTCGAGCTTGGACTCGACGCGAAGCAGGTCAATGGATTTGCCGCGATCGTCGACAAGCTGGTTAAGGCCTATCTTGCCACCGATGCCACCCTGGCCGAGATCAATCCGCTCGTTCTGACCGAGGCCGGCGATTGGCTCGCCCTCGACTCCAAGATTTCGTTCGATGACAACGCACTTTTCCGCCACGCCGAATTTGAGCAGTTGCGGGATATGAACGAGGAACAGGCGACCGAGCTTGAGGCTCGCCAGTCAGGCATCTCCTTCGTCAAGCTGGACGGCAACATTGGCTGCATCGTCAACGGTGCTGGCCTGGCAATGGCAACGATGGATGCGGTCAAGTTGCACGGTGGTGAGCCGGCCAACTTCCTCGATGTCGGCGGCGGCGCAAGTGCCGATCAGGTTGCGAAAGCGTTTGGCCTGGTTTTGGCCGATCCCAATGTCAAGGCGATCCTGATCAACATCTTCGGCGGTATCACCCGGGGCGACATCGTTGCCCAGGGTATCCAGGAGGCCATGCAGCGGGTGCAGGTAACCGTTCCGATCGTTGTTCGGCTCTCCGGCACGAATGCTGAAGAGGGTCGCAGGATCCTGGAAGCGAATGGCCTGACCGCAGTTGCAACCATGGACGAGGCCGCAGCAAATGTCGTTGCGGCGGCGGCATAGACGACCCTGACAGGATTGGTGGAGTAACAACGTGAGCATTCTCGTCGACAAAAACACCAGACTTCTCGTTCAGGGCATCACTGGCCGCGAAGGATCGTTCCACACCGAGCAGATGGTCGAGTACGGCACCAATGTCGTTGGTGGCGTCACACCCGGTGGTAAGGGAAAGTCCGTCGCCGGCGCGCCCGTGTTTGACACGGTCGCCGATGCGGTGGCTGCCGTTCAGCCCAACGTCTCGATCATCTATGTCCCGGCGAAGTTCGCGCCGGATGCCATTTATGAAGCCGTGAACAACGGTATCCCGTTTGTCATTTGCATCACTGAGGGTATTCCGGTGCTGGATATGGCTCCGGTGTATGCCTGGGTCAAGAGCAAGGGCGCGCGCCTGCTTGGTCCCAACTGCCCGGGCATCATCACACCGGGTGAGGCCAAGGTGGGGATCATGCCGGGCTTCATCCATACTCCCGGCCCGATCGGCCTCGTCTCGCGCTCTGGCACCCTGACCTACGAGGTCGTGGACGCGTTGACCCGCAACGGACTCGGACAATCGACCGCCATCGGGATCGGTGGCGATCCGATCATCGGCACGTCGTTTGTCGATGCGCTTGGCTTGTTCCAGGATGACCCGAAAACCGAAGCAATCGTCATGATTGGCGAAATCGGCGGCAATGATGAAGAGACTGCGGCTGCGTTCATCAAGGAACATGTGACCAAACCAGTCGTTGGCTTCATCGCCGGCCAGACGGCGCCTCCAGGCAAGCGCATGGGACACGCCGGCGCGATCATCTCGGGCGGTGGGGCAGGGACGGCGAAGGACAAGATGGCTGCGCTGGAGTCCGCAGGTGTCCTGGTTGCCGACCGGCCGTCTGCGGTTCCGGGTCTGGTTCGTCAGGCGATGGGAGCCTAAACCCGAACTGATTCGACGATGATGCGCGAGAGATAGTGCTCGCCATCAAATGCGCCACCGCAGGTAATGAGCGTCAGGGTATCGGCGTTCTTGTCCCGGACGACCTCGCCAGCATTGATTTCAGCGTCGACGATGGTGACGGCAGTTACCTGATAGGTGGCGCCGGTTCCAGCTGCATCCCAGAGGTAAATCATGTCACCGACCTGGACCTGATCCAGGTTGTAAAAGACAACCGGACCGACTCCCCACCAGTCACGATGTGCAGCCATGACGACATTGGTGAATTGGCCAGGAGCGGGAAGGTCGTAATACCACCCGACAGCCCAGACATCCTCCGGCGTTTGCATCACGCCATCAATGACCGGCACGTTCTCCACATTCGCGTCGACCCCGATTGATGGAATCTGGAATGCGACGGGAGCAAACACCGTATCGGCATTGGCGACCGTGCCATCGCCGGATGTCGGTGCGAACCGGTCGAGATAGACCGGCCGATAGCCACCGGTGACCGATGCCGATGTGCGATTGGTGCCGTTGGCAAGCTCAGGCCCAATTGCATAGAGCTGAACGTGACCGTCAACTTCGAATAGGGCAGCGTTTTCAAACCATTGCAGCCTCCCGACGCTCCAGGTGTATGCCTCGGAGAGCGGACGTCCAAGCACCGCGCGCCCACCGAGCTCGGTATAGGCCTTGGCGAAGGAACCCTTGACGCTGTGGCCAGTTGTTTTGTCATAAATGACAGACGAGCCGGACGGTTGATGGTCCAGTGCGGCGAACGCCTGAACGGGGGTGGATGTGCTTCGGGTCCGGCCACCATCACGAATCTGATAGCCGTACTTCGACGAGACCAGCTGCGCGCCCGCCTGGTCCCTGGTTAGCGCACCGCCTTTGCCCTTGCGGATCGAGCCCCACCGGAAGATCTGTCGACTTTTGCTGTCGGTGCTGTTGACGGGCATGCCGAGTGTTTGGGCACCGTTGTTCTGCGTCCACCAGGTGAGGACATCGGAGGTGATCGTCCGTTGCGCAACCGGCACGAAGAAGACAGATTCGGCTCCGGGAATACTGGATGGTCCGCTCTCGTTATCGACGGCAAACGAGGGGAGGGCCGACGCACAAAGCGAACTGGCCAACAGAATCATGAGGAGTGCTACGCGACGAACCATGGGCAAGACTTCCGCCTGAATCGAACGATGCCGAAAGAACAAATCGGACCGGTTCTCGGGGCGGGGACAGGAACCGACTGCGAAACTAGAGGAACTTCCAGATCAGAATGCCAAGGATGATGGGCACGATCATGGCCAGGAATGGGAACATCAGCCCCTTAAACGATTCCTCGCTGAAGCCGAGCTTGTACAGCCCACTTTGCTCCCGCCACTTATCGATCGGTCCGAAATGCTTCTTGACGTCAGAATCGGTGCTGCTCACCTGGTGCTCCTGTATCGGCTGGGACTGTCATCCACCATCAATATGCTCTTCGGATTCTACACGCCGTCGGACTGGTTTTCGCTCGAATCGTCAGACAAATCGTCACTTTCATCTGCATCCAGATCATCGTCAGGCACACCCGAACCGAGCGGCCGCATCGCCGGGAAAAGGATGACATCGCGAATGGTGGCCTGATTGGCCAGTGTCATGATCAGGCGATCAATGCCAATTCCGATACCCCCGGTTGGCGGCATCCCGTACATCAGCGCATTCACATAGTCCTCGTCGATAGGCATGGCATCCATATCGCCGGCGTCCCGATCGCGCTGTTGTTCTTCGAAGCGAGCGAGTTGATCGAGTGGATCGTTGAGTTCGGTGAAGGCGTTGGTCATCTCGGTGCCGGCCATGATCAACTGGAACCGTTCCGCGTGCGTTGGATCGTCCGGCTTGCGCTTGGCCAGGGGCGAAAGGGCGACCGGATAGTCCATCAGGATCGTCGGCTGGATGAGATGCTCACGGACAAACTGCTTGTGGAGTTCGTCGACAATACGCGGCCAGACCGTGCCATTTTCGATATCCGCGCCGACCTTGCGTGCCTCGCGAAGCAAATCCTCTGCCTCGGGGAAGAGGGTGTAGTCGATACCGGTCGCCTCCAGGATCCCCTCGCGGAAGGTCAACCGCCGCCATGGCAGAGAGAGATCGATCGTCTCGCCATTGTGCTCAAATGTGGACGATGCAAGGACGGTCTCGGCGATGTAGCCAAAGAGCCGCTCCAGCCGATCGAGGACGGTCAGGTAGTCGCCATACGCTTCGTACCACTCGAGCATCGTGAATTCGGGCGAATGGGTGCGATCCATTCCCTCGTTGCGGTAGTCCTTGCAGATCTCGAAAACCCGCTCGTACCCGCCGACAATCAGTCGCTTCAGGTAGAGCTCATCGGCAATGCGAAGGTAGAACTCTGAACCAAGGGCGTTGTAGTGCGTGGTGAATGGGCGGGCTGCCGCACCGCCATACAGCGGCTGCAATGAGGGAGTCTCAACCTCGACGAAGCCATCGTCGTGCAGAAACTGGCGGATCGCATGCACGAGTGCGGAGCGTAAGGCGAACACATTGCGCACATCCGGATTGGCGATGAGATCCGCATACCGCTGCCGGTACCGCAACTCCCGATCTCGCAGGCCCCTCCGCTTCTCCGGCGGGGCATTCAACGCCTTCGTCAGAACGGTGAACGTTGCCACCCGCAAGGTGACCTCTCCCGTGCGGGTCCGGAAGGCCGTGCCGGTCGCTTCCACGATGTCGCCAAGGTCGACCAGGGTGGAGAAATCCTGATGGGCCTGCTCTCCAACATCATTGAGTCGGACATAAAGTTGCAACTCGCCAGAGCCATCGCGAATGTGTGCAAACAGTGTTTTGCCCATGTCCCGGAACGACACAACCCGGCCAGCAACAGTGGCCGGTTCCCCGTGGACATCCTGGCCATCACTGGTCGCTTCCAGCGCTTCGTAGGCCGCGATCACATCGGCGGTGTCCGAATCACGTCCAGTGCGCGGCGAGTACGGATTCAGCCCTCGCTCACGCAGTGTGGTCGCCTTGTCGAGTCGGATCTGTTGCAGTTCGGAGAGTTCCACAGCGGCAGGTGATCCTTGCGTTGGATGGGCTCGGGACAAATGGAAAACCGCCGGGAATGTCGCCCCGGCGGTCCAGATTTCAGGGTCAGGACGCGCCCTCAGGCGACGTTCGTAATAGTGTAGACGATGGTTCCGCCGGGGGTGCTGACCTCGGCCGTATCGCCCTTCTTCTTCCCCATGAGCACGGCGCCAACCGGGGATTGGGTCGAGATTGATCCTGCGCGGGTATCGGCCTCGGCCGGATCGACGAGCGTCCAGCTGGAATCCTCGCCATCGGAATCCTTCAGATTGACCTGCGATCCGAGACCGATGACACCACCAGCGGGCGCCTCAACATGCTCTGCGGTGGCAAGGATGTACTCCAGCTCGGCGATGCGTCGATCTGCGAGGACAAGTTCTTCCTTGAGTTCTTCGTACTCGCTGTTATCGGAAATATCGCCGTCGTCGTTCGATGCCTCAATCCGCTCGGCGAGTTCCTTGCGTTTGACGTCGCGCAGGTGAGCCAATTCGTCTTCGAGTCGAGCTCGCCCAGCTTCGGTGAGTTGGACAGCGCTGTTCGACATGGTAGGTGTCTCCGTTCCTTCCCGCCCGTTGTGGGCGCACACGTCGTCGTGTGTGGAGTCATTGGGCGGACTTCGTGTCCGCTTCACATCTGAACGCTACAAAAAAGCCGAAGGCGGCACTCGCCCTCAGCAGTCGTTCACAGGGACAAGTATACGCCCGTATGACCGCGAGACAATACGCAATCGGAACCACACAACCCGGCAGAAGTGCCGCCACTCCACGGCTTCGCAGGATCGTGATTGCGCTTCTCGTTGCGCAGGCGTTGCTTTTGATGACATTGCTCACGATTGGAACGCGAGGCGTCGCTGTCGATCACGCCATCGCCCAGATGGGACTGTGGCTGGTGCTCGTCTGGGTTGTCGGATTTGGCAGCGTCTGCGTGCTTTGGCCAGGGCAATTGGTGCGCGTGGTTGCACTGCTTCCCGGCGGGAATGCGCTCCGATTCGTCCTTGGATGCACCCTTTTGGCGCTCACTGAAGAGGCGATCACAACCGGTTTGAGCAACCTGCATGCCACCTTTGGCGATCCGACCGGCGAAGCCATGATTACGGCGTCCCGGAACTACCCGGATGTTGTCCTGACCCACAGTGTGATTGTCTTTGTGCCCATGTTCGTGACGTGGGCGTGGATGCTCCGCACGTGGGACTTCACGCCGTTTCAGGTGCTGATTCTGTTCGGAGTGACCGGGACGATTTGCGAAGTGATGATGACCGGTCCCCAGCAACTGCTTGGCTTTGGCGCATGGATCATGATCTACGGGTTGATGGTCTACATCCCGGTCCTGACTGCCCAAAACGAGGCGCCGCGCCGTCCACCAATCCACGCCTGGCCGACGGCCGTCATCCTTCCCATCCTCTCCGCAATCCCCGTGGCACTGATAGTCATGGCTATCCAGCCATTCCTGTCGTCATGAGCTTGTGCCAGGACGATTTGCCAAGGGGGAGGCGGTGCTGTACTATCGGCTGGCCTCTTCGGAAGGCTTGGCCCATTTGATCACACGGAGGACACCATGATCGACACAACACGCGTCATGCGATTCGTCCGTATGTGGGCACCTGCCTTCCCCTGGACCCAGTCCCAGCACTAGGTCCCAAGCCCCCACATTCGAGCGCCTCCGCAACGCCATCCGTGTGGTCGGTTTTCACGTCCCGGTTCTCTCGTTGTAATTGCACAGGTGAATGTTCATGGGCATCGCTGCGCTCGAAGCAGTCGACATTAGCAAGAGTTTCAACAAGCGCAAGAAGCAGGCCAAGCCGGCCCTCTCGCACGTCTCCCTGACCATCGCCGAGGGCGAAGTCGTCGGGATCCTCGGTCCGAACGGAAGTGGCAAGAGCACCCTCGTCCGGGTCATCTCCACCCTGGTTGAACCAGATGCGGGTTCGGTCCGCGTCTTTGGGGTCGATGCCCTGAAGGAGCCGCGCGCTGCCCAGCGGATGATGAACCGGGTCAGTGTCGAGGCGAGTTTCTTCAAGAAGCTCTCCGCCGTGGAAAACCTGCTCTACGGGGCGAAGTTGTACGGCGTTACGACGTCGGAAGCGAAGCCGCGAATCAATGCCATCCTCGAGCGAACCGGCTTTGATACCAAGCGCGCCAACGAGCCGATGGAGCATCTCTCCCGCGGTATGCAGCAGAAGATCGCCCTGGCCCGGGCATTGCTCACCAGCCCCATGCTGATGCTTCTCGACGAACCGACGACCGGTCTTGATCCCCGCTCGAAGCGCGATGTTCAGTCATTGATCAACGAGATCAGGCAGGAGCACAATGCGTCGATCCTGATCTGTACCCACGACATGCTCGAGGCCGATGCGCTCTGCGATCGGATCGGCATCATCGTCAATGGCGAAATCGTGGCACTCGAAAAGCCGGACGACCTTCGGGCGAAGTACCGGACCGGTGACGAGATCCCATCCCTGGAAGACACATTCATGGCCGCCACCGGCATTTCGCTGGAAGAGGCCGATATCGAAGACGAGGACGACTAATGCAGGCAATAGCAGTACCCGCTCGTAAATCTCAATGGATGACCGAAGTCATCGGCGCATGGGGTTTCGTGCAGCGCAATTACTACCTGACCAAGCGCTACTTCCTCTGGGAACTTGTCTGGTTGGTTTACACCACCGGCAACGCGATGAGCATCGGCTTTATCGGTGTGGGGATCGATCAGGCGAATGGCGGCAAGGCGCTGACCACGTACCTCCTGATCGGCGCACTGATCTGGTCGTACCTCTCCATGCTCTTCGACATCCTCTCCGAGACGGTCAGCTGGGAACGGTGGGAAGGGACGATTGAGTACACCTTCATGTCGCCCGTCAGCCGGGCAACGCATCTGATTGGAACCAGCATCTACGCGGTGACCTACGGCATCGTTCGGACGATCGCAATCTTCCTTGTCTTCAACCTGTTCTTCGATCTGGAAATTGCCAACGCGAACTACCCGTCCGCCGTCCTTATTCTGGCCGTCTGCAGCATCTCGCTGATTGGATTCGGGATGGTGGCAGCCGTGATGCCGCTTCTTTCTCCGGAGAAGGGCCAACAGGTGACCTTCATCTTCGGATCGGTCTTGCTGCTGGTCTCGGGCGTCTACTACGACATTTCGGTCTTGCCGAACTGGATGCAGACGCTCGCGAAGTTCTCGCCGGTGACCTACGCACTGCGCGGTATTCGTGGTGCGCTGATCGATGGCACGCCGATCTCGGACCAATGGGGCAATATCTGGCCGCTGCTGATTATGGGAGTCATTCTGGTGCCGGCCGGAATCAAGATCTTCCAGCTGGGTGAGCAGTACGCGAAGCGGACCGGCCGCCTCAAGCGCAACGGTTAGGTTTGCGGCGCGTCCCGAAGATCCCGGGACGCGCCAATCGCTCAAGACTCGAAGACATGTCCGAGTGTCGCGATCTCGACATCGGTGAACCCGGCATCGCGCAGCGGCTCGATGATATCGACCTGGAGATCGGGCACGTAGGCGTAGATCAGATCGGCGCCGTCGTCCTCCGAGGTTGGCAGGATTTCGAGTGGTCCGAGAGCGGCGGGCAGGATGCAACTTTCGCCGGCCTCCAGATCGTCGCTCCCGCCGTTCCATTTGAGATGGATCGGGGCGCCGACATTCGAAAGAAGGCTGCAGCGGCGGCCTTCCTTGTCGTGGATCACGGGTGCGTCGAGTTGCCAACGCTCAAGTGCGAACTGCTTGCAGGCGCAGCCAAAGCGACTCCGGCCCTCTTCAAATGAGATTCCCAGCCCGATATTGGGTTTGGGGAGATAGTCGTTCTTCAGTTCGGCCAGCGTTGCATCAATGTTCGCTTCCCACTGCTCACGGGAGAACTCGTTGCCATACAGATCGTGCGGCATCACCATCTGGGCAAGATCACTGGTCTGCTGAATCTCATAGATCAGGGTGTCCGGCCCGAAGGAATGGATAATCCCGCCCGGCACATAAATCGTCGCCCCCGGTTCGATGGGATAGCGATACATGACACGGTCATAGTCCTGATCGAGAAATGCCGCCTTCAATTCGTCATTGGTGAAATCGCCCTTCAGCCCGGCCAGAATCGTGGCTTCGGGCTCGCACCACAGGATGTGCCAGGCCTCGGACTTGCCATTCGGAGCGTTGTAGAGGCGGGCCGCAGTTTCGTCATCGGCATGCAGGTGGACAGGCAGCATGTACGAGGCGTCGAGGAACTTGGCGAGCAGCGGAAAGTGGGGACCGTTCCACCCTGCGCCAACGAGCTCCTCCGGGTACTCAAGAGTGACCTCGTGCAGCGTTTTGCCTGCAAGCGGACCGTTGGTCACATGCCCGGTCGTTTCAGCGTAGTCACTGATTTCCCAGGTCTCGGCGACGACTCCCGATGGTAACCCCATCTTGCCGATCAGTTCTGGAATGAGCCGCTCGCCAAACGAATACGAGCGGATATGGAACGAGAGCTTGATCGGGTACCAGTCCATCGACGGTGCTCCAGACGAGGTTGATCGACACGAAATCACACGATCCGCAGCGTCATTCAGCGGCAAATCGGCGTACACGGCAGAATACACGAGGATAGCCAGTGAACCGCAAAGGTGCGTAAAGTCGATGATGACAAAACAGAGAGCAGTCCTGGGAGTCGATTCGAGCACGCAATCGACCAAGGTCGTGATTCGCGACCTCAACACCGGCGAGATACTTGCGCACGGTTCGTCGCCGCACAGCGGATTGCCCTCGCAGGATCCACGCGACTGGTGGGAAGCTCTGGTGGCCGCGGCGCGTAAGTCCGACCCTGGTCGGTTCTCGATCGAAGGAATCGCGGTTGCTGGTCAGCAGCACGGTCTCGTCGCGCTGGATGCAGGCAATGAACCCATTGGTTTGGCCCCGCTCTGGAACAACACGGATGCGGCCCCGGACGCCGAACGCCTCAACGCGATGGCTGACTTTGCAGCGGAGACCGGGTCCCGCCTGGTCGCATCATTCACCATCGCGAAGCTCGCCCATCTCGCCAGAACAGATCCCGGAGGGTTTGCACGCACGGCATCTATCTGCCTGCCGCACGACTATGTGACCTTGCGACTGACCGGCAATCTGGTCAGCGATCGCAGCGACGCGTCCGGAACCGGATGGTGGTCGCCGTCCACTGGGAAGGACCGCCGAGACCTTATCGCTCTTGCCGCCGGAGATGTGTTTGCAGAGCGCGTCCGGATTCAGCGCGTACTCGGTCCGGGTGAACTCGCGGGGACCCTTACCTCCGAGGCAGCGGCGGCGTTGGGATTGCCAGCCGGAATCCCGGTTGGGCCCGGAGCGGGAGATAACGCCGCTGCGGCCCTGGGGATCGGCGCGACGCCGGACGAGTTGGTCATTTCGCTAGGCACCAGTGGCGTCGCGTACGCAGTCTCAGATGTCGCCACCGCGGATCCCTCCGGCGAGGTCTGCGGGTTTGCAGACGCGACCGGGCAGTTCCTTCCGCTGGTCTGCATGCTCAATTGCACCCAGATAGTCGACCAGACTGCGCAGATCCTCGGCCTTTCCCTGCCCGACGCGCTCGATCTCGCCGGCACCGTGCCGGTCGGTGCGGATGGTCTCTGGATGATTCCCTATCTGGGCGGGGAGCGCACTCCGAACCTGCCAAATGCACGTGCCGAGATACGCGGACTCTCGCGCGGCAACTACGATGCGGGCTCCCTGCTTCGCGCTGCGGTCGATGGGGTCGCCGCCGGCCTCGCCTACTGCCAGGAAGCTCTTGAGCGGCAAGGCATTTCCAAACCTGGCGTGACCCTGGTCGGTGGCGGCGCCCGCCATGCGACCTGGCAACATGCGATCGCCGATGCGACCGGGCTCAGGGTTCAGGTTCGGGCAGGCAACGAACATGTGGCCGCCGGTGCCGCAGTTCAGATTGCGGCAATCGTGCGCGATGAACCAGTCGCTGAACTCGCCGCGTTGTGGCGACCCGATGTGTTGGCGACGATTGAACCCGAGCCAGCGAACCGCCCGCATTTCAGGCTGGATGAGCGACGCGCGGCGATTGACCAGATGCGAACGATGCAGGGCTAGTCGGTGACCAACCCCAAGGTTGACGCCAACGTAGGGAACTGCTCCCTGTGGCGGTCGTACAGTGTGGCATAGATGGTGCGTAGTTCTGCCATCCGATCGATTGCGCGGGCATCCGGCACGATCGGATCATCGAACGCCGCCCATGCTGTGGCGATTGTGCTTGCGGGAACTCCGGTCAATCCACTGGCGGCCAGCAGAGCCGCCCCCATCGCTGACTGATCGACCACCCGACTCGGTGTTACCGGACGTCCGACGATGGCCGAAACCGATTGCTGCCAGACCGGACTCCGCAACGCACCGCCAGCAACAACGACATCGCCGGCCGGACCCGAAACTGCCTCAACCAGATCGAGGGCGTCGCGGAGGGCAAACACCGCTCCCTCCACAATCGCCCGAACCATGTGGCGCCAGGTGTGATCGGCGGTCAGACCGAAGAATGCTCCCCGAGCCAGCGGGTCCATCAGCGGAGTGCGTTCGCCGGCCAGGTAGGGCAGGAAGATCAGCCCGTCCGATCCGGCCGGTACGGATTCCGCGGCGGCGAGCAGATCAGGAATCGATCGGCTGGTCTCGAGAACGGCATCGCGCAACCAATGGAGTGCCGATCCAGCGACCATCGTTGCGCCCATCAGGTACCAGCCGGGTTCGCCAACCTCCGGGTTCAGCGGCGAGCCAAAGGTGTGCATTCGACCTGCTGCGTCAACAAGCGGAGTGGTCGCAAATCTGGTCACCTGCGCGCCGGAACTGAGCGTCAGGAGCACCGCATCGCGGGATGCAATGCCAGTGGCGAGCGCAGCCAACGGTGCATCTCCGCCGCCAGCAACGACCGGGATTGCGTCCGGCAGGCCCATCTCCGCCGCGAGTGTTGGTAGGAGTGAACCGGCGGATGCATTGGACGCATGCACCGGCGCGAACCACGAGTCATCCGCTTCGATCCACCCGATCATCTTTGGCGACCAGTCCCGAGTGCGCACAGCCTGCAAGCCGGTACTGGCGCCATCGCTCGGCTCACTCTGCAGTTCGCCGGTTAACTGCAATCGCAACCAGTCTTTGGGGAGCAGGACGGTCCGGATAGCGTTCCAGACCTCCGGTTTGGCATCACGCAGCCAGGCCAGCGTGACTGCCTGAAATCCGGTAGCCAGCGGACTGCCGATTTCGTCGACGATCGCCTCGTGCCCAATTGCCGTGTTGAGTCGTTCAAGGGCCGCAGCACCTCGGACATCCGACCAGATGATCGCCGGATGCAGTACGTTGCGATCAACCCCAAGACAGACCGTGCCGTGCATCTGGCCAGAGAGCCCGATTGCCTGGATGGACGACCTGTGTTCATCCAGGCCTTGAACGGCGCGTATCGTGGCCCGTAGCCAGGCGGCGGGATCCTGCTCGGATGCCCCGGCCTCCGGCTGCAATGTCGGATAACTCTCGGTCGCCGAGGCGAGCACCATCCCCTCATCAGAAACGACCAGTGCCTTGACTGAGCTGGTGCCGAGGTCGAGTCCGAGCCAGGTCACGCGTGTCCCGAGCTTTCGATGGGGAAAAGTCGCGTGAGGGAATGACTGAGCGGCCTGAGCGCTCCATAAAGATTGCGGTAGACGGTGGAGTACATCGTTTCGTACGTGGCGATCTCGTCGGCCGGACCTGGCTCGATAACGCGCGATTGCGTATGCACCTGGGTCACCGCGTCGTCCGCGTCCCGATAGACACCGGCGGCCATGCCTGCCAGCATCGCCGCGCCAACTGCCGTCGCCTGCTCGAGCTGGAGGACGTGATGCTGTGCATTCGCCACCGATGCCTTGATGGCGACTAGGAGATCGCTTTGAGCCGTTCCACCGAGTACGCGCACATCGGTGATGCGATCGAGCTCGGCAAATCTGGCGATCAGATCCCAGGCGATCCTGCCCTCGAATGCCAATCCCTCGAGCACTGCCCGAAACGTCGCGGCGGTCTTTGTATCCGTGGACAGGCCGATGAATGCTCCGCGTGCCTCCAGATCGAGATGAGGCAGCATCGCAAGTTGGAGATGTGGAACAAACATCACCCCGTACGAGCCAGCCGGAATGTGCCCGGCCTCCGCGATCAGGTCGGAAACCGGACGGTTGGAACCGATCGCTCGCTGGGCCCAGGCGATGCTGGCGCCTGCCGAGTAAACCGCCCCCAGCGCGTAATATCGGCCCGGGGCGACATGAGCGCCCTGGGTGATCCCTGTCTCGCAAATCGCCGGATCTGCAATTGGCGCATCCAGTGCGACAAGCAGCCCTTCGGCCGTACCGATCGAGTCTGCCGCGTCACCCCTTCCGATCGCTCCGGCCGCGAAAGCGCCAACAACGTGATCGTGCCCGGCCATGCCGATGGCAGCGCCAATTGGCAGACCGGTGGCTTCGGAGCCGAATCTCGACACCGAGCCGATGCGCGTCCCGCCTTCGGAGAGCGAACCGAAGTGGTTCTCGCGGAGGTTGGCCGCCGCCAGCAACTCCGGATGCCAGCGGCGGGTACTGAGTTCAAAGAGGCCGGTGCGTGATGCGAGCGACATGTCCTGCGCGGGATCGGCGCCAAGTCGATGCGCAATCCAGGCCGAGACGTTCAGAAAGCGCTCGGTTCGGTTCCAGGCAACGGGATCGTTGTCCTGCAGCCACATCAGCTTGGCCGCCGTCAGGATCGGTTGCATGGGAGAACCAGTGATCGCGTGCAGGCGCCGATCATCGGCCTGGGCCGAGAATCGCGCGACTTGCTGCCCGGTGCGGCGATCAAACCACGCGATCAGCGGTCCAGTTGGCTGGCCATCCCGATCCAGCGTCACGCCCGCCTCGCCCATGCTTGTGACGGCAATACCAACAATCCGTGACGAGTTGGCGATCTGACCAATCGCATCGCGCAGCACCTCGCATGCCAGCGTCCAAACCGCCTCAGGATCGTGTTCGGCCCAGCCCGGTCGGGGATAGGCAATCGCTTGTGGACGAGAGGCAAGCGCCAACTGGTTGCCGGAGGGATCGATCGCAACGGCCTTGACATTGGTCGTCCCAACATCGAGTCCGAGCAGGATGGCATCCGGCGTGTGCGTACTCACAGTTGCTGCCCGGTGAAGTGATCAAACAGGAAGTGATTGAACGGCGCCAGGGTCGGATACATGTGCTGATACACCTCGGCGAACAGTGCATCGTAGACCGGATAGTCCGCGGTCACGGGTTCGATGATGTGCTCGGGACGTTTGATCGCAGCCGCGGCCTCGTCGACCGTTTCGTAAACACCCGCCGCGATCCCGGCCAGCATGGCCACCCCAAGGGCGCCTGCTTCATCGATATCAAGAACATGCATGCGCTGGTGCTGGACGGAGGCCTTGATGCGCAGGAGCAGATTATTTCTGGCCGTTCCGCCGACGACGACACAGTCATCGGGTACCGGAAGTCCAGCGTGGGTGAAGAGCGGCTCGGACGCGGCCCGGGCCTCAAACGCGACCCCCTCCAGGACCGAGCGAACCAGGGTCGGGGTATCGGTGCCAGCGGTGAGACCGACAAACGCAGCCCGAACCCGTGAATCCGGATACGGCGTATTGCTGAGGCGGAGATGCGGGATGAAGACGACGCCCCCGCTTCCGGCCGCGACCGATCCGGCACTCGCCAGGACCGCATCATGGGATACCTCGTCAGCGGCGAGATGCTTGAACCAGTCGTACGCGATACCGGCCGTGTAGAGACCGCCATACATATAGAACGAGCCTCGGGCATGGGCGCCCAGGCTGTATCCCTGGCGTCCAATGGTCTGATCGTCGAGCGGGCGGTCGATGGCGAGAAATGTGCACTCGGTCGTTCCCATCGAATCGAGGAAGTCACCATGGCGGATCGCTCCGGCGGCAAATGCCCCGCACGGGTGATCGTGTCCACCAACGGCCACCAGCGCGTTGTCTGTCAGTCCCGTTTGCCGCTGGACATCGGGGAGCACCGGGCCGAGAGGTTCGCCGCCGTCGAGGACAGGTGGCAGCAGGGCGCGATCGATATCGGCCAGGCCGAGCAGTTCGTCGCTCCAATCGCCGGCTCGCAGATCGATCAATCCGGTTCGGGAAGCGAGCGACTTGCTCTGCGCCTTCACGCCGCATAGTCGGAAGGCGATGTAATCGGCCGCATTCAGCCAGCTCGTCGCCCGCGCGTAGGCTTCCGGATCCTGATCCCGGTGCCACATGATCTTGGGCCCGGTCATGATCTGCTGGACAGTCGTGCCGGTGACCGCAAACAGGCGATCAGGGTCGGCCCCGTCCACCATGCGCTCGTACTGGACACGACAGCGTTGATCGAACCAGGCAATCATCTCTGCGACTGGCTCGTCATTGGCATCGAGCAGGGCCCCGGCTTCACCAAAGCTGCCAACTGCCACACCGACAATGCGCTCCGGCTGCTCAACCTGTGA
>JAPXRQ010000057.1:0-15599 GCA_033813515.1 Thermomicrobiales bacterium
GAGGGAGATGGAGTTGACGCAGTGGCGGGTGTTGAGCGGGGTGAAGCGCTCGCCCTCAAAGACGTGACCGAGATGTCCACCGCAATGAGCGCAGGTGATTTCGGTGCGGCGGCCGTCGGCATCGACGGTGCGTTTGACTGTGCCGGGGATTTCGAGATCGAAGGCGGGCCAGCCGCAGCGGGCGTCGAACTTGTGCGCGGCCTCGTAGAGCGGCGTGTTGCAGCGGCGGCAGACGTAGGTGCCGGGCTCATCGAGTTCTTCGTAGTCGCCGCTGAAGGGTCGTTCGGTTCCCTTGTGCAGGATGACGCGCTCTTCATCAGGGGTGAGGGTGTTGTAGGCCATGGGCCAGGGATCCTTTCTGTCGCAGGTGACGATGGGTTGCTTTGGTTGACGGTGCGAACTCACCAGATTCCCGATTGGGGGTTAATGCCGCATTGCAATGCGGCGCTACAAAGTGGCGCTACAAAGACCGCTGGACCGGATTCTCACCGGATGTCAATGCAGCGTCAGTTGTCCTGGCTATTCTACGTGTGAGGCGTGGCTGTGGGTTGACTGACAATTCGGACTCCGTATACTTCGGCAATCGAACTATTCGTTTGTCGGAGTATTCATGCCAGATAGCCACTTTCCACCTGAGTTCGAACAGGTGCTGATCGCGTGGAGTGAGGTCTATCGCGTTCTGTCGTGTGTTTCGATTGGTCCGGATGATCCCATGCCGGTTTCGTTCAATCAGAAGCGCGCGATCACATTTCTCAAACGGAATCCCGGATCGACCCTGAAGGACCTCGCGGCGGATCTGGATGTGACGCTGGGTTCGGCGTCGGATCTGATCGACCGGCTGGTGCATCTGGATCTGGTCGAGCGGCGGACCAATCCGGATGATCGGCGACAGGTGCAGTTATCGCTCACCGAACCTGCGATGGAGCGGGTCAAGCACATGCGGGCGAACCGGATGGCGGAACTGTCGTTTGTGCGGGATCAATTGAGCGCCGAGCAGTGGGACGGCTTCGTACTGGGCATGCAGATTTGGGCTGACCATCTGACCGAGATTTACCCACGGAGACATGCGATTGTGAGCGGAGATCAGCAATGAGCCAGCGACCCAGCCAATCTTCTTCCTCGGAACAGCGCAATCCCTGGGTGGTGCTGATCGTGATCTGTACAGCGGTGTTCATGCTGCTGCTGGATACGACGATCGTGAACAATGCGCAGGTCAAGATCCGCGAGGGTCTTGGCGCCAATCTGACGCAGATTCAGTGGGTTCTGGATGCCTACATCCTGACCTACGCGGTGTTCCTGCTGTCACTTGGGCGGTTGGGCGATATCTTCGGCCGCAAGCGTCTGTTCATGCTGGGCATGTTGATCTTCACCATCGCATCCGGCCTCTGCGGCATCTCGTCGTGGGTTGGCGATCTGGTCGGGATTTCGGGAGTGAATGCCCTGATTGCGGCGCGGGTTCTGCAGGGATTTGGCGGGGCGATGATGATGCCGCAGTCGCTCTCGCTCCTGGTGATCGCCTTCCCGCCGGAGAAACGCGGTGCGGCGATGGGCATCTGGGGCTCGGTTGTTGGACTGGGTGCGGTGGCCGGGCCGGTGATTGGTGGCTATCTGGTGACGCATTACGACTGGGAGTGGGTCTTTCTGATCAACTTGCCGGTCGGGATCGCGGCGCTGATCGCTGCCCTCCGCATCATTCCGGAATCGCGCGATCCACATGCAAGCCGGCGTCTGGATTATGTCGGACTGATCCTCTCCGGTATCGGCATTCTGCTCTTCGTGTACGGATGTATCGAGGGGAACATCAAGGGTTGGGGCGGTCCCGTCATCCTGGGCACTCTGGCCGGTGGTTTGGCGCTTGTCGCGGTGTTTATCTGGTGGGAGGCGCGCGTCGCTGAACCGATGATGCGACTGGAACTGTTCAAGATCCGCAACTTCTCGATCGGCAACTTCATCGCGCTGGCGGTCTCGTTCGGGATGTTGGGCATCTTCTTCCCGATGACGATCTATCTGCAGGGCGTGCTTGGGTACACCGCGATCAAGGCGGGTCTGACGATGGCGCCGATGTCGATCGTGATGCTGTTCGGCGCCCCAATTGCCGGACGGATGACCGACAGGTTTGGGCCGCGCTGGATCGTGTTTGGCGGACTGGTGACGATGGTTGTCGGGATCATGTACCTGGCGCGGTTGACCGATCTGGACACCACGCCAGCGAAGTTGCTGCCGGCGCTGATCATTGGTGGACTGGGGATGGCGTTCACGTTTTCGCCGATGACCGCGGCCACAATGCGGGATGTGCCGCCGCAGATTTCGGGTAGCGCGTCGGGCATTCTGAACACGGTGCGCAACATCGGGCAGGTGCTGGGCATCGCTATCCTGGGTTCCGTGCTGCAGCATCAGGTTTCGGTGCATGTGGCGGATGAGCTTGGCGGAACGGCATTGCCCGTTGACCAGAAGGATCAGGTCGTGACCCTGGCGCAGCAGAGTCAGTTTGAGCGTATCGCGGATGTGGTTGATCCGGGGCAGATTGGGGCGGTGTTCGAAGCTGTCCAGCGCGGATTTACGTCCAGCATTCACAACACGTTTCTGGTTGGTAGTCTGCTTTGTCTCCTGGCGGCGGCGGCGAGCTGGTTTCTGCGGGATCCGGTGCGGGCGAGGCAGACGGCGCCGGTCGAATCCGTGGTGGCCGTGGCGGACTGAGCGATGGGTCGGACTGACAACGGGCAGCGTGTAATTGAGGCAGATCCGGCGAGGGTCTGGGCTGCGCTGACTGATCCGCAAGCGCTGGCGGAATGGTTGCCACCGGCCGGGATGACCGGGACGTTCGCGCACTTCGATCTGCGGGTGGGCGGCGGCTATCGGATGGTGCTGCGGTATGACGATCCGAACACGACCGCTGCCAAAAGCGGAGACGGATCTGATGTGGTGGATGTCCGCTTCGTTGAGATCGTGCCGGGCGAACGGATTGTGCAGGCGGTGGATTTCGTAGCGGATGATCCGGCTTTTGCGGGGACGATGCGGCTGACCTGGTCGATCGAGCCGGTTGCAGGGGGAACGCGCGTCGAGATCCGGGCAGAGGATGTGCCCTCGGGGATCTCGGCCGAGGATCATGCCGCGGGGCTGGCATCGTCGCTCGCGAATCTGGCGGAGTGGCTGGGATAGGGCCGGAGCTCGCCGCTCGACCCTATCCCGGAGACATGTATCAGGTGCGCGGCGACGTGGTCGCTGTCTCGAAGGATGTCGAGACCGTGTACCAGTCGATGACATTCCACCAGGCGGTCAGGTAGTCGGCGCGGCGGTTCTGGTAGTTCAGATAGTAGGCATGCTCCCAGACATCGATGCCGAGGATCGGGATATCGGCGCCGAGGTCCATTAGCGGGTTGTCCTGGTTTGGTGTGGAGACAACCGCGAGGTGATCGTTCTGCACGACCAGCCAAACCCAGCCGGAACCGAAGCGCTTGAGTCCGGCATCGTTGACCGCCGCTTGCATGTCTTCGATTGAGCCGAAGCTGTCTTCGATCGCCGCGACAAGTTCGGCCGAAGGATCGAGGCTGTTCGGAGTCATCAGGTTCCAGAAGAAGGCATGGTTGGCGTACCCGCCGATGTTATTGCGGACGCCAGCGCGGACTTCCTCCGGAACGAGGGTGGAATCGGTCATCACGGCCCATGGATCGAGATCACGGATCACGGGGTTGGCATCGACGATTTTGGCGAGATTGTCGATGTATGCCTGGTGGTGCTTGCCGTGATGAATCTCCATCGTCTGGCGATCGATGTGAGGCTCGAGGGCGTCGTAGGCATAGTGCAGTGGTTGGAGTGCGATCTGGTCCCAGGCATTGGCCTCCTGCAGGCCAGGTGCGCGGTACAACTGGCCGGGACGGGGAGCGGCGAACACCGGGGTGCGGGTCAGGGCAAGGCTGCCGATGGTGGCAGCGGTGATTCCAAACAGGGCGCGACGTGTCACAGGACTGGTCATGAGATGAACCTCCAGGTTGTGATCGGGACCGACATGGCCCGATCGTTTTTCATTTGAACGACGGGTGATGTATCAGTTCAGGAGAATTTCCGTGATCCCCCGCGCGGTCAGGATCACACCAACAACTCCTGGAACGACCAAGACTCCCCACTGTCTGACGACCATGGGCACAAACGTGAAAGACAGGCGGCGGTGGATACCGGTCTGGGCGACAAGCCAGACACCCAGGGCCACGGCCGGAATGAGCAAGACCATCGCGCCAAAGATGATGGTGATGAGCGCGAAGAAGAGTCCAGCGCCAATGAGGGCAAGGTAGATCGGGGTTGTGAGCACCTGGAGCCAGCGCGGATTCGAACGCTGGCGGGCAGGAGAAAAGGCGCGGGGACGGCGTTCGTAGAGTTCGGCGACGGTGATGCCCATGACGAAGTAGAGCAGGCTGAACGAGGTGACATTGATCCAGGCTGGTCCAAAGCGGTGATAATCCGGGTTGGTGGGATCCATGAGCACGTATCCGAAGACGAGGAAGAGTATGGTGGCGAAGACCAGCGACCGGCGCATTCCGGTAAACGGGAGCCGGGATCGGATAAGGACGTAGAAGCCAACGGTCAGTAATCCGGCCGACGCCCCGAGTCCACCAAGGAAGAGCGTACCGCCGAGGGTGAACCGCCCAACTGTGGCATCGGCATCGGTATGGAGAAATCGGTTCGCCTCGATCGTCAGCAGACCGGAAAGACGCATGGAGATGCGCGAAACGATGCCGGCGATGAAGCCACCCAGCCCACCGGCGATCATCGCCCAGGCGATGGCAGGCAGCAAGGCGAGCACGCGGGCGAGCAGTGATGGTCGGGTTTCCGAGAGCTGCTGTGGTGTTTCCGCGAGGGAAGCGACCGCAGCCGATGCGACCGATGCCCAGATCGCCTCTTCAAGCTTCGCGGACGGGGCAGGCAGCGCCAATTGCGCGTGCAATCGGGAGATGAACTGCGCGTCGGGATCGATGGGAGTCGTGGTCAGGGTGCCGTTGACCAGGTCGTCCCAGACCTGACTGAGGTGCGCTTCGGAGGGGAATTGGGGGGCAGTCATGACTGGAGACCTCCTGCCGCGACGGGCGGAGTGAGCAAGGTGCGCAAACGAGCAATAGCGCGGAACTGAATCTGGTCGACGGCGTTACGGGTTTTTCCGAGCGATTCCGCGATTTCGGCGGCGGTCAGGCCGGCGAGGCGGAGTTCGATGACGGCGCGTTGGTCCTCCGAGAGGAGTGCGACCTTCGCCCGAAGATCGATTGCGTCCTGTGAGGCGATGGCGAGGTCTTCCGGTCCGCGGGCGTGATCGGCGATGTCGAAGGCTTCGTCAATGGCGGAGCCGGGTCTGGCGGCGCGCCAGGTATCGGTGACGGTGTTGCGGGCGATGGTGAAGAGCCAGGGGCGGAACATCGATGGATCGCACTTGCCGATATTGATCAGGGCCTTGCTGAAGACCTGACTTGTCGCATCCGCCGCATCGGCCTCGTTCACCAGACGGCGGAGGCAGAAGCGATAGACGTCGGCGATGTAGCGCCGGTAGAGATGCTCGAAGGCAGGCAATGCGCATTGGGCGGCCTTGACGAGGTCCGCGTCGCTGGGCGCGGGGCCGTCATTTGGTTGTCCAGGGTGCTCGAACACGCGTTTCCTCAATCTGTCGGATTTGTGACCGGACGATCCGGCATCTGAACTACGGATCAGAGCAGGGGTTTCTTACGCCCGACCTGGAGCACGCGTATTTTCGGGTCGGTGCTGGCCCGTTGTTGCGACTTTGTTGCGTGGCTCATGCAAGACTGACGAACGAGTCTGGCGGCAGGAGAGAGGACATTCAATGGATGGATTTGCTGGCTATTTTGCCTTGGCGCACAATGTGGTGCAGGATGATGACGCGCTACAGCGAGGTCCGCAATCGGTGACATTGCTGAAGACTGAAAGTTTGCGGCTGGTTCTGGTGAATCTGGCTGCCGGTGGCGGGCTGAAGGAGCACAGCGCGCCGGGCGGAATCACGATTCACTGCATTGCCGGTGCGATCGATGTGCAATCCGGGCAGGATTCGGCGCATCTGCTTCCCGGTGAGCTGGTTGCGATGGAACCTGGGGTACGTCATTCGGTGCAGGCGGTGGAGAAGAGTGCGTTTCTCCTGACCATTGCGTGGCCGGGATCGCGCCCCTCTCCGGCAGAGATGGCAGGTTGATGGACAAACTGACCAGCGTGATGGTGCGGACATCGCTGGTGTGGCTGCTCGTGGGGTTCACGATCGGCGGGTTGATGCTGACCGATCGCAAGATGCCGGGCGAGTGGCGGCTCTGGTTCACGCCGGGCCACGGGCACATGCTGTTTGTTGGCTGGTTCCTGCAGTTCGCGCTGGGTATTGCCTACTGGCTGCTGCCGCGCAAACGAAGCGAACGACGGCCGCTTGGGTATGACGAGCGTCTGGCGCTGGTAGCTGTCGGCTGTCTCAATACGGGGCTGGCCATCCGTGTGTTGGCCGAGGCATGGGAGCGAGCCGGACACGCCAGCGATACGACCTTCTGGCTGCTCGTGTTGGCGTCGGTTCTGCAGATTGCGGCGGCGGCGGTGTTTGTCGGGCATTTGTGGGGACGGACTGCTCCGCGCGTCCGCCGGTCCGAGCAGACACCTTCCTGAGTTGGGCAATTGGTCCCGTTCGCGGATCTCTACGTGAACGTACAGGTGCTATATGCTTTGTACGTCCTGCCACGCCGAATTGCGGCGAGCACGGCGTGTGCCGAGATCTTTGGGGGAGTTCAATTCGCATGACCGATACATCGGGATCCGCTGATTCGCCTGTCACTGTACCGCCGACTCCCGCGCCCAGGTCGTCCGCCAAGTCGGCAGAGGAGCCGAAAAAGGGTGGGTTTCATTTGTTCAACCAGTCCAATGATGTTGAGCGGATCATTATTCGGACCTATCCCAAGGTTGTGTTCCTGTATCCGACGATGATCATGGCGCTGATTTGCGCCATTTTCCGGAGCATGGATGTTGGACAGCCGCATGCCTGGGGCGCGGCCTTCCTGATTGTGTTTGGGTTCAATTTGTGCGTGCTGGCGTTCGATTTTCCGCGGACGGCCTCGCTGACACTGGTGTTCTCGGTGGTAGCGATCATTCTGGCGGCCGTCCTGATCAATCAGCGGACGGAGTTCTTCCCGTTTCTCTCTGATCAGACGGGCAAACTGAAGCCGACGATGAACGCGACCTTCTACTGGCTGTACTTCCTGCTGATGTTTGTCGTTCTGCTGGCCGTTTGGGTGATCCACCGCTTTGTAGACTACTGGGAAGTGTTGTCGAATGAACTGATTCACCACCACGGGATTTTGGGCGGGATTCAGCGGTTGCCGGCTCCAGGGATCAAACTGGAGAAGGAAATCACCGACGTATTCGAGTATCTGCTGCTGCAGTCGGGCACGCTGGTGATTACGCCGCAGGGTGAGAGCCGGTCGATTGTGCTGGAGACGGTGCCGAATATCAACAAGGTCGAGGACCATGTGAAGGCGATCCTTGGGGTGACCGAGGTGAGCATGCGGCAGACGAACCGGGGCGTGAGTAATACCTGAGAACGTTGCAGGTCGAATGTTGAACGTTGGATGTTGGGCCGGTTTGGGGAGGGATTCCCGGACCGGCCCTTTTTCGTGTTCGTGCTCGTCGTTCGTGTTCGGGGTTGCGCCACATTGAAACGCGGTGTTCGGTGCGATTTCCAGCCGGGGACGCGCCAGGCTAAAGCCAGGCGCTATGGATGCTGACCTCTTCGAGGTCGTTGGCGGAGACGGATTTGGAAACTAGTAGCTTGGTGGTCTGATGGCAGAAACAAGCCCGGAGGTTGTGTCTCCGGGCTTGTTAGCTGTTTGGTTGTTTGCCGATCTTAGGCGGCGTGGCGCCAGATGGGCAGTAGATTACTACCGGACGCCGGTGCCTCCGGGGTTGATGGGTCTGTTGGAGGCACTTCGGTTGCTGTTGGTTGTTCGATGGGTGGTTCGGTCGCGGTTGGTTCCGGTGTGGCTGTGTCGGTTGGGCGAGGAGTTTCCGTCACGGTGGGTTCGACAACCGGTGTATCGGTTGGAATGGCGATCTCGGTTGCCGTTGCGGTGGGGATAGGCGTGATTGTCGCGACAAGTGTCTCGGTTACTGACGGCGAGGGCACCGTTGTTGGGTCCTCGGCGCTGTTGGCGGCGGCACGCGTGACGGTGAACGTGGTGGAGGCGCTGCGAGGCACACCGACGACATTGCCCGAGATCTTGTGGCCGCCGATCGTGGCTCCAGCGGGGACATAGACCAAGGTAGATGCGCGTCCGTTGGAGGCAATGGTGACCTGCTTCAGTATCTGATAACTGACGCCATCGGCACCGTAGAATCGGATATCGACCGCCTCTCCAGCCGCAAATCCGTAGAAGTAGACACGGAAGCGGGTGCCGACCGGTCCGCTGTCTGCCGGGGCGAGCATGATGCGCGGGATGACTCGGAGATTGGAGGAGGCCGCCTGACCGAAGTTGTTGCTGGCCTCAACCAGGTAATCGCCGAGAGCAACCAGCGGTGTGCGGAAGCGGAGTGAACCCGAGCCCGTTGAGGTTGCGGACGTCTGGCCGAGGACCGTTCCATCGGACCAGCGCAGGGTGATGATGCCGCCGGGATTGAAGCCAGTGAACGATGCGGTGACCCAGCCGTTGAACTTTGACTTGTCCTTGTCGAGCGTGACCTTGGGCGTCGCCGGTTTGGGTGTGGCCGTTGGCTTGGGTGTGTTGGTGGCCGTGGGTGGCTGCTGGGTGAAGGTTGAGGTCGGCACCGCCTGAGTCGAGGTCGACGTTACGACGACCGGAGTGAAGGTCGAGGTCGGCGCTTGCGGGGTGAAGGTGGCGGTGACTACGACCGGCGTCCAAGTGGAGGTTGGAGGTGCTGGGGTGAAGGTGGCCGTTGGAACCTGAGGCGTGAAGGTGGCGGTGATGACGACCGGAGTGAAGGTTGAGGTTGGCGGTGCCGGGGTGAAGGTCGCCGTAATGACGACCGGCGTCCAAGTGGAGGTTGGCGGTGCTGGGGTGAAGGTCGAGGTGATGACGACCGGCGTCCAGGTTGACGTTGGTGGTGCTGGGGTGAAGGTGGCCGTTGGAACCTGAGGCGTGAAGGTGGCGGTGATGACGACCGTTGTCCAGGTGGAGGTTGGAGGTGCTGGGGTGAAGGTGGCCGTTGGAACCTGAGGCGTCCAAGTCGAGGTTGGAGAATCAGGCGTGAAGGTGGATGTCGGTGCCTGAGGCGTAAAGGTCGCAGTACTCGACGGAGTCAGCGATTCGGTTGATGTGGCGGTAACCGTACCGCTGGATGTTGGAGACGGGGTATTCGATGGAGTTGGTGTGTGAGTCGAGGTCGCCGTTTCCGTCGGAGAGACAGTGTACGTGGGCGTATCAGTGGCCGTCGGGGGCGCCGGGTCCACCTGAATCACCCACCAGGACATCTCCGGTCCCTCCGGTGAGTTCCAGGTTCCGTTCGCGTCTTGATAAACAGCCATCGCAACGTAACCGGGTGTCGATGGAAAGGTCACACTTCCGGTGAATTCGTACGATTCACCCACTCCCAACGTGATATTCGAGACAAATGGAGATTCCACAGGATCGGAGTTTGAATCTATGACTCGAACACCGAGTTTGGGTATTGTGACGAAGCAGGTGC
Organism: Thermomicrobiales bacterium; assembly: GCA_033813515.1. Taxonomy (GTDB): domain Bacteria; phylum Chloroflexota; class Chloroflexia; order Thermomicrobiales; family UBA6265; genus DASQCG01. The sequence continues at coordinate 9,664 of JAPXRQ010000057.1, forward strand.
CGGTGTTCTTGAACGTGAACGTCGCCGTCACGACGGATCCTTCTGTGACAACCAGAGGGATGTCGAATCGACTAGTTCTCCTGAGTGCGCCAAGCCCGCATTGAGACTTAACTGTGACCAAGAGAGAGGACACTTTGGATGGTTTGGCGGGAATCGAATACCAGATACCTCCAGTTGTCTCGTACGTGGCATATAGGTTGTGGGTCCCGTAAAGGGCGAACTGACGGTTCTCTGCAAAATGAAAGGTCTGACCAGCCTGAATTGTTACCGAACCTACTGGATACGGGAAATCGAGGTGTTCATCGTTGGGGCCGCGCGCTGCAAGGCCAATTCGGTTCACTGTTACGGCGCAAGTGCCTGTGTTCTGGACATCGTATGTCGCATAAACGTCCGTGTTGGCGTCAACTGTGTTGCTCGCACCTACGGACACGCTCTCTGAGACGCGAAGCGCCTGGGCTCCGCATTGAGACCTAACAGTGAACGCGAGCGAGGTCGTCTGAGTTGATTCAGCTGATATTCCGCTCCAGACGCCACCAGTTGTCTGGTAGGTGGCAAACAGGTAGTGCGAACCGTAAAGTGTGAACTGCCGTGTACCTGAGTAACTCCAGGTAGCGCCAGCCTGGATCGTCACGTTCGGTTGATAGGGAAAATCGAGATTCTCTTCAGCGGGGCCACGGGCGCCTAAACCAATCACTCCGAGGGTCACTGCACACGAACCCGTGTTCCGCACGGAGTAGGTCGCTGTCACTGGAGTATTGGCATCAACGGCGGTTGCGCCGCCTATCGATACACTCTGAGAAACTCGCAACATATTGGGTCCGCAGACCGGAGCCGCTGCAACCGTGACAGAGCGTGCCGTAGTAACACCGGACGCACCCGCAACAGTTAGCCACCAATCTCCGCTCACCCATGCCTTGACATCGAAGTTGTAACTGCCGGCGATCGGGAACGTGCGCGATGTGGAATAGTTGTAGGTTGCGCCTGCCGCAATTGTTACGTTGTTGTTCCGAGGAGAGTCTTCGATCGCGTTTCCAGGTCCGCGTCCCCCGATTACGAGCGCAAGGAGATTCACATTACACGACCCAGTGTTCCGGACTGAGAATGTGCCGGTGACATTCTGTGCAGTATTCGGGCCTGATGGGTTGATTGTGAGGTTCGCAGTGACCCGCAACTCGTTGGCGCCGCACGGATTAGTGGTTCCATCGTCTATCCGGGTGTTGGTAGACGGCCAGTAACTCTGATTCGCCGATGTTGCTATAGTGTTGATGTTTGCTCCATCAATGGTGAAGTTTCGGTTCGGTACTTCGAGATGAAGATGAGGATTGTTGCCGCTACCGCAAGTGTTGCTAAACGATCCAGCTGCAGTACGAATCTGACCCAGGTACTGTCCCCGCTGGACTGTCTTACCGTAAAGATCTGTCCTCACGGTTCCAGGTTGCAAATGAACGTAGTAGAAATCACCGTCATTGGTAGCTAGTCTAATGTTGACCTGAGTCGCGTCGGCGCATCGCTGACTGACCACACCAACGCCTACTGCGAGTACCGCCTTATTTACTGAAGGGTTAGACGTGTTAACGGGGGCGACATCGATGGCATTGCCGTTGCCAAACAGAGTGTCACCAGGAACATGCCAACCCTGCGTCTTACGCCAATCCTGCCCAGCAGTCCAAGGCAATTTCAAAACCTGATTCTGCGATTCCGAGAATCCACCGAGTTTTTCCATAAAGCCCGCCGGGACGGTGTCGTAAAGCCGATGGTTGATCGGATCTCCAATAACCTCCGCCTCCCAAGAACTGCCCAACGACTGGTGAAGCAAAACGTCAAGGATTAGGCCATCTGGAAATCCTCCCTCCCAGCCAGCGTCAATCACTACCTGGTCGGCCACCGTGATTTGGGCCCAATCACTGGATTGCCTCCATGCAGTTACCCAAAACAAGTCAGTTGACTCTGCAACAAGTGATGACGATCGGAGTGCGTCCTGCAGCGGTTCACGGAGGTCGACGGGAACATCGGGATGTGCCTCGTACGTGACTTCAACAGCGTTCATCTCCGCTGCGGATGTTTCAACAACGGTCGGAGAGATCCCCCCTAGTGCTGAGAACACGTTTATCAAGAGAAGGGCCGCAGCTATCCAAAACAATCGGCGCATCAGCTTCGTAGCTCCACGTAAGGCAATTAGAACCAAGCGGTGCAATCACGATATGGGAGCGAGGCGGACACATCAATAAGCCGGCCGCTAGGGAATTTCCGGGTTTTATGAATATCGCTGTACAAATTCCGGGTTTTTTAGGGGAGGAGGTTTTGGGATTGGGCGGTGGGGACTATTTGTTCCCATTTGTTGACGCCTAATCGGAGCTGGATGCGCTCGATGGCTTCATAGACCGAGCTGGGATGGCGGCCGAGGCGTTGGGCGACCTGGGGCGGTTTGAGGCCTTCGGCGAGGAGGCGGACGATTGCGATCTGGTGATTGGTGAGGCGAATGGGAGCGGGCGCTGGCACGGGTGTTGGCGCTTCGGGTTCGGCCATGAGGTCCATCAGCAGCGCACCAATTGCGTCGTCCCGCTCGGTGGCGGTCCAGGCGGCGCCGTGGTTCATAAGCGCCTGGGCTGCCTGATTCCCTACCCCGGCGATGAGTCCGGCCGACGCCTGGGTGACGACGTCCTCGTAGATGGGCGGCAGGAAGCTCTTGCCACGGCGGAGGGCGTCCTGGGCGGCGCCGATCAATTGGCCGCCGAGCTCTGTGCGACCGGTCTGCAGGCCGATTGCTCCGAACATGGCGGTTGATCCTCCGATGCCCCAGAGATCGCCCATCTCCGAATACCGACCGTAGGCTTCCGCGAGGCGACCGATACCATCGGCCAACTGATCGCGCGGGGGATTTTCGGCCATGACCATGAGGGTGCCGCTGTAAAGCATGGCGGAGGCAATGCCCCACTCGAAGCCATTGGCTGTGAAAATCTCGAGCGCTTCATTCTGGTAGGCCAGTGCTCGCTCGGCATCTCCATTCATATGCGCAACGACGCCATAAAGTTGGCAACAGACCCCGAGGGCGGGTTGCTCTTCGACCGGGCGGAGCAATTCCATGGCGCGGTCGAGATTGGCGACCATCTGCTTGAAGTCCGGCGGCTCTTTGCGCCAGGAGACGAGGGCGAGATAGAGCCAGGCGGAGCCTTCGCTGGCCAGGCATCCGTACCTGGCGGCGAGCGGAATGGACTGCATGAGGATGCGCTCCGCCTCGATGTCGTCGCCCTGAATCCAGGTCAGGAAGCCGAGGGCAGGGAGCGAGGTGGCGACGGGCCAGGTGTCCTGCCGATCGGCAAATGCCCGCTGCAGCCAGGATCGTCCCTCTTCGATGCGGCCGTTCTGCTGCCAGAAGATCCAGGAGCAGCCGGCCAGGCGCTGGGCGAGTTCGGTTCCAGCCGGTCCCTGATCGAGAAGCCATGTCATGGCCGCACGGAAATTCGGCAGTGACCGTTCGAGGCGGAGTCGTGGGACGGTCGTTCGGCTGGCGACGTAGATACCCTCGACGCCGGCCTCGTACAGAGCACAAATGCTGGCGGCAAAAGCATGGTGGATGGGGGTCGATATGGCGGGATCGATCATGCAGGCCAACAGGAACTCCCGAACGGGATCGAGAAGGCGGAAGCGGGAGTTGGAACCAGCAGATTCGAGGCGCTGTATCAGTCCGAGCTCGTGGAGGTTGGCGAGTTCCTGGATTGGATCTATCGCCAGCGGATCGAGATTGATCCCGCGCAGGGAAGGTCCATCCCACTCCTCGAGCGGAAAGTTCCGGCCGGATGAGCGTTCGGCGTAGTAGGGGACGCCGAATCCGTTCGCAAAGGGATATGGGGCACCAGCGGTGTGCCCGCGTGCCATGAGGCTCGCGAGATCCAGGGCAAATCCGCCGACGAATGGCGAGAGGCGAATGAGCAATGCCTGTTGGTCGGGATCGAGGCGCTCGAAACTCCAGCGGATGACGTCTTCCATGGTGCGTTGGGTGGGGTGGTGTCCGGCGCGGGTATCGACCAGGCGATCGAGACGGGTGGCGATGTGGGCGCGGATTTCCTCGGCGGTGTAGGTGCGTCCCCAGCCGGCGGCGAGTTCGATCGCGAGGGGAATGCCATCGAGGCTGCGGCAGATCTGCTCGACGACAGCGGGATCGGGAGACTGGCGGTGCGTAGAAGGCGGGAGTAAGTCCCAGCGTTGGAGGAAGAGCTCGGCAGCGGGCGAGATCGCAAGGGGATCGAGCGGGACGACGCACTCGCCGGGAATCTGGAGTGGCATGCGGGCGGTGACGAGGATCCGGAGGCTTGGCCATTCGCGGATGAGGGCTGTGAGCGCAGGGGCGATGGCGAGGGAATCGGCCCCATCGATCACCAGGAGCGTTGGTCCGGTTGCGGCTGCTTCATGGATTTTGGTGGCGGTGTCATCTTCGGAGCCATCGCCGCCGAGGGCGTAGCCGAGATCGCGGCGGAGGGAGGAAGGATCGCTGGTGTCGGTTAGGGATATCCAGATTGATGCGGCGGGGAATGCTGGCTGGAGTGAGGTGGCGAGGGCGCGGGCGAGGGTGGTTTTTCCGATGCCGCCGATGCCAGTGAGGGTGACGACCGGGTAGCGGCCGGAGGTGAAAAGAGCCGTGAGCGCGGAGAGATCTGCCGCGCGGCCGAGAAGTTCGCTCGGGGATGCGGCTGCTGACATTCGCGGCTGGTCGGGGGCGGTGGTCATCGGTGACTCGGTGCCTGGCGTGCGAATTAGTAATGTGATGTTGTGCAGCGATGCTAACGAAATGGTAGCGCTTACATATCATTGATTTCCATCAAAACCGGGCCTCTGGCTTTGATGTGATTGGGAGAGGAGCTCTTCGAAACCGTGGTGGTTGCCTAAGGCGATGGTAATTTCGGCGTGTGGAGGGGTATTGCTGGAGCGTTTTCGCCCTCGGGCGACCTCGATCCGTGATCGAGCCGGCACATGGCGGTGCCGGGACTGCGTTGCCGGTCTCTGCGAGAAGTTGGACTCGGCGAGGAGCGCCACAGAAGTAGGTTCCCCGTTACGCTAGCGTGTGATAGGGGAGGGACGGACGATCTGATGATCGTCCCTACAGGGCCGGGCGCGGGGTGGGTTAGATGCCGATGAGGATTTGGTCGCCTTCGATTTTGATCTGGTAGACCTCGGCGGGGGTGACGACGGGCATGCTGGCGGGTTTGCCGGTTTTGATCTCGAACGCGCCGCCGTGGAGCGGGCATTCGAGTTCATCGCCGACGATTTCGCCGTCGCTCAGTGAGGCGTCCTGGTGGGTGCAGCAGTCGCCGAGGGCATAGAAGCCACCGTCGTAGTTGATCAGGCAGACGGGCTCGTAATCCGGCCCGACCTCGACGTATTTGAGTTCGCCGGGTCCGATATCAGTGGTTTTGGCGACCGGGTAGAAGGTGAGCGTGTACGTCATTCGGCGTCGTGGTGGTGGAACTCGTCGCCAAGGGCGAGGCTGAGTTTGAGGACATTCAGGCCGAGGGTGGCGCACTTGATCCGGGCCGGACTGACCGGGATGCCGATTTCCTCGAGCATGTCGTCCTTCGAGATCGCGCGGACCTCATCGAGGCTCATGCCCTTGACCATATCGGTGAGCATCGAAGCCGAGGCGATGCTGACCGCACAGCCGCGGCCGGTGAAGGCGACATCGGTGACGATGTTGTTCTCGACACGCAGGTCCATGCGGATCTGATCGCCGCAGAGGGGGTTAGTGTCCTCGGCGGTGTAATCGGCGGGATCGAGCGTGCCGAAGTTGTGCGGTGTTTTGTGGTGCTCGAGAATGATTTCCCGATACATCGAGTCCATTGGTTAGTCGACTCCGAAAACGTGCTTGGCGCGGAGAACAGCGGCGACCAAACGATCGACATCCTCGCGCGTGTTGTAAATGTAGAAGCTGGCGCGGGTGGTGG
>JAPXRQ010000058.1:0-10114 GCA_033813515.1 Thermomicrobiales bacterium
GCAATTATCCCGATCCTGATTGCGTCGGTTGGATACCACTCCTGGTTGCAACTGCAATACGCGCTGGGGTTGTCGCTGGCGCGGCATGGTGAGGAGGGGTCGACGCTCGGGCGATTGCAGGGGATCGGTTTCCTGGGGACATTCCTGGCGCTGTTGCTGGTGTGGCTGACCCTGCAGGGCGCGGATTGGCTGATGGCCGATAACGAGCAGGATCCGATTCTCCGCTTCTTCTGGGTGTTTGCGGGGACGTTTGCCGTTGCCGGGGCGTTCATCATTCGCCGGTTTCCGGAGTCGGCACGGGATCGGCAGATTGCGGCGAATGCGCCAAAGATCACCTGGGATCCGCACTACTGGCTGTACTACGTGCTGACGACGCTGGATGGCAGCCGGCAGCAGATCTATTTTGCGTTCGGTCTGTTCGTGCTGGTGGAGCGGTTCGACGCGCCGGCGAAGAATGTCATTCTGATGCTGATTTTTGCGGCATTGCTCAAGTTTCTGCTGGGCGAGCCGGTTGGTCGGATGATTGACCGGTATGGCGAGCGGCGCGTTCTGACCGTCGCGTATTGTCTGCACTTTGTGACGTTTCTGGGTTTTGCGCTGGCTCCGAATGTGTGGGTCGCGTACGCGTGTTACCTGCTTTATCAGTTCCTGACACTGCTGAGTATCGGGACGACGACGTACATCAAGAAGGTGGCGAAACGGGAGGATCTGGCGCCGACCCTGGCGATGGGGGTTTCGCTGGCGCACCTCACCGCGATCTTTGTGCCGGTAATTGGCGCGACGTTGTGGGACACGCTGGGGTACCGGTTTCCGTTCTACTTCGGGCTGATCTTCGTGGTGGGGTCGTTGTACTTCACGCAGAAGATCGATGTTGCGGCGCAGACGATCCGGGACCGGCCGAGCGAGATTTAGCCGAGCGACTTGATCACGGGTCGGTGGAGGTTTCGCAGGCCACCAGGGTATCGGTTCCCACAGGTCAAAAAGGTTGACAATCAAATCAGGAAGTCGCCCGCTGACGCGACGGATTGATGAGAGTTGCCTATCAATTCAGGTAGTCGTCGTGACCGCGCGGGACTAAAGATCCCGCGCTAGCTATTCCGTCGGTTGAAACCGACTCAGGCAGGTCGACTACCCAACCAAGTTCTCAAGTTTCAAGAGTCCATCGCTAGCTGAACAAAGTCGGGTAAAACGGACTGGAACTGGCGGTTACCCGATGACGTTCGAAGCTTCGATGGATGCGGTGCCACAGGGGTGGGTTGGGTGATGGGGAATGGATCAGGCCAGGTTGATTGTTGTGGTTTTTGTGCCGGCGCGGGGGGTGGTGATGGTGGCGGTGAGTTGGGTGCCGGCTGGGGCGCGGACAAACCATTCGGTGTGGGCGCGCGTGAGGTGGGAGTAGTCACCGTCGTGGCGGAATGAGGCGTAATCGCTGACGCGGCCCGGGAGGTGGCCGAGGTCACGGGTGGCGGTTGCAGGATCGAGCAGCGAGGCACCTGCGGGGAGATCGAGTGTGGCGGTGACGGGTTTGGCGTTGCCGGTCTGGCGCCAGGTTTCACTGCCGTAGGTGGGGAGGAAGCCATCGTTGGCGATGTTCAGCCAGACGCGCCAGAGATTGTCGCCGAGGTGTTCGGCGCCGGAATCGATGATGCGCAGGCGGGCGGGCGTGCCCATGGCGGCCAGGGTGGCGGGGATGAGGCGATCAATCTCGGCGGGGAGGAGCGGGCCGGGAGGGTTCATCAGGCCAAACTTGCGTTCCCAACCGCCGATTTCGACACGACTGAGCTGGGGATGATCGAGTGCGGTCCAGGGTGTGAAGCCGCGGCCGTTGGTGTGCTCGTCGAAATAGCGGAGGATGGCAATGTCGTCGGCTTCGCTGCGGTTGAAGATTTGCTCGGCGAGTGGGGTGGGGGTGAGGCCAACCGTGTGGACGAAGGACCAGAGTTCGGTGGCGAGGGCGAAGACGCCGGCCTGATCGAACATCCAGTCGAACGAGATGCCAAAGCCGGGTTTACCGGGGGAGATGGGGTTCTCGCTGAAGATGTTGATCAGTGGGTAACCGGTGAGTTCGGCGACGATGCCGCCGGTGGTCTTGTATGCGCGGAGGTCGAGCGGAGGCATTTCGCTGTCGGGGTACGTGGCAGAGGGGCGGAGGATGCAGCCGATCGAGGTGTGGTGGTGGAGGGAGCCGTGGATGTTAGGGTGGGCGAGGACAAAATCGGCGACGGCTCTGGGTTCGGGTTGGGCGAGAGGGTATTGGCCGGAGCCGGGCTGCTTCCAGGCGGGTTGCCACCAATGCGGGAAGTTGCGATTGAAATCGAGACCGGTGCTGAAGGCGCTGCGGGCGAGATTGATCGGTCCGCCATTCCAGTTGGCGATCTCGCCTTCGGGGATGACAACGTAGTACTCGCCGCCGTATTCGTTCGGTTCGCGGCGGATCATGACGCGATTGTCTGTAGCCGAGATCTTCCAGGGGCCAGCGGGGTCTTTGAACCGCATGGAGGAGACGAGGCCGTCGCCGTTGAGGTCGGACGGGATCAGGCCGGAGGTGGGATTGGTGACGCCGACGTAGGACGAGCGGGCGTCCTTGGTGGTGAGGAGGAATGTTTCGACGGCGTCGACGGCGATGCGGGGGACGACGTAGAGGGTGGTGTGATCGAGAAGATCGGTGATGACAGGATCGGCGCCGTAGCCGGAGAGGAGATGATCGATTGTGCCGAGGGCGACCGATGAGCCGGTCACCTCGGCGGCGTGGATTTCGGCGTCGATGTAGTAGGCGGGCTTGGTGTAGTGGGGGCCGGTGGTCTGATTGGTGACGATGGCGAGGGGGATAGAGCGGCCTTCGGAACTTGTGCCGATGGTCGAGATCGCGAGGAGGTCCGGGTAGCGCGATTGCCAGGTTTGCAGGAGGTGGGTGAGGCCGGCGTAGGTGTAGTAGCGATCCTTGTGGAAGGCGGACGCATTGTCATCGGCGAGGTAGTGGAGGGTGCGGAAGTCTGGTTCGGTCACGAGTGGTGATCACATCCTCTGGGCGATTGGTTGCATGCGCGAATCGTATACCGGGGTGGAGTCAGGTGATGTTGGTGGTTTCGCAGGCGTGGGGCGTGCGCGGATAGTTATTCGGCAGGCCGTAGTGAGCGGAAGCGTCCGGGTGTATGCGGTTAGTTATTCGGCATGTTGTGGTGGGTTATTGCCGCATTGCAATGCGGCGCTACAAGTCATGGCCGTTGTCAGTTGACGGGGGTTAGGGGACGGGGAGTTCCTCGGGGGCTGGTTCGGGTTCTGCAGTGGCGACGTTGAGGTGGGTGATGGGGAGGCGGTTGACGACCAGGCGGTCGATGCGGAGACCGTCGAGTTTGGAGACGGTGAGGGTGAGGTCGTCGGTTGTGACTTCGTCGCCGACTTCCGGGCGACGGCCGAGCTGGCCGAAGACGTACCCGCCGATGGTGTTGTAGTAGGGATCTTCGAGTTCCAGATCGAAGCGTTCGTTGAAATCGACCAGGGAGAGCAGCCCGCTGATCGTCGAGGTGCCATTGGCCTCGTCGACCTCGACATCGTCATCGGCCGTTTCGAACTCGTCCTGGACATCGCCGATGATGCGTTCGAGGACATCTTCCAGCGTGACCATGCCGGCGGTGCCGCCGTATTCGTCGACGACGATGGCGATCTGGGTGCGTTCGCGTTTCATGCGCTGGAGGAGATCGTCGAGATTGGTGGACTCGGCGACCATCAGCGGAACACGCATCATGCGGCGGAGGCTGAAGCGGTGCTGCTCGTTGCGGGCGAGGAGGCGGAAGAGATCTTTGGCGTGGAAAACGCCGCGGATATCGTCGATGTTCTCGCCGTAGACGGGGTAGCGGGAGTGTCCGGAATCGGCGACGAATTGCGTGACCTCGTCGAGGGTTGAATCGATCGGGATAGATTCAATTTCGGTGCGGGGGACCATGACCTGCTCGGTCGTGATCTCGGCGAATCCGAAGACGCGGTTGATCATCGCTTCCTCGTTTTCGTCGAGGATGCCTTTCTGGTGGCTGGCGGTGATCATGAGTTTGAGTTCGTCTTCTGAATAGACGAGGTGTTGTTCGCCTTCCCATTTGAGGCCGATGATGCGGAGAACGACATCGGTCAGCCAGTAGAGGATGGCGATGAGGGGCCGGAACGGGACAGCGATGGCGGAAACGATCGGGGTAATGGCAAGGATGGTGGCTTCTGAACGCTGGAGCGCGATCATCTTGGGGACCTGCTCGCCGAGAACGATGTGGAGCAGGGTGACGATGAAGAGGGCGATCAGGGCCGAGACAAGGTGAGCGCCGATGACGCTGTTTTCGCCGAGGATGGGTTCGAAGATGGGAATGAGCAGGTCGGCGACAGCGGGCTCGGCCAACCAACCAAGACCGAGACTGGCCATGGTGATTCCGACCTGAGCGGCGGAGATGAAGCGGTTGGGATCGGCCATGGCGCGTTTGACGAGCCTGGCCCAGCGATTGCCTTCGGCGACGAGTTGATCGATGCGGGTGGGGCGGGCGCTGACGAGGGCGAATTCGGCGGCGACGAAGATGCCATTGATGGCGACGAGGGCGAAGATGGCGCCCAGCTTGAGGATGCTATCCATCGTGGAGCGGCCGATCCGGATTCAGGGCGCCGCATGAAGCCGGTGCACAACGATTGCTTGGGCAGCAGAAAACAGACCAACCCCCTCGCGGAGGCTGGTCGGATTGACTGCGTTCGTCAGGCAGATCCAGAGGTTAGAGCTCCTGGTGATAGGCGAAGAGGCGATCGCCATCGAGGCGGCGAAGCTTTTGGAGGGCTTCGTTCTCGATCTGGCGGACGCGCTCCCGGCTGATCTGGAGTTGTTCTCCGACTTCAGCCAGGGTGTGCTGGTGGCTGTGACCGAGGCCAAACCGCAGCTGCAGTACCAGTTTCTCACGTGGCGTCAACGTATCGAGGGCAGCGCTGACATCGCGCTTGAGCATGGATTCGCTGGCGGCTTCGTACGGGGTCTCGGAGACCTCGTCGGCGATGAGATCGCCGAGGCTGGTCTCGTCCTCGCTGCCGATGGGGGTTTCGAGGGAGATGGTGCGCTGGGCGGCCTGGACGATCTGATGGATCTTCTCGGGCGCGACCATCATGGCCTCGGCAACTTCCTCGGGAGTTGGCTGGCGGCCGAGCTCCTGGGCGAGGATGTTGAGGGTCTTGCGGTAGCGGGAGATGGAATCGCCCATGTGGACCGGGAGGCGGATGGTCCGGCTCTGGTCGGCGATGGCGCGGGTAATGGCCTGGCGAATCCACCAGGTCGCGTAGGTGCTGAAGCGGAAGCCCTTGCGCCAGTCGTACTTCTGGACGGCGCGCATGAGGCCGATGTTGCCTTCCTGGATGAGGTCCAGGAGGGTCAGGCCGCGATTGACGTAGCGCTTGGCGATCGAGACGACGAGGCGGAGGTTGGCGCGGACGAAGAGTTGGGTAGCTTCGGCATCGTCGAGCTCGACGCGCTTGGCGAGGTCAATTTCCTGCTGGTGCGTGAGGAGGGGGGTTTCGGCGATTTCGCGGAGGTAGAGGCGAACGGGGTCGTTGATGAAGTTAGGATCGAGGCGTTGGAGGACATCGAGGTCCCGTTCGAGGTCGTGTTCGGGCTCATCGGCGTCGCCCGCCATTTGGGTTTGAATTTCTTCGGGGATATCAACTTTATCGTCGTGGCCGACGGTTTCGGCGACGAGGGCGTCAATCTTTCCAACGTCAAATGTTTGCAAGGAATCGGTCAAGGCATCCAGCTCCTTTTGAAGGCGATGAGGGAATCGCCGGCGGCATTAAAGGAAAATCGAACCATTGTGGGGTCGGATTGGACCTGGCCCGTTGCGATTGGGTGACGGATGGTTGGGAGCATTGGTGGCCAAACGTCGCGAGCGCTGCGACGGAGGTTGGGACAAAGCCCTGGCGCACGTACTGCCCGAGATCGGACGTCACTGCACGAACGTAAGCGTCTGTTCCGCGGTCGGTCCGGCCGGCGGAACGGGTGAAGTGTTGTCACTTGCGTGAACTGCTTCACAACTTGTGAATATTATCACAGATTTAGCACTTTGGGAAGGGGTTTATGCGGGGAATTGTGGACTTTTGCGTGATTTGGTTGGTGGGGCTGAGGTGGTGGGCGTACGGCCGTGGGTGGCGAGCGTTGAGGGACTGGCGCGGCACCACGTTGAAACGCGGTGCTGAGCGCGATATGTCCCTTGCAGGGACAGAGGTTGGAGCCGGGGGAGATGGTTGCCTGGGGAGTTCGGCGTGGCAGCGGGTGTGTTGGGAGAGTTATCGCCCTCGGGCGACCTCGACCTTTGGCCGAGACGGGACACAGCGGTCCCGTGACTACGTTCGGTGGTTTGGGTTGCGAGGGATGGTGGCGTTGGCGAGACTCGGGGTGATCGGCGTGGCCGCGGGTGTGGTGGCACGGTTATCGCCCTCGGGCGACCTCGACCTTTGGCCGAGACGGGACACGGCGGTCCCGTGACTACGTCCGGTGGGTTCGGTGGGGCGGAATTGTGGCGTTGGAGGGGGTTGGGTGCGGGGCATAGGTAGGGCGTTGGCTGGGGATACGTATGCGGGGTGCGACGGAATGCGCATGGTTACGGTATCGGCCGAATCACGGCCGGATCAGGATGAAGTCAGGCAATTCGCCAAACGCAAATCATCTTGATGGAAGGAACGCCGATGTACCTGCCCAGTACGCACAAACGTCCACTTGTGTTCTCGCTGCAGAAGCTGGATGGACCGATGCCGCGTCTGCCATTTAAGCGGCGGCCTCTTCGGGACGAGCAGGCGATCCTGGCGGATGTTCTGCCGAAGCGGGATGTGCCGACGAGCCGTTTTGCCGGTCTTCCGTTGTTCCGGGACTAGCCGTGGTTGCCGAATTGATCCCAACACTGGAACTCGTTGGTACGCCAGAGGCACTGATTCCCTTGCCGGGATTGCAGACTCCGTTGCCGGTCGGATCTGTTCCGACAGATATTGTCGGGACCATCACGGCGCAGGGAATGGGGACAACGCGGGCGCTTGATCTGTACCGCTCGTTTGTGGTTGCGAACAGCAATGCGCAGGGCGATGTGCGATCGCTGGCGTATGTGCCGAATGCGCCGTGTGCCGAGGCAGTGTTGCTGGACCGGATGCTGGCCGATGCGACGTTCATGGGGACGTCGTGGCAGGAGGCATCGGGCGCGGTTGCGGCGGAGAATGCGGCGTTGCGCTGGCTTGCCAATCTGATCGGATTTGATCAGGCGGCCGGCGGGACATTTGTGTCCGGCGGGACGATTGCGAATGTGACGGCATTGGCCGTTGCTGCCAATCGGGCGAGATCGCGATGGCCGGGAGCGGTGCTGGCGGTGGCGGCGTCGAGCGAGGTGCATTCGAGTGTGCGAATGGCGGCGCGGATGCTGGGGTTGCGGTTTGTGGAGTTGCCGGTTGATGCGAAATTTCGGCTGACGGCCGATGCGGTGCGGGTTCTGGACGGGGTGAATCCGGTCCGGGTTTGCGCGGTGGTGGTAACGGCGGGAACCACGAATGTCGGGGCGATCGATGATCTGCGCGGGATCGGCGCGTGGTGCCGGGAGCGTGGAATCTGGATGCACGTGGACGCGGCCTATGGTGGGGGAGCATTGGCGGTAGCGGATGCGCGGCAGATGTTCGACGGGATTGCGCTGGCCGATTCGGTGGTGATCGATCCGCACAAGTGGCTGTTTTCGACATTGGATTGCTCGGCGTTGCTCTATCGCGAACCGGCCGAGGCGAAGGCGTTGTTCGGGCAGCGGGCGGCGTACATCGAGAGTGCGGTAGGGGGTGAGACGTGGGATCCGAGTAATTATGCGCCGCACTTTACGCGGCGGTGTCGGGGACTGCCGTTCTGGTTTTCGCTGGTGGCGCGGGGGACGGAGGCGATTGGGCGGGATGTTGCGCGCGGGATGAATCTGGCCCAGGCAACGGCAGAGATTGTGCGCGGTGAGCGTGATCTGGAGCTGGTTACGGAGCCAGTGTTGTCGATCGTGGTGTTCCGGCGGGTTGGATGGGGGCGAGGGGATTACGAACGGTGGGCGGCGCGGTTGCTGGAGGCGGGGATCGCATTTGTGGCACCGACGACGGTGCGGGGTGAGGCGGCGATGCGGTTTTGCTTTATCAATCCGGAGACGACGATGATGGATGTGCGGTTGTTGCTGGCGAGTTGTTTGAGTTCCTAGTTCCTAGTTCCGAGTTCCTAGTGCCTGGCGTTGAGGGCATGGTTTGTGGATATCGGAGGGATGGATGGGGTGCCAAGCTAAAGCATGGCGCTAAGGCTACTAACCTCTTCGAGGTCATTTGGATATGTGGGATGTCGGGCTAGTCGAGTCAGGTTCGGGAATTGGGTTGGGGACAGGAAAGTGGGCTCCAGTGAGCATTCGGGCGACCGCAGGTAGCCCCTACGGTTCTTGCCCGCGTCGATTGAGTGGACGGTCTTCAGGGTTTGGGGATGGGGGCTGGGCTTCGGGTTTTGGAATGAAGACAGGCGGCCCAACCAGGCCGCCTGTTAGGTGTTGCTGTTGTGGGGCGGGGTTTAGTGGCCGCAGCCGCAGCCCTGTGCGGTCTGCTCGTTCTCACCGGTGTCGAATGAGTGGCCGCAGGCGCACCCGGCAACCGCGTTCGGGTTGTGGATGGTGAAGCCGCCGCCCATGAGGGAGTTGACAAAATCGACGGTGGCGCCGCCGAGGTACATGGCACTGAAGTTATCGACGATGATCTTGACGCCTTCGGTCTCGATGACCTCGTCGCCTTCATCCTCGGCCTCTTCGATGGTCATGCCGTACTGGAGGCCAGAGCAGCCACCGGGGGCAACGAAGACGCGGAGGGCGTGATCGGGTGTGCCCTGCTCATCGAGGAATTCCTTGAGCTGCTTAACGGCGTCATCGGTTATGGAAAGAAGTGGGGTCGTTGCAACGGCCACTGTGAACTCCTTGGAGTGGTGTACGAACGGGCGGATGTGCCTAAACGGGGGCGATCCGGGGATCGGCCCGTCATTACTACCCTTAGGATACCGTGCCCGGCGGACGTGTCAAGGCAGTTGCTCGTTGGCAGTGGGCAGTTGTCAGTTGGAGATTTGGGTGAGGCGCCAGGCTTCGGCGGTGTCGTTGATGCGGGCGAATTCGACGCCGTCGTGGGTGGCGATCCAGTCGATGAGGCGTTCGAGCATGAGGATGCGATGGCCACGGCCGATGATTTCGGGGTGCATGGTCAGGGTGAAGACGCCGTTGGGGACATCGCGGTGCATAAAGGCGAATTCGTCACGCCAGATTTCTTCGACCTTGCTGCCGGCGGAGAGGCCGGGGAAGACGACGGTCGGATAGCGCAGGAACTCGAAGTGGGGAAAGTCGTCGAGGACCCAACTGACTGGCATTTCGACGAGATCGATGGGCTGGCCGAATTCGACGGCGCGATCGGTGTGGAGTTGATCGCCGGTGCGGACCCAGTAGGGCGTGAAGTCGTCGGCCATGAGGGAGCTTTCGTAGCGGAAGCCGTACTCGAGAAGAAGATCGGTGGTGTGCGGCGAGTTGTCCCAGCTGGGGGAGCGGTAGCCAGTGGGGCGGATGCCGACGACGTCTTCGAACGATTTGAGGGCGCGTTCGAGGATCTGGCGTTCGGCGTCTTTGGATTCCAGCGCGCCGGGATTCTCGTGCAAATAGCCGTGGTGGCCGATTTCGTGGCCACCAGCGAGGATAGCTTCGATGGCGCGGGGGTAGGTCTCGATGGTGTGGCCGGGGACGTAGAAGGTGGCGAGGATATTGCGATCGGCGAGGACCTTGAGGACGCGGTTGACACCGATGACGGCGTACTCGCCGCGGGAGATTGCGCTGGGTGAGGTGGAGCCGCGTGGGCCGATCCAGACGGAGATTGCGTCGAAGTCGAAGGAGAGGCAAATGGTGGCGCGGGGGAGGGGCATGGTTTCTCCGGGGTGACTGGTGGCGGTGGAAGGGTGATGGCGGACGGGTGGCGGGTGACGGGTGACGGGTGACGGCGGAAGGGTGACGGATCTAGAACAGAGAACAGAGAGCTGAGAACAGAGGATAAAGGAAAGTGGGGAGGTGGGAGCAGGGGCTGGGGAGGGTCCGGG
>JAPXRQ010000058.1:10124-15463 GCA_033813515.1 Thermomicrobiales bacterium
CCGGGGGATTTTGGGAGTTAGCCGACGACTGAGATGCCGGATTGCCAGACGGCTTCTTCGGCGCGGTCGGTGACGCGGCGGAGGACGTCGCGGGCGGATTCCTGCGGTTGCTTGATGGCGACGCCGATGCCGATAGTGACATCGCTGGCGCGTTCGAGGGAGCCGAGGGTCTGCTTGAGTTGCTCGGCGAGGGTCATAGCGGCGATGCCGGTGTAGAAGGGCAGGATGATGGTGACCTGCGAGCGGGCGTTGCGAGCGAGGATGCCGCCGGTGCCGGTGGTCTGGCTGGCGACGCGGGCGAGTTCGGCCATGGGGACATCATCAGGGACGACCGTGATCTGAATCAGTGCGAACTGGCTGCGCTGCTGCTCGAGCTGCAGGAGTTCGGCGGCGAGGCCGCGCCCGTTGAGGAGGCCGGTCTCGGGATCGTCGATATCGAGTTGCTGGCGTCGCTCTTCCGGGGTCGCGGGGGTGGCTGGAGTTGGCGTGTCGGCGACCGGGACGACCGAAAGGCGGGCACGTTCCCGTTCGAGGCGGGAGATGGCGGCGACGATCCAACCCATGGGCGCTTCGGACTGGCCGCGGCGTTTGCCGGAGCGGGGGGTCTTCTCAAGATCGATTGACCACTGGCCGAGGAGATCGAGCAGTTCGTCGAGTGATTCGCGGATTTCGCTTTGGGGTGCGAGTTCGATGGCGCGGCCGATGAACGGGGTGGCGTCGTTGGCGCGGCCGGAGCGTTTGAGGGCGGTGATGATGATCAGGAGGGATTTCAGCTCGAGTTCGGGCTGGTTGTCCTGATTGGCGAGGGTGTAGGCCTCATTGGCGAAGTAGAGCGCGCGCACTTCGTCCGACCCGATATGGGATCGGGCGGCGGAGAGCAGGTCTTCGACTCGCTCCTCATTTGCCGAGGAACGTTCGACGTTGGTCAACGCCAGTTGCAACGATTGCTCCACCCAAAGTCCAGGCGTGAACCGAACGGCCGCCCTTGTTCGCGGCCATTATTGTCAATCTTACGCAAAATTAAGCAAAAGGGAAGGGGGTGAGTAGTGTTGGTGATGGTGTTAGTGCTAGTGGGGGAGGTTAGGGAGGAGGGGACTAGTGATTTGGTCGTGTTCGAGAGCGGGGTGCGGTGGGGAGAGACGGTACGTGTGGGCCACCACGTTGAAACGCGGTGCTGAGTGCGATATGTCCCTTGCAGGGACAGGTTGGCGGGCGTGATCGTGTTCGTCGATCGTGTTCGTGATTGGATTCAGGGGGGAGGCGGGGCCTGAGGGCCCCGCGATGGTTTTTAGTCGGCGACGATGGCGAGGTCGACACTTTCGCGGGCGTCGGGTGGGGTTTGGCGGAAGTGGTCCATTGTCAGGCATTCGGTTGGGCACCAGTCGACGCAGATGCCGCAGCGGATGCAGGAGCGCTCGTCGATGACCATGGCGGCGGCGTACTGCCCGAGTTCGGCGCGGGCCATTTCGGCGAGTTCGACATCGTTATCGATTGCGTAGATGCGATCGGGCGAGATCATCTCGATGCAGCGGTGCGGGCAGGCATCGACGCAACCATTGCAGAGGATGCAGCGGTTGCCGTCGATGAAGATGTTGAGCTGGCACTGCAGGCAGCGTTTGGCTTCCTCGAATCCGATTGGCTTGGTGAAACCGACCTCGACCTCGAACGTGGTGTCCATGGTGCCGATGCCGCGATCGGGAACCGGGAGGGAGGGCATGACCTGGCGACCGACGCCGGCGTAGTCGTCGCCCCAGACGAGGCGGCGGCTCATGGCGGTCAGGCTCCACTCGGCGATGCCTTCGGAGATGAGGGCATTCGGGGTGGCGACGAACTCGGTCGGGACGCGGGTGATCTCCATCTGCTTGATCTTCGGCTTGGTGCCGCGGAGCTGCTGATCGATAAGTTCAGCGACGCGCCGGCCTTCGCCGATTGAGGAGATGAAGTTGGTCGGGTTGACGACGTAATCGCCCGAGGCCCAGACATTCTCGAGTTCGGTGCGGAGGTTCTGATCGAGGAAGGGCACACCACGGCGGTCGCGGTTCGGGAGCAGATCGCCAAGGAAACTGCTGTCCTGCTTTTGGCCGATGGCGACGAGGATCATGTCGCAGGGGATGACGAATTCGGAGCCGGGGATCGGTTCCGGGCGGCGGCGGCCCTGCTTGTCCGGCGCGCCGAGGGCGTTCTTCTGGCACTTGAGGCCGACGACCTTGCCGTTCTCGCCGATGACTTCGATCGGGGTGATGAGATACATGATCTCGACGCCCTCGATTTCGGCCTCTTCGAGTTCGAGCTCTTCGACCGGGATCTCCTGGATCGTACGGCGGTAGGTCATGATCGAGGTGTCGGAGCCCATGCGCTTGACGGTGCGGACGCAGTCCATCGAGGTGAAGCCACCGCCGACGGTGACAACGCTGTTGCCGACCCAGACATCCTTGTTGCCGAGGTTGACGTCTTCGAGGAACTGGAGGCCGGAGACAACGCCTTCGAGGTCTTCACCTGGGATACCCAAGCCCTGGGCAGTCTGGCAGCCGGCCGAGATGACAACCGCATCGTAGGAGCTGACGAGATCGGCGAAGGAGATGTCCTTGCCGATTTCGGTGTTGAAGCGGACTTCGATGCCAAGATCGAGAATTTGCTCGACCTCTTCCATGATGACGTCACGGGGGAGGCGCCACTCGGGGACGCCGGTCCACATGACTCCGCCAGGGACGGGGAACTTCTCGAAGACGGTGACCTTGTATCCCTTGCGGGCGAGTTGGCGGCTGGTGGTGAGGCCATTGACGCCTGCGCCGATGACGGCAGCGGTCAGGCCATTCCAGGCGGGCGGGGTTTCGCGGCGGGTATCGCCCCGGTAATCGGCGGCGACGCGCTTGAGGTAGCAGATGCCGATGGGGGCGTCGACTTCCTTGCGGCGGCAGGCCTGCTCGCAGGGACGGGCGCACATGCGGCCGAGACAGCCAGGGAAGACATTGTGCTCGCGGTTGAGTTCGTAGCTATCGGCGTAGCGGCCATCGGCGATGAGGGCGATGTACCTGGAAATGTCGGTGTGCGAGGGGCAGGCCGACATGCAGGGGATATTGTCGGCGAACCATTGGGTGTCGCCGGAGTAAATGGGATAGCGCTTGCCGGTGCGTTCCATAAAGGGAGAGAAGAAGGACGCATCGATGAAGGCCAGAAGGCGGATGCGACGGGTGTCATCGACATCGACATTGAGGCCCTGGCCGACGATACCGTAGCTGGAGAGTTCGGCCGTGGTGGCGTTGACCTCGGCGACATCCATTGGCCGGAAGCGATCGGCGGTGGCGCCGCAGGATGGACATGTATTGGGCGGCGCGATGCCTTCGTGGATCCAGCCGCAGACTTTGCATCGAAACATAGCGAACAGTGCTCCCCAGGGTCATCTGACCGCGTCCGGTCAGACGTAGCAATCCCGGTCAGTATAGCGGTCAGGCGGGGCGATCCGATAGGTGTGGCGACCGTTTGTAGCGAGTTGACAATATGGTGTGTGCGGGGGTGACGGAGTATTCTTGCGGAGATACGCATAACCATATCTGCAGTCCCGCAGAGCTGGCGTTAGGCGTGAGATGCATTGAGGGGGTATTCCGATGGGTTTGAACAAGTTCATCGACAAGGTCAAGGCAGCGCTTGGTTCGGCTACGACGGCCGCCACCGAGACCGCCAAGGACGTCCAGGCCAAGGCTCAGCCGATGATGGACCAGGCGATGGAGAAAGCGTCGCAGGGTGTTGATGCGGCCAAGGATCTGGCGAATCAGGGTGTTGAGAAAGCATCGCCGTATGTTGACCAGGCCAAGGCCAAGGTTGACGAGATGACGGGCAGTGCGGACAAGGCCCAGGCTGATGCCGAGGGCGCAGTGGACGATGTTGCGGCCGATGCCGAGAAGGCGGCCAAGGACGTTGCGGACGATGCGCAGAAGGCGGCCGATCAGGTTGCTGACGATGCGAAGAAGGCCGCTGATGATGCCAAGGCAGCAGCTGACGATGCTATCGATGATGCGAAGGCAGCTGTGGACAAGGCGACTGACGCCTAATCAGCAGCGCAAACCGTAATTTGATACTTTGCATGGGCGGCAGCTTTGCCGCCCATTTCTTATCTGAAGGAAGCGTTGCTGCATGACTGAGCCGGTGATCCGATTGTCCAATATTCAGGTTTGGCTGGAGGATCGGCAGGTCATTCTGGATCGTATCGACTGGACCGTGCGGGCGGGTGAGCACTGGGCATTGCTCGGTCCGAACGGTGCGGGCAAGACGACATTGCTGAACGTGGCGACGGCGCGGCGGTATCCCTCACGCGGAACGGTTGAGGTGCTGGGGCGGACCTTCGGCAAGAGTTCGATGTTGGAGTTGCGCAACGAGATTGCTATTGTTGATCCGCATCAGCGTATGTACGAATGGTTCACAGTGCGGGAGATTGTGCTGACCGGGGCGAGCGGTTCGATTCAGCCTGCGCCGGAGGGGTACACCGAGGCGGAGGAGATGAAGGCCGATCGGATCGCGGTGTCGATGGGGCTGTCGGAGATGCTGGAGCGGGAGATTGGGTCGTGTTCCCAGGGGGAGCGGCAGCGTGTACGGATAGCGCGGGCGTTGATGCAGTCACCGCGGATCGTGGTGCTGGATGAGCCGGCGTTAGGGCTGGATGTGGCGATGATCATGATTTCGCATCATCTGGAGGAGTTGCCGCCGACGATTTCGCATGTGGCGTTGATGCGTCATGGTCGCATTGTGGCGGCGGGTCCGGTGGGTGAGGTGCTGGTGGATGCGGTGGTGTCGGAGGCGTACGGAATTGGGGTACGGGTTTCGAATCACGATGGGCGGTGGCAGGCGAGGGGTGAGGCGTCCTGGGAGGTTTGAGGCGTCAGGCGTAAGGTCCCGGGCGGAGACGGCGGGCACACGCATTGTTTCCCTACGGCGCGGCGATTTGCGCGTGGACGTGGGGCGAAGGGTTGTGGGACTACTGGAATCCTGTTATGGCGGTTTCTACCATCGTACTTATTACTCTGGCGAATTGCTCCCATTTCGGTGGGACCGGTTTCCGGCGATGATCATGGAACGTATTGTTTCGCATCGTCGGAATCGCACCATTGGCTACAACGCGAACAAGCAAATCGACTCGTATCACCTCGACCAAAGCGGACGCTGCTGTTGCTGGCACGCGTCAGGATCCGGTTCAGGCGGTTGTGACACGCCTGACCGAGATCGCCCGGGATGGGGGATCCCGGCAGCAGACCGAGTTGGCGTTGTGCGAGGCGTTGACGCTGCTGGGGGCCGACCATGCCGCCGTTTTGCACCAGGCTGAATCGAGTGAGGCGCTGGATGGGGCG
>JAPXRQ010000059.1:0-15432 GCA_033813515.1 Thermomicrobiales bacterium
CAGGGAATCTCCGATGCGTCCGCCGCCGATGCACCCGCAACATTGCCCTCGGCATCGAACCGCGTCACCCCATCGATTGACCCCACCTTCGCGATCACATCCGCAATCAGCGGGGCTGCCACGTCCGGAGGGTCCGCCGACCAGATAAATGCGCGCACATCGCCATCGTGCACCTTGTCCGCACTGATGCCGAGCGGCGCAGTCGACCACACTCCATCCGTTCCGCCAAGGAAATATTGCCAGTAGGGATCATCCCGACTCGGTCCCTGACAAAGGCGCTTGCGGCACTCCGCGACATCGCAGCCGGTCTCTTCGATCCCGCACACCCCGATGCCCAGACCGCCGAACGAGACTTCGGTCACCGCCAGACCCGATCGCTCGATCAGATCTGCCCCCGAAATCTCGTCCTCGGCAAAGGGGACAGTCACCCAGATCGAGGTGCCGTCCCCCTTGAACACGATCAGCCCCGCCGTGTGATCCGCCGCGCGCACCGGACCGAACAGCAGACAGCAGGCGATGATGCCCAGCACCACCGCCCGAATCTGCATGTGAACGCCTACGCGGCGCACGCCAGCTCATCATCATCGGCAACCGGAGTGGCCAATTGAACCGGTGTGCACGTCGGCAGCGCCACAATCTTGTCGTAGTCGCGCTGCCACAGGATTGGGAATGCCTGTCCCGCAACAGCCGACAACATCTGCACCGACGCGTACAGGTTCGCATCGCGTGGCTCGAACATGTACGAGAACGAGCCGTCGCCATTCTGGAATGCCGCCAGATCCGAGACGATATCGCCCCACTCGCCGCCAACCAGATCCTGGCCGGTCGCGATCAGCGCCTGCGCCACAACACCGGTCGAGTTCGCATCGGCTGTCGCCAGTTCGCCGCCCTGGAATGGGAATCCACCCTCCTGCCGGGTGGTCTTCAGATAGGCCAGCGCCTTGGCGATCATCGGATCGTCGCCACGCTTCAGACGCGCCATCGCCTGCACAACCATGGCGGTGGTGTTGGTATCACCATTGCCCAGCTCGGTCGTGCCATCGAACGCCCACGACCCGTCTTCGATCTGCAACTTGGTCAGCGTCTCGATGATGCGGTCCGGACCAGTTCGTCCCATCGCCCCGTACGCCAGCATCACCAGCGCCGTGTCGTAGACGCCATTGCCATAGAGCTTGGTCTCGACGTTGTAGTCGTCGGTCGCGATCGCGAAGGCATCGATACCGGCAAAGTCGCGCGGATCCTGATCCACCGCCTTGATCGCCATCACCAACTTGGCTGCCGCCCCGGAGCTGGACTCGGCGTAGGTTTTCCCGTTCGCTTCCAGATAGCGGAGGGCCTTACTCAAATTGACCTCTGCACCGGCATTGCGAGCCGAGGCCAGCGCCAGCACCGCATCGATCGTGATGCCAGGATCACTCTCGCCGGTGAATCCCGGCCAACCGCCATCCTCAAGCTGCTGACTGGCAATCCAGTCCGCCCCTGCCTGAATCGATGCCGCCGTATCAGCAAACGCCGCCGGGCTCGCTGCCGGAGTCGCCTGCGCGGCCACCCTAATCTGCCCCATCATCAAACTGACAAACAGGGCGACGATCATCATCGCCCCAAATCGCAAACGAACCATTCCCAATCTCCAAATCACACGCCAACGCGGCCAATCCGACCGCGCACAGTCGAACAAGTGGATGGTGGGAATCTCAGGTTGAATTGGAATGCATCGGTGTCCTCCCTTTCAGACGCGAAGGGTTGAGGAGACGCTGCAGAAGGGTGACCTGGCTCCGATCGAACACGCGAGGTGCTTCCGACCGTTACAGTTGCGCGACAGCGCCGGTTTCACACCGGCTTTCCCCTGGTCCGCCCGACGCGTTTGCGACCGGGTAACCTGCACCGTATCTATCTTGTGTCAGGTCCGACGACCTGGCTCATCAAGTATCGCACCAGACCACGGAGAGATTCATGCCCGCTGCTTCGCCCACAGTCGTCATCGTCGCCATGCACGCCGAGCTCATACATCTTCGCCGCCTGGCCGATACTGAGACCCCGTTCGCCCTCAGCCGCTGGGAGGCATTCGACCTGACCTTCGGCAATCGCCAGATCACAGCCGTCCACTCCGAGATCGGCATGCTCAATGCCGCCGCCGCCACCGAGCGCACCATCGCCGAGCTCAATCCCGCCCGCATCCTGAACTACGGCTGCGCCGGCGCTCACCATCGCGAGATCAACCCGGGCGATGTCATCATCGGCGAGCGTACCGTCAACGCCACCTCGCTCAATGTCCTGCGCGATGGCTCGGAAGCCCACAACGGCCGGGGCTACGGCGTTTCCACCGACCAGATCTACCCCGCCGTCATCGACACCGATCCGGATCTCCTCGCCGCCGCCCAGAAAGTCGCCA
Organism: Thermomicrobiales bacterium; assembly: GCA_033813515.1. Lineage (GTDB taxonomy): Bacteria > Chloroflexota > Chloroflexia > Thermomicrobiales > UBA6265 > DASQCG01. The sequence goes on from JAPXRQ010000059.1 coordinate 2,393, forward strand.
AGGGCTACGAAATCGAACCCTGGCCAGGAGCAGTCACCCCCGCCCGCCTTCGCCTCGGACCGGTCCTCTCATCCGACATCTGGACCCAAAACCTCGACCGCCTCGACACCCTCCACGAGCGCCACGGCTCCCTGACCGAGGACATGGAAGCCGCCGCCATCGCCCACGTCTGTCTGATCCACGGCGTCCCCTTCCTGACCATCAAGGACATCTCGAACAACGAGTATCACAAGGCCAGCGACCTCTCAGAATTCACCGATTTCCCCGTAGCCGAAATAGGCAAACGCGCCGCCACCTTCACCAAAACCCTGATCGAAACCCTCCCCTAACGCCACGCCCCATCACCACATACCCATCCGTAGGGGAAGACTGCGTCTGCCCGACCTCTCCGATCAACCCGTTCCGAAGCACCACATACTCATTCAACGAGCCACCACCACCTCCCCATGCACCAACCGTCTTCGACACCAATCCCGCCGCCAACTGAATCTCCCCATGCACCACCCCCGGATCGAAACAACCGGCATTCCCCACGCCGACTCCACGACACCACCACCCATCCGTAGGGGAAGACTGCGTCTGCCCGAATGCTGCCCCACGACACATTCAATAGCACCGCCAATCTGCCAACCATCACTGCACTTACCTGATTTACCCGCGCGAACCAAATCGCCGAACCGGGATTGCGTCCCATCCGCACCAACCCTAAACTCACACTATGACCAACAATCCGCTCCCCAAACGCCGTTCCGTGCGCAAACCCGGCCACAACTACGCCGGCCCCGGAACGATGTTCATCACCATCTGCACTGACGAAATGCGACACATCTTCGGTAACGTCGCCGAGGGCACCATGATCCTGGGCCCCCTCGGCCAAATCGCCCACGATGAATGGTTGAAAACCTTCCAAATGCGGCCGGATCTCATCGACCTCGGATTCATCGTCATGCCGAATCACATGCACGCCATGTTCGTGATGGCTTACGACGAACATCCCGACGATTACAAACCAGGTCCCCGGAATCGGTATGTGAAATCACTCGCTTCAATCGTCGCCGGATACAAGTCTGTCGTCACGGGGCGAGCCCGACGCGAATCCGAAAATCCCGACCTGGTGATCTGGCAACGTGGCTTTCATGACGTGATCGTCGAAACTTACCAACGCTACGAGGCGATAGCCGCCTACATCCCGGACAATCCCCGCCGCTGGACCGAAGACAGATACAACCTTAACCCAGTCGGTGCCTTGTAGTGACCATCTTTCAGGCGAGATACGTGGCAACCACGACCGGGCATCCAGTAGCCGTCGGGCAGACGCAGTCTTCCCCTACAACCTGGATTTGTTACCTATGAATTCGGCGATTCCCAATAGGTGAGCGGCCGCACTACCACGTACCCACCCACCGGATTCAGATCGATGACGACCTCCGGGATGCTCGGGTACAACGTCTCCGTCCCATCCTCGGCCCGCACCACCAGCACCATATTCGCGCCCGTCTCGATCAGATCGATCACCGCGCCCAGTGCATTCCCCTGCTCGTCCCGCACCGCCAGCCCGATCACCTGGTAGAGGTAGAACTCGTCCTCTTCCAGCGGTCGTGCATCCGTCCCGGCAATCCGCACCGGCAACCCGCGCATGGCCTCGGCCGTCTCCACATCCTCGACCTCGACGAACGCAATCAGCGCCCCGTCGTTGGTGAACCGGACACCCTCGATCGTGTACGGCCGATGCCGCTCGCCGAGGTACACCGTCTCCAGATCAAGCAGTTGATCGGGATCGTCCGTCACCAGCCGCATCCGCAGCTCGCCGCCCAACCCGTGCGCACCCAAAAGGACGCCCACCGTCAGGTAGACGTCCTCCAGCGGCGTATCGGGATCGGGACCACGCGTCCCGGCCAGATTGGGAACCTTGGGGGTACGGGACGGCCGCGGTGGCCGTTTACCCGTCGATGTCGAGTCGGGCATGAACGTTGTGGCGCGAGCCAGCAATCGAAACCAGCGTGCGGATCGCCTTGGCCGTCCGGCCCTCGCGACCAATCACGCGGCCCATCTCGGACTCGGGCACCCGCAGATTGATGTACACCGTGCCACCCCGGAATTCGGAATCGACCGAGATATCGGCCGGATCGTGCACCAGGCGCTCGGCGATGAACTGTACGAGACTTTCCAGCTCCTCCGCGGCTTCACCCCGGGGCTGGGCAGGCTCTTCCTCGCCCTCTTCATCCTCGTCTTCGTCATCGTAGTCGCCGTCCTCATCCTCGAGTTCGTCGTCTGCGTCGTCGTAGTCCTCGTCTTCGATCAACTGCTCTTCGTCAGCGACCGATTCCTCCGACTGATCATCCTCATAGATGTCATCGGTATCGGAAAACTGCATGTCTTGCTTCCTGTGCCACGTCGCGCCGAATTACGTCGGCCGAAAACACACCGACGGGTGACTCGCTCAGCGCGCACCCGTCGGATCAATCGCTATGCCAACATCACCGCGTCAGGCGGCTTTGCTGTTGTGTCGGGCGGTCAGGCGCGGATCGTCACCGACCAGACCAGCCTTGCGCAGAATATCGCGCACTGTCTCGGTCGGCTTGGCGCCAACGCTGATCCAGTGCTTCGCGCGCTCCTCATTCAACCGAACCGTCGCCGGATCAGTCAGGGGATCGTACAGACCAATGACTTCGATGAACTTGCCATCGCGGGGGGAGCGGCTGTCGGCCACAACAATGCGATAGCTCGGTCGCTTCTTTGCACCCATGCGGCGCAAACGGATCTTAACCATGTCCTTCTCCTCAGCAGGAATCGATTCAAGGCGAATCGTTCCCATTCCCTACGCTTTTGTGTTGTCAGTTCCGGGTCCGAAACGTAGAGGAGACTCAGACACGCGGAACGGCTCCCCATACGGAGAGCCGTCTGCCATTATCACATCAGGTTTGCGGATGGGTCAACTACCGGCGGGCGCCAAAGCCGACCGATTGCACCCGATCAGCCTGATCACAGGCCGTCTGTGCACACGCCGTCACCGCCACCTGGCTGGCGACTGGCGAAAATCCCAACTTCTCTGCCTTCTCAAAAATGTCCTGTGGTCCGTCCCGAGCGATGAGCGATTCTGCAATGATCCGACTTAGCGTTGTCTCAGATGTGGTGTCAAAAGAGACGTAGTCAGCCATGCCTCGGGGGATCCTTTCAAGATGCTCGGCACTCGTATCGGGCGCGCGCCGGACTCGGACAATTTCGGCGAAGTTCACCCAATTGGATGACCTCCACTCCCACCAATGTACCGGTCGAACCGCAGAAAGGCAACAGTTTTTTAATCTTCGCCCAACATTGCGTCAGAACTCCGATAACGTCACCCCGGTTGGATCAATCCGCCGCAACGCGTCCAGTTCTCGCTCCGTCGGATCGTCAGTTACAGGCGTGGAATCATCACATTCCACCGAAAATCCGGTCTGCTCCCGAATCTGCTCCGGGGTCGCCCATCGATGCCGCGATGCCACCACCAACCGCTCACCTGATCGGGCAAAGATGCACAACGGGGTCACCACCTGCCCGACATTGCCACTGGCAGTCACAAAATCTGGGGTCTCCACGAACACCCGCCGATCGTGCCGCGTCCGCCAAAGCACGGTCCGCCTGGCCCGCGGCAAAATCGCCGCACTCCCTGCCCCACCCGGCAGCCGCACTTTCGGCCGCGCAAAGTCCCCGATCGCGCTCATATTGATTCGGCCCCGACCGTCAATCTGCACCCCGCTCAAAAACGCGACATCCAACCGCCCCGATGCCGCCAGGTCGAACAGATCGGTCAGCGTCACCATCGATCGCGCCCCGTGGATCAACCGCGGATCGACTGTCGAAACCGGCAATTCCTCCGGCTCTGCATCGACCCCACCCGCGATGCTGAGATAGACCAGATCGGGTGCATGCGTCGCCTTGGCCAGCAATGTCGCCACCATCGGCATCGGCGACGCCACCCCATGGAACACACGCTCGGCGTTCGACAGCAATCTCGCCATCGACACGACCATCTGATCCCGAATATCGGATGTCGAAGGATCACTCACGCCGGTGCCGCCTCCAGCAGTCGTTCCGCCACGAACGCGGCAATCGCATCCTCACCGGCACTGGCCGCAACGAATTCCTGCAGGTAGGCAAGATCAGGCTCGTACAAACCAGCGCAGCCAAACGGCCACGCTCCGCCCGGCGCTTCGACGACATCAGTCACATACAACGATGAGATCGTGGTGAAATCCGGGTGCTCGGCGAACCCCGCACCATCGACGACGCGCTCAGCCGTCAGAATCACCCGCTTCGCCGCCTGGACCATCAGCACATCTTCGAACCGTGTCCCGTGGATCACCGCGTTGCCAAACCGATCCGCCTCATGCACGTGCACGATCGCCACATCGGGAGCAATCGGCGGAATCGCCACAACCTGCTCGCCTGAATAGGGATCACTCACCCACTGAAATCCGCGTGCATCCGGCAAATCCGATCCGGTCAATCCCGCGACCGGCATGAACGGCACACCCTGGATCGTCGCCCGCAGCCCGGCAATCACGGTGTAGCAGGCATGCTCGTCCGCCCGCACCAGCCCGGTCTCGACGGCCCGCCGATACGAAGGCGCCAGGCCAAGGACGGACTCATATCCGACATACCCGGCCGATATCACCGAGGCACATCCGGTGGCGCAGAGCAGATCGATGTCGTACGCGCCGGCCGTCTTGACGATATTCAGTCCGCTTTTCCGCTGCCGCACGATCTCGTGAACCGCCGCTCCGGGACCGCGATGAATCGTATTGCCGCCCAACGCCAGCACCGCGCCATCCGGAATGGCCGCAATTGCATCGCTCAGGCGTGCTCGTTTGTCCTGCATGGGATCACCTCCTGCCCGGTCTGGACAGCACGCCCACTATCATACAAAGCGGAACGGGCCGATCGTTCCCGGTACCATTTCCGCCAGAACGACATTCCTCTCTTTGTTGATCGAGTTATCCATGTACCCGCCCGAGGTCTACAAGTCCTATTTGACGCCATTCCGCTTCATCCAGCGCTCGGCCACCATCTTCCGCGAGAAGACCGCCATCATCCACGGTGAGCAGCGCATCTCCTACCCCGAGTTCTCTGCCCGCATCAACCGCCTTGCCTCTGCCCTGCGCACCAACGGCATCGAACGGGGCGATCGAGTCGCCGTCATGCTGCCCAACATCCCACCCATGCTCGAAGCCCACTTCGGCATTCCCTTTTCCGGCGGCATCATGGTCGCCATCAACACGCGCCTCAAAACCGACGAGATCGCATTCATCCTCAGCCACTCAGGCGCCCGCGCCCTGATCATCGATAGCGAACTCGCCCCACTCGTCCAACCCGCCCTCGATGCGCTCCCCGAACTCAACCTCGTCATCACCGTCCACGACATCGATGCCGGTATCCACCTCGATGGACCTGACTACGAGGACTTCCTGGCATCCGGATCGCCCGACGATCTCGATTGGCCAATCAACGACGAAGATCAGGTCATTTCGATCAACTACACCAGCGGCACCACGGGCCGACCCAAAGGCGTCATGTACACCCATCGCGGCGCCTATCTCAACTCGCTCGGCGAACTCCTCGAAACCCGCATGAACAGCCGCAGCGTCTACCTCTGGACATTGCCAATGTTCCATTGCAATGGCTGGTGCTACCCGTGGGCGGTGACTGCTATCGGCGGAACTCACGTCTGCCTGCGCAAATTCGATGGCGAAACGGCATGGGATCTGATCAATCGCCACGGAGTCACGCACCTCTGCGGAGCACCGACGGTCTTGATCACGCTTGCCAACTGCGAATCAGCCCCAACCGAACCGCTCGCCCGCGAACTGATCATCTCGGTCGCCGCCGCCCCACCCTCTCCCTCGATCATCGCCCAGATGGAAGCCCTCGGCGCGGAAATCATCCATGTCTACGGTCTGACCGAGGTCTACGGCCCGTACACGGTCTGCGAATGGCAGGAACAGTGGGACGATCTGCCGGTCGCCGATCGCAGCCGCATCAAGGCACGCCAGGGTGTTGGCTATCTCATCGCCGATGACGCCCGTGTAGTGGACGACAACATGATCGATGTCCCTGCCGATGCCAAAACGCTCGGCGAAGTGGTGATGCGCGGTAACAACACCATGCGCGGCTACTTCGAGGATGACGAGGCCACTGCCAAAGCCTTCCGCGGCGGCTGGTTCCACTCCGGCGATCTGGGCGTCATGCATCCGGACGGCTACATCGAACTTCGCGATCGCAGCAAGGACATCATCATCAGTGGCGGCGAGAACATCTCCACCATCGAGGTCGAGCAGGCAATCGCCAGTCATCCCTCGGTCCTTGAATGTGCGGTCATCGGCATTCCTGACGATCACTGGGGCGAAACGCCGAAAGCGTTCGTCGTCCTCCGTCCAGGCCTGACCGCGACCGAGGACGAGATCATCGCCCACTGCAAGCAACGACTCGCCGGATTCAAGGCGCCGCGCCATGTCGAGTTCACCGAACTCCCGAAAACCTCGACCGGCAAGATCCAGAAGTTTGTCCTCCGTGAAAAGGAATGGGCCGGCCATGCGAGCCGCATCCACTAGCGCCCCAAAGCCGGTCGATCCGGTCCGCGCGCATCGCCACATGCGCTGGCTGCATCATGTTTCCCTGTTCATGGTGCTCGGCGGTGTAGCCCTGATCATCCTCGGCACCGCGACATCCCTGGGCCCGACCAGTACCCTGATCGGTGCGCTGCTTGTCGTTGCCGGCGCGGTCAAGGTCGTCGTCGTCCGCATCTGGCACAGCTTTTTCGCCGAAGTCCTCCACCCGCACCCCAGCAGTGAAAGGTCGGATCATGAGTGACATGCCCGAACGCGATCAGGACCCTGGCTACCGGGGCACAACCGGTCGCAATATCGGCTCGCACAGCACGCGCCCGGCCGATCCCAACAAACCCCGCACGCAATACCAGCGCCAAATCCTCTCCGGCGCCGAGGTTCGCCCGCCAAACCGATCCGCCTCCTCCTACCCCGCTAATCATGCCGTCCTTACCCAGTCGCAACTGACCTACGCCGGCGCACTCGGCATCCTGCTCGTCCTCGGTATCCTGCTTTGGCTGATCTTCGGGATGGGTGTCGCCAGTATCATCTTCTTCCTGTTGGCCCTTGGCTTGCTTGGAGGATGGTTGGCATTTTGACACAGCAGTTGCATTGGGGATCGCTCGAATCCGAGTCGCCCAATCCCGGAATCGAACGCCAGACCGTCCACGGCGAAAAACAGACACTCGTCCGCTACCTCTATCGTCCGGGCGCGGTCTTTCCGACGCACAGCCACGAGCAGGAACAGATCACGATCGTTATGACCGGGACGATCGAGTTCACCATCGCCGAGCAGATCGTCGAACTCGAAGCGGGCGGAATTGCGATCATCCCTCCGAACGTTCCCCACAGTGCCCGCGTAATCGGCGACGAAACTGTGGAATCGTTCAACACACTCAGTCCGGCCCGGGAGACGCAGCCCGGTTAACCAGTTCACAGGCGAGGTAGCCATGTCCCCGAACGATCAGGCACGCGGTCATTTGCGAGTCGTCGGAGGATCAGAACGCCCTACCCCGCCAGCCAACTCGATCACCTACACACCTGGCCAATTCGCGACGATGTTCGATCTCCATGGCCGTAACGCCCTCGTCGTCGGAGGCGGTGGAGGTATCGGCGGCGCAATTGCCCAGGCCCTTGCCGATTTTGGCGCCCGCGTCGCCATCGCCGACCTCAGCATCGATGCCGCCACCACCATCGCCAGCGCCTGCATCCGTCCCGCGGTCGGCGAACCGATCGCCCGTACCCTCGATGTCACCAATCCGGAAGAGGTCAATGCCGTCGTCGAAGAAATCGAGGACGCCTTCGGCCGCATCGATATCCTGATCAACTCCGCCGGCATTAACATCCGCAAGGACGTCATCGATTACACATCCGATGACTGGTTCAAGATCATCAACACAAACCTGAGCGGCGTCTTCTTCGTCACCCAGGCCGTCGCCCGAGGCATGCTCCAGCGCGGTTACGGCCGGATCACGTCAATCGGCTCGGTCTCCTCCATCATGGGCCACCCGCAACACTCGCCCTACGCCGCAACCAAGGGCGGGGTGCACATCATGACCAAAGCCATGGCCACCGAATGGGCGACCAGGGGCGTCACGATCAACGCGATCGGGCCCGCCTACACGGTCACTGGCCTCATCACTGAACTCATGGCCAAGCCGGAGGTCTACCAGGGCCTGATCGATACGATTCCGATGGGCCGCCTCGGCAAACCGGAAGACATCGTCGGCGCTGCGGTCTACCTCTCCTCCGACGCCGCCTCATTCGTCACCGGCCACCTCCTGATGGTAGACGGCGGCCGCACCGCCGATTAGGCGGAAGGCGGAAGGCGGAAGGCGGAAGGCGGAAGGCGGAAGGCGGAAAAATGTAGTGCGGCGGTTCCATACGCCGCCCTCCGTTCTCCGTTCTCTGTTCTCCGCCGGGCTACCCCACCACCGGCTTCCCGTCCGCCCCGTACAACGCCGCCCGCAACCGCTCCTGTCGCTCCATTGCCGCCCGGCACACCGCATACCGCGCGGGGTCCGGCTCGATCACCCGACCGTCCGCTGCCGGATCCGCCGCCTCCTCCAGCGACCCAATCACCCCCGCCGCCTGCAACGCCAGCAATGCCGCACCGCGCGCCGAAGCCTCCTCCTCCGGTGGCAGCGCGATGATCGGATGTTCGAATGCGTCCGCCAGCAACTGCAGCCACGCCTCCGATCGCAGGATCGCGCCGCCATTCGCGACGATCTCGTGCGGCGCATCCGCCTGCCCCGCCAGCGCCCGGTACAACAGCGCCAGCCGCCAGGTGACCGCCTCCATCCCGGCCTGGATCAGATCGGCCCGACTCGTCGCCAATCGCATCCCGGCCACCGCCCCGGTCGCCCAGTCGTTCCAGATCGGCGCCCGCTCCCCCGCCAAAAACGGCAGCATCGTCAGCCCGTGCCCATCAACCGGTTGCTGCGCGGCTAAATCCCACTCCGCATCACCGATCTCGCCACCGGTGAACTCCGCCAGCCATTCCGGCACCTTGCCGCCATTACTGATCGCCGCCCCGACTACCGCTCGTCCGGCATCAACCCGATACGTCCACAGATCGCCCGGGGTCTCACCCACATCCGCGAACGGCTTGACCATCCGCACCGCACCCGATGTCCCGACCGTGATCGCGATCCGGTTCGGCCCGGTCCCACCCGATCCCACATTCGCGCACGCCCCGTCGCCAAATCCCGCGAACCAGGGCGTCTGCGCCAACCCCGGCCATCGCGCAGCCCACTCGCCCGCCACCGGACCCAACGCTTCGGTCTCCGGATTGATGACGGCCAGCGTCTCTGGATCAACCCCTGCCGCCGCAATCGCCAGCGCATCCCACTGACAGGCTTCCCGGTTCATCATGGCGGTCGACGATGCCATGGAGACCGATGTCCCGAGATAGCCAACCAGCCGCCGCACCAGCAGATCGCTAAACGCCACCCACTCGCGCACCCGGCCAAACAGGTCAGCATCCCGCTCCCGCAACCAGCGCAGCTTCCCCGGCCAGTAACTGGAATGGAGAAAACACCCCGTCCGCCGCCACAACTCCGCCGGATCAAACTCCTGCCGGATCGCATCGACGGCATCCCGCGAGCGCGTATCCGCCCACAAATAGACCGGCGTTACCGGTGCGCCGTCGCCATCCAGCCCCACCAGCGAGTGCCAGAAGCAGGAAATCCCGACCGCCACGATCGCCCGACCATCCGCCTTCGGCACGACGGCATCGATCGTCTGCAACACGGTCGCGAACAACGGCTCAGTCGCCAGTTCCGCACCGCCATCGGCCGTCGTGATCATCTCGACCGCAATCTGGCATTCTGATTCCGGCACCGATCGCCCAAACCGGTCGAACAACAGCGCTCGCGTCGATGAAGTGCCAATATCCAGCGCCAGCACGACCGCATCAGAATCACCGGATTGACGCATCATCGCGCTTGCCCTTACATTACTTCCATAACGGTAGTATTGCTGACAGGAGACAAATCCCCTCATGCCCCTCACAGACGCCCAGCGCGCCTATCTTAATGAACCACGCTTCGCAGTGCTCGGCATCCTGGGTGGCGACAACTCCATCTGGCAAACCGTCATGTGGTACCGGCTCGAAGGCGACACGATCATCATGAACACCGCCAACGGCCGCCTCAAGGAGCGCCAGCTCCGCAAGAACCCGAATGTCTCCCTCACCGTCGAGAACGGCTACGACTACATCACCATCGCCGGGACCGCCACCATCGACGACGATCCCGAACGCGGCCAGCGTGAAATCCACGCCATTGGCCTCCGCTACCAATCAGCAGAGGAAAACCAGAAGATGGCCGAAGGCGGCTGGAACAACCAGCACCGCATCACCATCGAGATTCCGATCAGCAAAATCGTCGCGCACGGCTCCCTGGCAGGCTAACCTCCACCCATGATCACCATCCTCGCCGGTGGGGTCGGCGGTGCCCGATTCGCCGATGGCGTCGCCAAGGTCTCTGATCCCGACGCCATCTCAATCATCGTCAACACCGCCGACGACTTCGATCACTACGGGCTCCGCATTTGCCCGGATATCGACACGGTCATGTACAACCTGGCCGGCATTGCCGATCCGGTCAACGGCTGGGGCATCGCTGGCGACACCCGCGCCACACTCGACGGGATCGCGGCTTACGGCGAGGATCCCTGGTTCCTGCTCGGCGATCGCGACTTCAGCACCCACATCCTCCGCTCGGCCTGGCTGAACAAGGACATCCCGCTCACCTCGGTCATCTACTTTCTGCGCAGCCGCCTCGGTATCGCCAGCCAAATCCTGCCCATGACCGATCAACCCGTCGCAACCATGATCGAGACCGCCGACGGCACCCTTGCCTTTCAGGATTACTTCGTTCGCCGCCGCCAGGCCGACGACGTCACGGGCGTCACCTTCGCTGGTATCGAGAACGCCCTTCCCACTGAACCTGCCACCACCGCGCTCACCCACGCCGCTCTGATCCTGCTCGCTCCGTCCAATCCGATCGTCAGCATCGGCCCGATCCTCGCCATCCCCACCTATCGCGACGCACTCGCCAACCGCACCAGCCCCACCATCGCCGTCTCCCCGATCATCGGTGGCAAGGCGCTCAAGGGTCCGGCCGATCGCATGCTCGCCTCCCTCGGCCACGAATCCAGCGCCCTCGGCATCGCCCGCATGTACCAAGGGCTGATCGACGGGCTCGTCATCGATCAACAGGATGCCGATCTCGCCCCTGCCATCGAAGCCCTTGGCATCCGTACCCTCACCACCGACGCGATCATGCACGACATTCCCGATCGTGCCCGTTTCGCCGCAGAGGTCCTCGCCTTCGGCCAATCGCTCAAACAGGCCGTCCCCGCGTGAGCAGCGAACGCCTGATCGCCATCATCCCGGTCCGATCGTTCCGCACTGGCAAGACCCGCCTCTCGCCCGCACTCGACGATGCCACCCGCGCCGATCTCATCCGCCGCATGCTCAATCACACCCTCACCGCCACCACCGAGGCAGGTCTCTTCGCGAAAATGGCAGTCGTCTCTCTTGATCCCGATGTCCTCGCCTGGACCGCAATCCACTGGCCTGATGTCCGCCTGCTGCAACAGTCCGAACTCGATCCCGGCCTGATTCCCGCTCTCGAGATCGGCCGCACCCATGCTGCCGACCACAGCTACGACGGATTTGTCGTCCTCTTTCCCGATCTCCCGGTGCTCCAGCCTTCGGATCTCACAACCCTGATCGCACCCGCAGTCCAGATCGTCATCGCGCCCGATCAGGACCAATCCGGCACCAATGCCCTCCTCATCCGCCGTCAACCTGCCGATCTGTCCAGTTTCGCGTTCCAGTTCGGTATGGAATCCTTTGCGAAGCACATCGCCGAAGCGCACCGCCTCGGTCTTGATCCCACAATCGTCACCACCGCCGGGTTAGCATTCGATCTCGATACTCCGGCCCATTTCGCCGCGATCCAGCATCTCTCTGCCACCAACAGGACAGGTACGTGACCGCAAGTTCCATTCAGATCATCGGCCTCGACAGCATTCCCGAAATACAGCCGGGTAATGACCTCGTTCAGATCATTCGCACCGCGCTGGCCGCCAACGAGGTCGCGCTCGAGGACGGCGATGTCATCGTCGTCACACACAAGGTCGTCAGCAAGGCCGAAGGCCAACTGATCGACCTGCGCACCATCGAGCCATCCGAACTCGCCCGCCAATGGGGCGAGCGCTACGACAAGGACGCTCGCCAGGTCGAGGTCGTCCTCCGCGAGGCGGTCCGCATTGTCCGCATGGAGCGCGGCGTCCTCATCGCCGAAACTCCCCACGGCTTCATCTGCGCCAATGCCGGGGTCGATGCGTCCAATGTCTCCGCCGAGACCGTCTGCCTGCTCCCGCGCGATCCCGATGCCTCGGCCCGCTCATTGCGCGACGGTCTGGCCGATGGCAAGCAGATCGGTGTCGTCATCTCCGATTCGTTCGGCCGCCCCTGGCGCAATGGCATCGTCAATGTCGCCATCGGCATCTCCGGCATCCCGGCCCTCGCCGACTACCGCGGCCAGTCCGACGCGGCCGGATACAGCCTCCACGTCACGGTCCTCGCCATCGCCGACGAAATGGCGGCGGCGGCTGAACTGATCATGAACAAACTCGATGCCCGGCCGGTAGCCATCGTCCGCGGCTACACCCTCCCTGTTGGCGGAGAATCAGGCACAGGACAAGATTTGGTGATGGATGCAGGGAAAGACCTGTTCCGCTAGCAACAAGGAGAACAACACGTGTCGCTTGCCAAAGGTATTGGATACGCCGCCAGTTTCGAGCAGTTCCACCCAACCGATCTCCTGACCTGGTCGCAGCAAGCCGAGCAGCAGGGATTCTTCGGGGTCATGGCCTCGGATCACTTCCATCCCTGGGTCCCCAGCCAGGGTCAATCGGCCTTCGTCTGGAGCTGGATGGGAG
>JAPXRQ010000060.1:0-15281 GCA_033813515.1 Thermomicrobiales bacterium
GGTCGGCTCTGGTATTCCGCTGAACACACCGAATCCGGTGGCGGTGACAGACGAAGCTATCGCAGTTGGGGCGGCGGCGTATCAGCAGAGTTGTGTCGTCTGCCATGGGGTGACTGCGGAAGGCGACGGACCCGGGGGCGTCGGGCTCGATCCCGCCCCGGCGAACTTGCTGGTCGGACATGCGATCTATCACGCTGATGCCGAGTTCTTCAACTGGATTCGGAATGGCAAACCGGGGACAGCCATGCCTGCGTTTTCGGGGACGATGAGCGACGAACAAATCTGGTCGACGATCCTGTACATCCGGGATTTGCAGCAGAAATCGGCCGAGGGTAGCCCAGAAGCATCCGCCAGTCCGGTGGGAACTCCAGTCGCGAATCCGTGACGTAACGGCGATACGCAATCCTCCCTGCACCTGTCAGGATGGCTGGTGAACGTGCGGTGGCCAATCCGCACAGGTGCAGTTTTTGGGGGACACAGGCATGTCGCAACCGACGGAAACGAGCAGGAGCGTGGTATCGCGATCCGGCCGTCCGGTGCAACCGAGCAACAAGGCAACGTCGCGTGCGAAAGCGAAGCAGCAGGCGCAGCGGAAAGTTTTCACCCGCTGGCTCTTCGCCGGTGTTGGGATTGCCCTGCTTGCCGTTGCGGTCTTGACTTTCCTCGATCATCGAAGCCAGGCCGCGGCGGTCATCCCGGGCGGGCCAGACAAGATGTCTGAAGTGGTCAATGCACCAGTCTTCTCCTCGGCCAATATGCCCAAAGGGATGACGGCCGGCCAGGTCAACGCGCCGATTACGGTTATCTGGTATGGCGATTACAAGGACGAGGACAGCACGCTCTTCGCGCGCCAGAGTCTGAGCAAGCTGCTGGACGGTTACGTGGCGACCGGAAAGATCCGACTTGAGTACAGTCCGTTTCCGGCGCTGGCCCTGACGGATGGCACATTCGATACCGAAAGCGAGTCGTTCCGTGCAGCCGAGGCGGCAATGTGCGCGAATGATCAGGGCATGTTCTGGCCATTCAATGGCGCGCTGTACGCGAATACGGTCGGCGAGACGCTGGATTCGTTCCCTGTCGACCGCATCAAGCAGATCGGCGCGCAAACACCGGGCCTTGATACCGAAGCATTCAACTCCTGTGTCGACGCGCGCACACATCAAGCGGAAGTGCTTGCTGCGGGCAACCTGGCGCTGGAGCGAGGTATCGAATCCGCGCCCACATTCAGCGTCAACGGGCAGCCGGTGACCTCTATCGATCTCGCCAACCTGGAGTCGGTGATCGATACACAGTTGGCAGGTCCGTAATCCGCGCCGGAATGGATACAATCCCGCTTGAGGTGCTAACACTTGAGCGACGGACGTTTCCAGCCATTTGCTGATACCAGCCGGGTTCCGGACGATGATGACTGGTGTCTGATCGTGCATGGTGGTGCCGTGCTGTTGCGGCGCCATTCCGAGGACGATCGCATTCCCCTGCGGCGGGACATCGCTCCACTGGCCGACATTGCCGAAAGTGTCAATTTCGTTGGCATATGGGGCAATCGCCAGATCTTTGCGATGGGCGTGCTGCCGGATGATCCCGAGGTTCTGGACGATCTCGAACTGGTGCCGCTGCGCGCGTCGTATGCCCTGCTCGGTGACGAACAATGGGTGCTGGCGAGCCGGGCCGCCCAGGTCGTCGAGTGGGATCGCAACCACCGCTTTTGTGGCCGCTGTGGCCAGGCGACAATCAAGATGGAGACCGAGTTGGGGCGAAAGTGCCCCTCCTGTGGACTCATCGCCTTTCCCCGCATTTCACCGGCCACGATCACCCTGATCGAGCGCGGACACGAAATTCTGCTTGCGCATGGCACACACCACACCGAAGGCATGTACGCGTTGATCGCCGGATTTGTGGAGGCCGGAGAGACCCTGGAAGAGTGTGTCCAGCGCGAAACGCTCGAAGAGATCGGAATCGAAGTCGATCAGGTGCGCTATTTCGGGAGCCAATCCTGGCCGTTTCCCCACTCGATCATGCTCGGTTTCACGGCCCAATATCGATCGGGCGAGATCGCGGTCGATCCGACCGAGATCACCGATGCGCGCTGGTTCACACTGGATGCCATGCCGATGATTCCGGCCCGCATGAGTATTGCGAGGCGACTGATCGACGACTGGATTGTGCGCCAGGGCGGCGATCCTGACCGCATGTGAACCAGCCCCGGAACCTGCCATCCCGCCTGATCGGGACTGACAATCCTGTTGCCCAACGCCTGGTCGAAACCCGGGCAATGCGCGGTTTCGCCGATGGTCTCGTTGCGGTGGCGCTTGCCTCCTACCTCTCGCACATCGGCTTCAGTGCAGGTCAGATCGGCTGGATCACGACGGCCACGCTGGTGGGTTCGGCGGCGGCCACCATCACGCTCGGAATGCTGGCCGGAGGGTGGGAACACCGTCGTCTGCTGATCATGGCATCGGTACTGATGGTCCTGACCGGAATCGGGT
This sequence comes from Thermomicrobiales bacterium, assembly GCA_033813515.1. Taxonomy (GTDB): domain Bacteria; phylum Chloroflexota; class Chloroflexia; order Thermomicrobiales; family UBA6265; genus DASQCG01. The sequence continues at coordinate 2,487 of JAPXRQ010000060.1, forward strand.
TTCTGACCATCCGCGATTTCTGGGTGATGATCCCGGTCGCGTTTATCGGCACGATGAATCCATCCAGTGGCGACGTCAGTGTCTTTCTGCCGCTGGAGCAGACCGAGATCGCCGGCAGCGTTGCGAGTGATCGGCGAACAGCGATCTTCGCCCGTTTCAGCTTGTACGCGAATCTGGCCGCGGCTGGTGGATCATTTGCGGCCGGGGCGATCGCGGCATATGTCGCAGCACAGCATTTCGATCCGATCAGGACCGGGCAGATCGGTTTTGCGATCTACGCAGCGGTTGGATTGATCATTTTCTGGCGGTATCAGGGATTGCCGCGGAGCGACCCGGCTGATCGGGCGAGCAAGCCGAGGGTGGGCCTGCACAAGTCGCGCGGCGTGGTGATCCGGATGGCCGCGCTGTTCAGCCTCGATTCGCTGGGCGGCGGTTTTGTGGTGCAGACGATGTTGATTCTGTGGCTGAATCAGCGCTATGGAATGTCGGAAGCGCAAGCCGGATTGCTCTTCACGATCACCAGCCTGCTGGCGGCGTTCTCGATGTTGGCGGCGGCGCCTGTGGCGAGCAAGATTGGCCTGGTCAACACGATGGTATTCACGCACCTGCCTGCCCAGATCTTCCTGATGGCGACCCCGTTCATGCCGACGCTAGAGTTGGCGATGGTGTGCCTGATGGCCCGGGCGTTGCTGGCCAGTATGGATGTGCCGGCGAGAACCGCGTTTGTGATGGCCGCGGTGGAGCCCGAGGAGCGACCGGCGGCATCGAGTGTGACGAATGTGCCGCGCAGTCTGGCCAGTGCGATCAGCCCTGCGATTGCGGGTCAACTGCTGACGGTGACGGCGTTCGGGTGGCCGCTGATCATAGGCGGGGCGATGAAAGCGAGCTACGACCTGATTCTGCTGGCCTGGTTCCGGAAGATTGATCTGGTCGAGCCAGAGACGCGCTAGACGACCCAGAAACCGACCGCAAACAGCAACGTTAGTCCCGTCATGGCGATCAGGGAGCTCGCGAGGATGGCCTGGCGCCAGACTGTGCGGTGCTCTCCTGAGAGGATGAGGGCAGCAGCGAGATAGATCCCGACCGCTGGCATCAAATAGCGCCCCAGCGAAACCCAGGTGATGAGGAATTGACCGACGATGAGTAATCCCGAAATCATGGCGGTGGCGGGATCGAGGCGGCGGAACATGGTCGGGACCAGTGCCAGGCAGATCAGACCGAGAAGCACATTGCCGATGATGATCAGATGGCGCGGATCGCCCTGGAGTGCCTCGCGCGGGTGTTGCAGGAAGAGCTTGACGTAAAACCAGACATGATCGTTCCAACCACCCCATTGCGACTGCGTGTCGAAGTAGGCGAAGACGTTGTCGACCTTGTACCCGAGGTAGAGGAAGAAGGCAATGATGCCGCTGGCGCCGATCGCGGCCAGTGGGATAAGGCGTGACAAGCCCACACCCCGTTTGAAGGCCGCCCAGAGCACACCACCGATGACGGCCAGACCGACCAGGCGGGTGGCGGAGGCGAGCGCTGCTACGATACCTGCCTTCCACCACTGCTCGCGTCGGGCGAACCAAATCGCGGCGACGACCTCCAGCAGGAAGAGCGATTCGGTGTAGACGGCCGTGTAGAAGAATGCGAACGGAGCGACCAGCATCAGTGCGATTGCGAACCGGGCACCCTGGAGTCCGAGTGTTTCGTGGGCCAAGCGGGCAAAGATGGCCGTTGCGCTGAGGAAGAAGATGGCACTGAGGACAAGGCCAATGAAGGCGAGACCGGCATTGGAGTCCGATTGACCGGTGACGCGACCAATTGCCCTGATCAGCATTGGGTAGAGCGGAAAGAAGCCAACTCCACCGTCGGGACTTGGGCTTTCGACGCTCCCATAGCCATATCGGGCGACGGCGATGTAGTGGGCCGAATCCCAGCGTGCCCAGCCATCCAGTGCGGGGTTCGAGGGAAAGAACTGGTCTGGCAACTGCACCGGGTACAGCGGCAGTTTGGGGATGACGCGGAGTGTGAGCCAGACGAGGACTGCCAACATGCCTCGCGAGACGATTGCCAGGAGTAGCGATTCCCGGATCAGGCGGCGCTCGTCAGACATCCCGCTACTCGCTCATTTCTCGCAGAAGTCGGGCGTAATCGGTGGCGTCGTAATCGTCCTTGCCATCCGCTGATTTGAACCAGTGCGTCCAAAACTCATCGAGGGATGCGTCGGCTGCCTCCTCAAAGGCGGTCTGCATATCGGTCGGCGTGGCGATGGCAAACGCATAGTCGACAAAGTACTGCTGAAGGGCGGCGAAGAAGGCATCGGTGCCGATTTCCGCCCGCAGTTCCATGAAGGCGAGTGCTCCCTTGCCATAGACGATGACGCCATACGCTCCACCGGTGCGAAACGCGTCGGTGGGTTGATCGACGATGTCATCACCGTAGTTGAAGAGATAGTCGAAGTATCCAGCGCGCAGTTGGTAGTTGGCTTGCTCGTTGGCGGTTTCGGCATCGTAGGCAGCGGCAAAGTAGACCACACTCAGATAGTTGGAGAGCGCCTCATCGAGATAGGCATGGAGGTACTGATCATTGCCAACCACGCCGTAGAACCATTGGTGCGCGACCTCGTGGACAACGATGAACTCCAGAATGTGCGGGATGTTTTGAACTGACGGGGAATCTGGACTGTAGAAACTGCTCCCGATGAAAACCATGCCGGGAAACTCAACCCCGCCGGCGCCATTCCCGATGTCGGCCTGGACGATATCGAGCTGGCGGTAGGGGTACGTGCCGATCAGGTCGTTGTAGATGCCGATCGCCTTGACACCGGTCTCGAGAACCGCGGCCGATTGCGTCTCGAAGCCTGGCATTGCGAAGGAGCGCACCTCAGTCTCGCCGGCCATGGCGGTGGTGACCTGGAATGAGGAGGACGCAGCGAGATCGAAATCCCGGCTTGGTCCGCTCACGAAATGAAGTGTCTGGGTGTCGCCCTCGATCTCGGGATCGCCGACTGGTGACCCTGAGCCGGCAAAGATGAGATCAGCCGGGGCGCTCAGGGTGACATCAAATGTGGCGGCTTCTGTGAAGACCGGATCGCCATTGACGCTGATCGGGCCGGTGTTCCAGCCCGCCTCCTTGTCCCAGCCTGCCAGCAACGGAAGCCAGTGCGCGAGGTTGTAGGTGTTGGCCGATGTGTCGAACTTGAACATTCCGTAGCTTTGGGTGATATCGGTCGGAATGATCGTCGTGAAGGCAAGTTTGAGTTCAACCCAATCCCCATCGGCAACGGGATCAGGAAGCGGAATAGAGACGGTCGTGTCGGCTTCGCTGGTGTAACTCAGGACTGTTTCGCCGTCGATCGTGATATCTGAGACATCCATGCGGCCGTCGGCATATTCGGCGTTGTTCGGATAGAGGCGAAGGTAGAGCGTGTCCTGGGTCGCGCCTGTCCGGTTGTGGTACTTGATAGAGAGATCGCCAGTGATTGCAGCGGGATCGGCAATTGAATACGGGGTGAAGGTGGCGGAAACGGTGTAGGCTGAGAGATCGGAGGTCGTGTCGGCGTAGGTCGAGACGACGCTATCAATCAGCGCCAGCGACTGCAGATCATCGGTTTCTTGCCGGGCCTGGGCGGTTTGTCCAGATAGCGCGGCAATCGAGCTCCAGAGGACCAGCGCACACACGATCAGATTGAGACGCTTCACGACTGTGCCCCCGGGAACCAACGAGCTGCAAATGGAACCGTTCACCAATAGTACCCACTCGCCAATGCAATCGTTACGAGTTTCGGTGCCGCTATGGTTGGCAATTGACCAGCATCTCCGGGAATGGTTGCCATATGAAGGATGCGGTTTGCTCGGCGGTCGATTCTGCGCGGACGGATCGGCACTTGCCGACAGATTCTTTCCGGGTTCGAATGTGCTGCGATCCGCAACCCGTTTTCGCATGGCCGATGGCGAACTGATCGATGCCTTTCGGCTGATGCGGGAGGCCGGGCTGGACCTGATCGGTATCGTGCACAGCCATCCGCGCACGGAGCCGCGACCGTCGGAGACCGATCTCGCCGAGTTGCATTACCCGCAGGCGGCGATGCTGATTGTGGGATATGCGTCAGGAGCAGGGGACCCGACCGCCTGGATTCGCGACCAGTCAGCCGAGAGCGGTGTCCGACGGGTTCCGTTGTCGATTGAGCCAGCAAATACCGGGGTTTGTGTATCCTTGTAAATCAGTCAATCAGGGAGAGGGTTGACTGGTTGGGTTATTAAGCAGGCTGGCAATTGGACGAAAATCAATCGGTTGCGTCGGCAGGTTCCCGCCAGGAACTTGTGCGGACGCTTGAGCACTTTCCGGCCGAGTTGAAACGGTCGGTGCTCGACGTGGCAACACGGGAGCAACTGCTGCAGCCGGCATTTGATGGCGGTTGGGGCGTTGTCGAGATCATTCCGCACCTGCGCGATTGGGAAGAGATCTATTTCAATCGCGTGAAGAGCATCCTCACGGAGAACCGTCCGGCACTGCCGAGTTTTGACGATACGTTGTGGTCGATTGAGCGGGATTACCGGTCAGTCGATCCATCCGATTCGTTCGAGGCGTTCGCCAATCGCCGGTCCCAAACCGTCGAACTCCTGCGCAATGCGGGCCCCGACGACTGGGACAGGATTGGCGTTCACGGCTACTATGGTGACATCACGCTGTTGTGGCTGGCGGGCCATATCGCGGAACACGACGCCGAGCATCTGCAGCAATCGCGGGATGCACTCACTGTTTGATTGACCTGGCCGTCCTGGCCCTGGAGTAAGCGCACATGGTAGCGACGACGCACGCTTCCACCTCGAGACCCGCACTGAGCAAGACGGCGGGAGATGTTCGTATCTCCGATCTGAGCAATGACTCGGTCATCATCCGGTTGCACTTCACCATCAACCACCTCTCGCGCTGGTTGACCCCGATCCACCACCTTGACCGGCTTGATCGCGCGCCATTTCGCGGACAGCCGAGCATCAAGGACATGTTGATCGAACTGCGCCAGGAAGAACTGTTCAGATTTCCGATGCTGCACATGATTGCGCGCGAAAACAATCCGAACCTGGACCTGATTCCGCCGCCGGTGATTGATGCGCGGCAGGAATTGATTGATGAGCAACGATCGGCGCTTTCGGTGATGGCCGAGTTCCGCCGCGTGCGCCAGAACACCTGCTCGGTGCTGCGCAGTCTGACCAACTCGGGCTGGAACCGGATGGGGACCTGCCGCTCGGAACATGACTGGCAGATCCGCTCCCTGGCCGAGTACCTGATCGCGCATGACGAAGACGTGCTGACCCGGATGGATATCGCGCTCGATGCCTACGGCCTGCGTGAAGGTGTTGCCGAACACGGGCGTGCCCATCTGTACGAGTTGCTCAAGCTCGTGCCAGTGACAACGCTCCACGACAAGTAACGCACTCCCGGTATGACTGAAGCGACACCGCAGCAGCCGAATATAGAGACCCTGGTTCGCGAGTTTTTTGCTGCGATCGAGGATCGTGATCCCCGTCGACTGCATGCGACGTTGGCCGAGCACGCCACCTTTCGAGCGCTGCCGCATAGTTCCCCGATCCGTCCCGCCAACGACATCGTCGCGTACTTCGGGACTGTGGTGTCGTCCTATCCGGCGGCCCACTGGGAGGTGAGCGATGTCATCGCCAGTGGCGATCGCGCGGCGGTGCAGTTCGTGGTGCGGGAGTTCAGCACGCGGCTCGGACGGGATCTGCTCTCGGAGCAGGTCTGCATCTTTCGGGTCGCGCAGGGACGGATCGTGAACATCGTCGGTTACTACGATTCGGCCGAGTTCCGCCGGGTGTTTTGGGAAGAATCCTAGACCTCAGCGATTGCTTCCGGATCGAGCACCCCGTCGTAGACAAAGGTCGCTGAACCTTCCAGACGGACGTTGACGCCCCGTTTTTCCACCAGGTCGAACGAGGCCCGCAAGGTCTTGCCGCTGGAAACAACGACGCGAACCGGTGATTTCGCCTTCCCCAGAAATGCGAGCACAACCGAAGTCGCCACAACCCCGGTGCCACAGGCAAGGGTTTCCCGTTCCACGCCGCGTTCATAGGTGCGCATGCGCCACGCCCCATCGGCTCTGGGTGAAATCACATTGACGTTGGCGCCCGCAGTAAAGGCGGGGTCGTGGCGGATCGCCCGCCCGATTGTGTCGAAGGTGGCTGCGTCCGCGAAGGCATCGGCGTCGTCGGTCAGGATGACGACGTGGGGTACCCCGACCAGAACCGGATGGCCGATGAGCGAGCGCCCTTCCACGTGGAGCGAGACGGGAGCATCGACCGGGCCAGTGTCGACCATGGCGATGCTGACCGCCTGGCTGTCGGGATCGGCCCATGCCTCGATCGGACCTGAAACCGTGAGGAAGCGATGGTGGGCAGGCGCGATCGCTTCACGCAATGCAAAGCGGGCCGAGCACATCGATGCGTTGCCGCACATCTCTCCGTCGGACCCATCGGCGTTGATGTATCGCCACGCATAGGCAACATCGGTCCTATCAGGTGGCGCCGGATTGATCAGGACAATGCCATCAGCGCCGACCGAGAGACGGTGGCGGCAGACCGCCTTGGCGAGTCCGGACGCCTGGTCGGGCGCAACGATGCCGGTGCGATTGTCGATGAAGACAAAATCGTTGCCGCTGCCGGAGAGTTTGGTGAAGTGAATCGGGTTCGCCATGGTGGTGCGCTCCGTCAGGATCGGTCTGAGACTGACATACTCTACCGAACACGACCCGTGTGCCGCAGGAGGATTTCGCAACATGGCAATTGGCATCGGCGTTGATTTTGGCGGAACCAAGGTGCTGGCTGGCGCTGTCGATCTGGAGTCGGGCAAGGTCCTGGCGACCGCCAAGAAACGGACGAACGCTGCGGACGATACCGATCAGATGCTGAAACGGCTCTATTCGGTGGTCGAGGATGTGCTGGACAAGGCCGATTTGAAGCCGAAGGCGGTTGCCGGCATTGGTGTTGGTCTGGCTGGCCAAATCGATACCGAGCGCGGAATCTTGCTGGGTGCGCCAAATCTGAGTCAATCGACCGTCGATCTTCCATTGGCCGATTTGCTGAACAAGAAATTCGACCTGACAACCCGTTTGCGCAATGACGTGCAGGTTGCGGCGATTGGCGAGGCTGCCTTTGGCGCCGGCGCGAATCAGCCCGATTTCATGTGCGTGTTTGTCGGGACCGGCATCGGCGGCGCCATTGTTCGCGACGGCCAGGTCGTCCAGGGGGCGTCCGGTTCCGCAGGCGAGATCGGGCACATCGTGATTGATGCCAACGGACGCCTGTGCGGATGCGGTGGGCGGGGCCATTTGGAAGCCTACGCATCGAGAACCGCGATCACCAAGGCAATCCTCGGTGAACTGAAGCGCGGGCGGAAGAGTGTCATCGCGGATCTGCTGGAGAGCGATCCGAACGACGAAACCAGCGGCGCAATCCGCTCCGGCATTCTGGTCAAGGCGCTCGAAGAAGGTGATGGTCTGACTGAGGACATCGTCCATGACGCAGCCGAGTATCTGGGGTACGGACTGGCTTCAATCATCAACCTGCTCAATCCAACGCGGATTGTGCTGGGCGGGGGCGTCATCGAGGCGGTCGATCGGCTCTTCCTGATTGCCGAGCGAACGGCCCGGCGCAATGCCCTGGCAGCACCGGAGCGGGCAGTCAGCATTGTGCGGGCAGAGTTGGGCGATTACGCCGGAATCGTTGGAGCAGCGTTGCTCAATGCCTGATGCGACCCTCGCCCCATGACCGAAGAAAACGGGGCCAACCTGATCGAACACATGCAGGCCCGGATTACCGCGGCCGAACAGGCACATGCCAATCTGACCGAGCGGTGGAACTCGATTTCCAATGCCCGGCTGATTGCAATAGTTCCGTTTATCGGCCTTGGCTTCTGGTGGTTGCGGACTGGCGAGCGGTTCTGGCTTTTTGCCGCATTGCTTGCCCTGGCAGTGTTCTTTGTTGCGGTTTGGCAGCACAACCGCGTTGGCGCAATGCGGCGCGAGGCTGGCTTTCGTCTGGGCTACCGCCGCGAACAGCTGGCCAGAATTGAGCGCGGGTTCGACAGGCTCCCGGCACCGCGCCCGACCAATCTGCCGGCCGATCATCCCTACGCCAATGATCTCGATCTGGTCGGCCAGGGATCAGTCCTGCATCTGATCGATACCACCGAGACGGCGATTGGATTTGCCACGCTGGTCGATTGGCTCAGTCGATCGGACGGGGTTGGGCAGGCGCTCGATCGGCAGCAGGGGGCCATGCGGCTGGCCGGAGACGAGGCCTGGTGCGAGGATCTGGCGGTTGCCGGATCGCTGCCCGACGGCATTGAACCGGCAACGTTTGATCCAGGTGCGCTCAAGGCATATGGACAGCGATCGATTGCAGTCCCCCATGTGCTGGCCCTCATCGGCACGGTCGCGATGCTGGTGGGTGTGGGCCTCTATTTCGCCGGAGTGATTCCCGGGACATTGTTGCTGTTCCCGCTGGCGCTCAATGCCGGTCTGACGTTTGTTGCTCCGCCGGAAGGCAATCTGCACGATTCGCTGCGCGGGCTGCGGCAGTTGCGCCAGGTTCTGCCGGTGGTTGAGCAGGTCGAGGGTTCCGAACCCATCCTGTCGCGAGCCAGGGAGAATCTGTATCACGATGGCGTCCCGGCCTCGCATCTGCTCAGTCGGCTTGATCGTCAACTGGCGGCAGTGATACCGAAGGGCTCGATCCTGTGGTTCCCGCTGCAACTGGCGGTGAATTGGGATCTGCTGGTAGACGGCGTCCTGATTCGGTCGGCCAATGTCGTGGCGCCGCATATTGAGCAATGGATCGCAACCATCGGCGAGATCGAGGCCCTGGCGGCGCTGGCAAATCTGAAGTTCCTAAACCCGGAGTTTGCCTGGCCCGCGCTTTCTGCCGATCTCGACAAAATCACGATTCAGTCGGGTGGGCATCCGCTGATTCCGGTGGACCGCCGCGTGACCAACGATGTATCGGTGGGGCCAGAGGGATCGGTCATGATCGTGACCGGGTCGAACATGGCTGGTAAGAGCACCCTTCTGCGCACGGTTGGATTGAACGCGGTTTTGGCGCTGGCTGGCGGACCAGTGTGTGCGCAGTCCATGGAGATGGGCCAGTTCAATGTCTGGTCCAGTGTTCGGGTGCAGGATTCGCTTGCCCAGGGCGTATCGCTCTTCATGGCCGAGTTGGTGCGGCTGCGGCAGGTGGTCGATGCGGCGCGATCGGGCCCGGTGTTGTACCTGCTGGATGAGATCCTGCACGGAACGAATACGTCGGAGCGGCGCATCGCGGCAAGAACGGTGATCTGGCACCTGCTGCGGACGCATGGGGTCGGCATGGTCTCGACCCACGATCTGGAACTGATTGACGCCGACCTGCAACCGCACACCACGATCGTGCACCTGGTCGATCAGATCAGGCAGACCGCGAACGGCCCCGAGATGTATTTCGATTACAAGGTGCGACCGGGTATGGCGCCCAGCTCAAATGCGCTGCGCCTGTTGGAACTGGTTGGATTGGGTCCGGATCAGGCCTAGGAGGGCGGGTTGGAAAGCCCGTGCTGGAAGCCGCCTGTGATCGCGATGATCATCATGATCAGCAGCACGATCGCGGTCAGGGCGCCGGCCATTGTCACCAACTTGAACACATTGCTCACCGGAACTGCTCCCTGCTGTTGTTGAATCTGTCGCTGTGCGCTGCGATCGCGATGTACACAGTCTACCCGAGGTCAGGTCCCGCGGTTGATCATCTCGCGCAGGATCTGGATGAGGAAGAGCGCGATCATCGGAGAAAGGTCGATTGTGCCACCGAGGGGTGGGACAAGGCGACGAATTGGCCCGACAACCGGTTCGGTCAGATCAAAGATGATCTTGCTGATCGAATTGCGGGCGAATGGGTCGATAAACGAGAGAATGACACGCGCCAGAATCCCGATGGACAGGATCATAAGCAGCGTGTTGAGAAGGTCGGTTCCGCTATTCAAGTCCGATGCTCCATAAGTGCGGTCGAAACCCGCGCATCGAGTATAGCCAACCGATCAGCGCAATCCGGGTAGGACATCCGCAGCAACGCGCTCGACGATGCCTTCTGTGTCCTCGAATGGCGGCTGCAGAAGGATTTCGCTCATGCCTGCATCCCGGTACCGGCCGACAAAATCGGTGAATGCCTCAACTGATTGCCAGGGATGTTCGTCGGGCGTGATGGACGGGACGTAAAGCACCGACTTGATGACCTCAGCCGGATTGCGACCCGCCATGATCAGCGCATCATCCAGCCGCTTGCCGCGTTCTCCCATTTCAGCCGGCGATCCCATGGAGTTCCAGCGGTCGACATACGGGGCGATGATCGACAGCATGCGCGGCCCGTGGGCGGCAAGGGTCATCGGCGGGCGGGGTTGCTGGACGGGAGCAGGCCGGAAGATCGCCTCCTCAAGCGTGTAATACGTGCCGGTGAACGACGAGACGTCCTGGCGCAGGAGCAGGTCGATCAGCGCAATCGCCTCCCCGAACCGTGCCACCCGTTCCGCATCGGAGGGATACGGAATCCCGAACATGGTGTGTTCGAACTCGACCCAACCGGTGCCGATGCCCAGTTCCAGGCGACCGTGACTGATGTGATCGATCGTTGCGGCCTGTTTGGCCAGGAGCGACGGGTGGCGGAACGTATTGCAGGAGACCAGAACACCGAAACGGACACGGGATGTCAGGGCGGCGAGAGCGGCGATCAGGGTCCAGGACTCCAGAAACGGCAGCTCGCGCCGGAAGGTGGGGACGAAATGATCGGGCACCCAGAGCGAGTCCCAACCCTGGGCCTCGAAGCGCTGCCAATCAGCGACGAGGCGGTCGTAGGGGTGAAAGGGCGGGGTCTGCAGTCCGAATTGCATCGAATGTCTCCCTGTTCGAGATCAAGACCGAGGAACGACTGTGCGAAACTGACATCTGTGCGCCGACGTGATTGGCGCTGATTCTCGCCGATAGAGCAATGAAGCAAGGGTACGCGGATGGGCAGCAGTAACGGATCCAACGGCAACGGGAGTTTCGATCCCCGGCACATGAGTCGTCATCTGATCGACGGGCCGGAGCGGGCCGGGGCGCGCGCGATGCTGAAAGGCATCGGACTCAACGATGACGACCTCAAGAAGCCGATGATCCTGATTGCCAATACGTGGATCGAGACCATGCCGTGCAACTTCGGATTGCGCACCCTGGCCCACGCGGTCAAGGAAGGCGTCAAGGCGGCCGGTGGTATTCCGATGGAGATGAACACCGTCGCCATCTCTGACGGCATCACCATGGGCACCGAGGGCATGAAGACCTCGCTGATTTCGCGCGAGGTGATTGCGGACTCGGTCGAACTGGTCGGGCGCGGGCATATGTTCGACGCGATGATCGGCCTCGGCGCGTGCGACAAGACTCTGCCGGGTTTGTCACTCGGTCTGGCTCGCCTGAATATCCCCGGCTTCCTGCTGTACGGCGGGACGATTCTGCCGGGCGATGTCAATGGCGAGGAAGCGACGATTCGGGCCGTCTACGAGAAGATCGGCGCCTTCATGGCCGGCAAGATCGACGAAGAGACGCTCAAGGCGTTCGAAGATCATGCCTGCCCCACGCACGGTGCCTGTGGCGGGCAATACACCGCCAACACGATGGCCATGGCGATGGAGTTCATCGGACTTTCGCCGTTGGGGACGGCCAGCGCACCCGCGGTCAGCGACGAGCAGATGCACGAAGGCATCGGCACGCGTGGTGATGTGGTCAATCCGCGCAAGATGGCGATCGGACGTCAGGCCGGCAAGTTGATCATGGAGATGCTGCACAACGGCATCCGTCCGTCCGACATTCTGACCCGCGAGGCGTTCGAAAATGCGATCGCCGGAGTTGCCGCGACGGGTGGCTCGACTAATGCGGTGCTGCACCTGCTGGCGTTGGCCCGCGAGGCGAATGTCGAACTCTCGATCGATGACTTCGACGAGATCTCGCGCCGCACACCGTTGATCGCTGACATGATGCCGGGTGGCAAGTACGCCGCGGCCGACCTCGACAAGGCCGGCGGGACGGCACTGGTGGCCAAGCGCATGTTCGAGGGTGGCTATCTGCATCCCGATCAGATTTCGCCGAGTGGCGCGACGCTGTTCCTGGAATCGACCGACGCGGTGGAGACCCCGGGGCAGGATGTAGTGCGGGAACTCGACAATCCGTGCAGCGAGCATGGTGGCCTGGTCATTCTCAAGGGCAACATTGCTCCTGATGGCGCGGTGATCAAGCTCTTCGGATACGAGCGGCATTACCACCGGGGGCCGGCGCGGGTCTTCGATTCCGAGCCACTGGCGCTTGAGGCGGTCTATGCCAACAAGATTGTCCCGGGCGATGTGGTTGTCATCCGCTATGAAGGACCGCGCGGTGGTCCGGGCATGCAGGAAATGCTCGCCATTACGGCGGCCTTGATTGGTCAAGGCCATGGCGGCGACTGCGCGCTCGTTACTGATGGACGGTTCTCCGGTGCGACAAAGGGACTTATGTGCGGCCATGTGGCGCCCGAGGCGTTCGTTGGCGGTCCGATCGCTGCTGTGCGCGAGGGCGATATGGTGGTGCTCGATATCGAGAACCGCGGGTTGAATATCGAAGTCGCGGACGATGAGATTCAACGCCGTCTCGGCGAATGGAAGCAGCCGGAACTGCGCTACAAGAGCGGTGTCCTGGCGAAGTACGCGACACTGGTCAGCCAGGCCAACGATGGCGCGATCACCAAGCCGATCCTGTAGTCC
>JAPXRQ010000061.1:0-15233 GCA_033813515.1 Thermomicrobiales bacterium
GACCTGGTGGCTCGGTTGATCGGCCGACTTCCTGTCCTGGTCTGGGCCGGCGTCCTGATCCTGATGCACACGGCGATCCACATGACGGTCGAAGACCCTCACGTCAAAGACATCATTGGGCATATTGGCCAGCCGGTCATCTGGACGTTGGCCATATTCGGGACGGCGGTGCTTTTCCTGGCCTACGGGCGGGACCAGTCAACGCCCCCTGACCCTGCACTGACGACCTAACCGGTTGATCAGGACGCATCCTGACCATCCCGGCAATACCATCAGGGCAGCACTCCGCCAAGACTTGGCGCAGGCGGACATCGTGTCTGCCGGATGTTCACAGTTCCGAGGTTTTCTCCATGTCGAATGCACTTGTTGCCCTGTCCGATGCCATTGCCGGAGTCGTCGAAGCGTCGTCGGCTTACACCGTGACTGTCTTTGGCCGGCGACGCCTGCCCGCCACCGGCATCGTGTGGGATACGGACCTGATCGTGACGGCAAACCACGTTGTTGAGCAGGATGACGGGGTCACGGTCGAAGGACCAGACGGCACACCAATCCCCGCGACGGTGGCGGGCCGAGATCCGGGTGGCGATATTGCAGTTCTGAAGGTTCCCGGGCTGGGCCGCACCAGCGCGCCGCGGGCGACCGAACCAGTGCGGGCGGGCGAGTACGTCCTCGGTATCGGAAAGGCCGGTCAGGGTCAGCCGCGAGTGTCCTCCGGGCTGATCAATACGGTCGGTGCGGGTCTGCGGATCGGGCGGGGCCGGATTATCGAACCGGTGATTCAATCCGAGATTGTCATGTTGCCGGGATTTTCGGGCGGTCCGCTGCTCAATAGCCGGGGCGAGGTGATTGGCCTCAACTCGTCGCACCTGGCCCATGGAGCGAGCATCACATTGACCGTGGCGGCACTCGATCCGATTGTGCAGGCGCTGGCCACCCATGGCCGTCTACGCAGCGGATATGTCGGCATTGGCGCGCGGGCGGTGGGACTGACCGAGCAGCAGATTCGGGAAGCTGGTCTGCGGCAGGAGGTCGCGCTGGTGGTGCTGTCCATCGACGAAGGCGGCCCGGCGCACACAGGCGGTATGCTGATTGGAGACCTGATCGTAGCAGTCAATGGTCAGCCGGTGAGTTCGGTTGACGACCTGGCCGCAAACCTGCCGGGAGAATTGATTGGCTCACGCATTCCGTTGACAGTGGTCCGGGGAGCGGCGAGCCAGGAAATCGCGGTGATCGTGGGGGAACGTGCCTGACGCGGCATACGGTCTGATAGAACGACCGGAATCGAGGACAGCGCCACTGCCCGACAGCCTGGAACGGATCCAGGTTGTGATCGTGGCGCATGGTCCTGCCTTGTCCGCCGGACTGCGGGCAATGCTGGAGGCCGAGTCGACCATTACGGTGCAATCTGAGGGCGACGATCGCCTTGGTCGCCCTCCCGACGTCGCGTTGGTCGATGCCGGTGCGCTGCGTCTGCTGGATCCGCTGGTGCTGGATCGCTGGCCGCATGTCCGGGTGATTCTGATCGGACAGCCCGATCCTGAGGATGGAGCGGAATGGCGGCAGGCGGTGAGCGGCGTATTGAGCGCACATGTTCACGCGGCCGTGCTGATCACGGCAGTGCGGGCGGTGGCGAACGGATTGCTGGTCGCGGATCCGGACGTGGATGACTTGCCGCTGTTCGGGGGGACTGGCGCGGATGCGATGCGTGGCGAGGCGACTGTGGCGCTGACTCCACGGGAGCGTCAGGTGCTGGATCTGGTGGCGCGGGGGTATCCGAACAAGTCGATTGCCTACGAACTGGGGATCACGGAGCACACGGCGAAGTTCCATGTGGGATCACTGCTGGCCAAGTTTGGGGCGGCAAGCCGGGCGGAGATTGTGACCAACGCGACGCGGAGTGGCGTGCTGACGTTCTGATTAGTGAAAGTGGTAGTGCTAGTGCTGGATCCTGGTGCGGTGCACGTTTGTCACGGGACTCAAAGTCCCGTGCTAACGACGCAAGTCGGTTGAAACCGACTGGTTTCTCTCACGAGTGCCGATAGGAGATTAGTCGGGCTGATCGGCTTCGAGAGCGGTATTCAGATTGCCGGACGCGTGGTGCGACTTCTGATTGAGCACGTACCGTGAAACTGCATCGAGGTCTCGTGCGGCAAAGGACAAGACGCCGTATTCCGATTGCCAACTGAACTTCTGTGCGGGCAACGCCTTGTTGATTCGAAACGTCGCACCGCCCTTGATGCTTTGCACGGTCTTTGAAACTGCAATTGAGGGCGGATTGCTTACAACGACGTGAATGTGATCTGGCATGGCTCCGAAGGCGTGCACGATGAAACCACCATCCTGAGCCGATGTGTGCAGCGACGCGCGGATAACTTCTTCCACCTGTTGATCAATCAAGGGCTCCCGGTTTCTGGTCGCCGTGATGACGTGATAGAAGAGTTCCCAGCGAGGCATTTCAACTTCACCGCGGCCTAGTCCGGAACAGTCGGCTTTAGCCGAGTTGTGTCGATAGCACGGGACTTTGAGTCCCGTGTATGGCGCTACTGGCTCTTGCGGGGGTCGAGGGCGTCGCGGAGGCCGTCGCCGATGTAGTTGATGGCGAGCACGGTCAGGAAGATGGCTGCGCCAGGGATGAGCGATTCGTGTGGCGAGATCTGGAGGCGCTGGCGGCCGTCATACAGCATGGCGCCCCAGGTTGGGATGTCGCTGGGAAAGCCGAGACCGAGGAACGAGAGCGTTGACTCGGTGATGATCGCAGCGCCAACGGCCAGGGTGGCGGCGACGATGATCGGGCTGATGGCGTTTGGCAGGATGTGCTTGAAGACGATCGAGGTCTTGCTGACGCCAAGGGCCCGGGCGGCCTCGATGTATTCCTTCTCCTTGATCGAGAGGAAACTGGCGCGGACAAGCCGGGCGGTGGTCATCCAGCTGAGGATCGAGATGACGAGGACGATCAGGATGAAGATGCCTATCTCGCCATTGTTGAAACGATCATCAAAGAAGGTCTGGAACGAGTCCCGGAAGAGGAACGAGACCAGCAGGAGCAGCGGGACCACCGGCAGCGAGATGAAGAGGTCGGTCGTGCGCATCAGGATGTTGTCGAGAACGCCACCGAAGAAACCGGCCAGTGCGCCAACCAGGGTGCCGAGGCCAATCGCCACGACGGCCGAGATAACACCGACCGCAAGCGAGATACGACCTCCCCAGAGCATGCGGGCGAGGATGTCGCGACCGAGTGAATCGGTGCCAAGCGGATGGTCCCGAGAGAACGTGGAGCTCATGACCGAGAAGTCGATGTAGTCCTTGTCGGTGTGATAGAGCGGCGTGCCGACAAAGGTCAGCAGCACGAAGATGATGAGCACAATCAGGCCGGCGACCGCGAGATGGTGACGGCGAAACTGGCGCCAGGCATTGTTCCAAAGCGAGCGATGCTTTTTGTATTGGTCGCGGCTGGCTGTTTCCAGCGGCATCGGGGCCGACTTGGGTTCAACTGCGCCTGCTTGCTGTGCCATGACGACGTGCCCTTCTTACGCGAGTTTGATGCGCGGATCGAGCAGCGCATAGATGAGATCGGCGAGGATATTGAAGAAGACCACGAGGATAGCGATCATCATGCAGATGCCCAACACGACCGGGTGATCGGCGGCAGCGATGGAATCGATCAGCAGCGAACCGACACCAGGGACCCGGAAGATTTGCTCGGTGATAATCGCGCCGCCGAAGACATCGGGGATCTGCAGGGCAATGATCGTGATGACCGGGATCATCGCGTTGCGCATCGCGTGCATGGTGATGACGGCTTTCTCGCGCAGGCCCTTGGCGCGGGCAGTGCGGACATAGTCCTGATTGATGACTTCGAGCATTGATGCGCGCACGAATCTGGTCAGGGAGGCTGCGTTGGCGAGGGCGAGCACGGTTATGGGCATGATCGCCTGTTTGACATTGGGCCAGAAGCCGACCGTCGTTTTGTCATAGACGAACGGTAACCAGTGCAACTGGAAGCTGAAGATGTAGATCAGCACCAGTCCGGAGAAAAACGTGGGCAGGCTGAAGCCGAGGAAGGCGAAGGTCGTCGCGAATTGGTCAAAGAGTGAGTACTGCTTGAGGGCGGAAATCACTCCCACTGGTATGGCGATCAGCACCGAAAGCAGGAATGAGGTGCCGACGATCATCAGGGTGGTGGGAAGGCGGGCGAAGATGATCTCGCGCGCTGGCGCCTTGGAGAGGAAGGACTGCTGCCAGTCACCCTTGACGTAGCTCGTTGCCCAGCGTGCGTACTGAACCGGGATTGGATCATCCAGGCCCATGTTCTTGCGGATCTTGGCGCGGAGTTCCAGTGGGACATTGGGATTGTTCGCGAACCCGGCCAGGGGATCGCCAGGGGCAATCTTGAGAATCCCGAAGATAACCATGCTGATGATGATCAGCGTGATGATCGAGATGATGATGCGGCGGATGATGTAGTTAAACATTGCCAACCTCCGTAGCGGTGGGCACACAAGAATCAGGTCTCGAGACAACGGTATCCAAGATGGGGAATCCTATACCCGACTCTGTCCGGGCGTCTACCCTTGAACTGTGCAGAATGCTAGAATGTTGGGCGACGCGACACGGGTCGCGTTTTTTGTGGGTATCGGAAGTAGGAGTCCACCTGTGGCAAAAGCAGGAGATTTCATGGCCGAACCGCGCACAGCTCTTGGCAAGAAGAACGGCGCGCTTCGACGTGAAGGCAAGTTGCCGGGGGTCGTGTACGGTCCCGGGTACGAGCAGACCATTCAGGTTCAGGTTGATCAGCGCGAGTTCGAGCGGTTCTACCAGAAGCAGGGCCTCAATCGCCCATTCACGCTCACGTGGGATGGCGGCTCGGCCAATGTCGTGATCCGCGAGGTTCAGACCGATCACCTCGGTGTCAAGCCGATCCATGTCGACTTCCTCGCCCAGGCGAAGAAGTAACCCGACCAGCAATCGACAAATCGAAGAGCCGGATCGCTGTGGCGGTCCGGGTCTTTTGTTTCTCAGCCGATTCGGGTTACCGAGGCATCGAGGCGATCGCGCACTTCACTCGCCAGAAGGCGAATCGAGCGTTGAACCTGCTCGTGCGTAATCCCGCCTCCGTAGGGGTTGCCAAGGAAGACACTGGCCCCAAGGGTGTTGCGCGCGTTGAGGATGGCCTTGGCGACCGTTTCGGGGGAGCCAGCGACAAAGACGTTCTTGGCAACCAGTTCCTTTTGCCGGTCGGACGCGATCTGACGGCGCTCGGCCCGGTTTTCCTCGGTCGCGGGGACATCAATCTCGTCCAGCCGCATGAGGTGTTCGGTCATCTCGGTAAATGCCTGCTCATCGGTCTCGGCGATGTACAGGTGGCGCATCAGGGCGACAGTTCCGCGGCGTACCGAATCCAGTTCGCGTGTGCGCGTGCGGCGAATGCCCATGCCATGCCGGAAGGACGCAGTCGCTCCGAAGAGGTGGTCGTCGGGAGCGAACCCGATGGCCAGGTTCATCCCGTGTTGGCCAGCCCACATTGCGGAGGTTGGATCGATGCCGGCAAACCAGATCGGTGGGTGGGGATCCTGCAGGGGGCGAGGTGAGATGAAGACATTCTTGAGGACGCTGCCATCGCCATCGTAGGTGACCGTGCCGCCGTTCAGGAGCCCTTCCAGCACAGCCAGTCGCTCCTGGAAGATGTCGATGCGCTTACTGGCGTCGATACCGTTGGCTTCCAGCTCTTCGACGCGATGACCGAGTCCAACGCCGATCTCGATGCGGCCGCCGGAGATTTGATCGAGCGTGGCGATCTCTTCGGCGAGACGGGCAGGCGGTGAGATCGGGAGGGTATAGGCCAGGGCGCCGAGCCGGATGTTCCGGGTCCGCTGCGTGGCGGCCGCGACCCAAACCGAGGCGGATTGGCAGCGATAGGTTGGGAGGTAGTGGCGCTCGGCGACAAATGCGATATCGAGGCCGACTTCATCGGCGAGGGCGAGATTGTCGAGGCGGCGGTTGAAATAGGTCTGAACATCCGCGTCGTCGAGCGGATCAATCTGCTGAATATCAAAGAGGCCGAGTTCAATAAGAGCCATTTGTGCTAACTCGCGACGGGCGAAACCAGATGCCTCGGACGGACGAAATGGGCAAAACAAAAGGAGCCGGTGAATGCCGGCTCCTGATGTTCGGGCATTACCAGTTGGTCAAGAGCCTTAGCCCTTGGCCTCCGTGGCAATGCCCTCAAACGCGTGACTACTCATGGGCATCACCTCCTTCACCCTGTTCGGTGTTGGTTGGCCGAAGATCGAACCACAGGGTAGCGATCTGTCCATACGGTATACGGATATTGCAGATTCGTCAACGGCCAGAGGTCTTATTCGTAGTCCGTGTTCCGTATTGCGTAGATCGATCCGCAGCCGTTGATGGCGCCGACCATGCTGGCATCGCAGAAGTCGGCGATGTAGACGGTGTCGCCGACCGCGACCATGGAATCGAGATGGCCGATGCCTTCGCTGTCGTTACTGACAATCACCAGGATTTCACCGGTGGCGGGGTTGATCCAAAGCAGCGGATTCTCGGTGTTGGTCAATCCCGTCTCGTCAAAGCGACCGTGGAAGCCGGCGAGCACCCCTCCGGCGAACGGTTCGGGGAAGGATCCCGGCGCGAATGTGATTCCGGCGACACCTTCCGATTTTCCATCCGACGTCGGCAGGAATGCGACGAACTGTGTTTCGGGGCCGACAGAATCGCCAGTGGTGTAATCGATGTATGCATCCGGAAATCCAAAGTCGATCACATCCTTTCCAATCTGGGCAGCCGGAACGATGTTCAACTCGTCGGCGCTGAAAGAGATGTTGGGATCATCGAGTCCGTCAATGCCGTTTTCACCGATCCAGAGGTCGCCTGTGCCGGGTTGGATGGCCATGGTCGTGCCGTTGCGCAGGCCGGTGGCGATCAAGGTCGTGTCGCTGAAGGTCAGGACATCGCCAGTGTCGCGGATCGTGACCATGTAAACGGAGGCAGTGGTCAGCACGTCGTCGATGGCGCCGCTTGTCTGGACATCTGGGCCGGCTGTGTCATTCCCCGCGGCGCCGATGTTGAAGAAGAGATCGAACTGATCAGGGTCGTCCGGATTGGGGCGAACTGCGAGACCGTAACTCTGATGGCCCGAGTTGATGAAGTTGAGGCGGATGTCGTCGATCTGGGTCAGGGGATCCCGCCATCGATCACCCCGACGGAAGAACATGATCTGCTCGTTGCCGTATTCGGAGCTGGTCGCGGCGACGATCTCGCCGAAGCGCACGACGGCCACGAGTCCGCCGGGGAGATCCTCGGCAAGCGGCGTTTCCTGATCGAGCGAACCGTCACCATCGCTGTCGAAGAGACGCAGCAGTTGGCCGTCGCTGGTGTAGAAAACCCCATCGGACGACGGGTTGGTGGCGACAAGGAGTGAGCCATCGGGGAGCGGGGTCATGCCCATCGGGAAGTCGAGATTGGTGGCGACCTGGGTGAGTGTCAGACCAGCGGCCTCGGCCTCCGGTCCGAGGATGATCGCGCTCTGGGCAATGGAGGTTTGGGTCGCCAGCAGGAAAGCAAACGAGATGAGCATGAGACGATGCATGAATGGCTCCTGACGGAGGGTAGGGCGACGACTGCCATACTGATCACTCTACACCCGACATGGAGGGCATCTTGGAAGGTACGCAATCAACCCCGCCCACAGAATGGCAACCTAGCACTGGCACGATCATCCTCTGGAATCTGCTGGCACTGGTGCTCTTCATTGTCTCCATCGGCATATTCGGGGCGATTTCATCCGACGTCGGATCGCTGGAGGTTGGACTGAGCGATCTGCTGCTTGGCCTCCTTCTGACGTTTGTCTTCATGACGGCACACGAATTCGTTCACGGGTTGGTCATGCAGCGTTTTGGCGGATCACCCAAATACGGCATGAAGATGCTGGGCAAGGTGTTTCCGGTTGCCTATGCCACGAGTGTCGGCACCCGATTTGACCGGCGCGCGTTTGTCGTGATCTCCATTGCACCGCTGATTGTGATCACGATTTTGGGCATCGGTCTGATGCTGATCCTGCCTGGCCATGCTGCGATACCGCTGGCGCTGGCGGTACACACCGCGGGCTGTATCGGTGATCTCGGCATGATCGGCGTGGTCTTCCGTCAACCCGCCGGAACGACATTCGAAGACATGATCACGGGCATTCGGTTCCACCCGGCAGCCGAATAAACCGAACGGCCGGCTGCTGCTGCAACCGGCCGTCTGGTCTTGGTTCTGATTCCCGGGGTGGGTCGTAAATCAGGAGGCGTGCGACATTGGCCGGGGCACCAGTCCCTCGGCGAAGGCATAGAGCACGGCCTGGGTGCGATCGCGGACGCCGATCTTCTGGAACAGGGCGGAGAGCGAATTCTTGACGGTGCTCTCGGCCAGATTCAGCTCGTTGGCGATTTGGCGGTTGTTGTACCCGGCCGCCAGCAAGCGCAGCAGGGTGAGATCGCGCTGATTGAGGGCGCCGTCCCGCTGGGTGTCTTCTGGCGAGCGGGTCAACATCCGGTGGTATTCGCGCAAGAGAACCGGAGCGAGCGACGGATCGATGGCTGAGCCACCGGCCGCTGCCAGACGAACGGCGCGGATCACTTCCTCCGAGCGGGCGTTCTTGAGCAGGTAGCCCTTGGCGCCGGCACGGACGGCCTGGATCGCGTAGTCATCCTCCCAGAACATCGTCAAAACGATGACGCTGGTGTTCGGGCAGCTGCGCGTGACGGCTTCCGTCGCGCGGATGCCATCCACGACCGGCATGTTGATGTCCATGAGGACGACGCGCGGTTCGAACTCCTTGGCGAACCGGATCGCCTCTTCGCCGTTGCTGGCCTCGCCGACGACGGTGATCTCTCCGGTCGCCTCGAGGAGCTGGCGCAGTCCCTCACGGAAGAGATGATGATCATCCGCAAGGAGAACCTTCAACTTACCGTCACTTGTGTGTCCGTTTCCCTGCGGAAGGGATCCGTTTGTTCCGTCAATCACTGTTCCACCCCTGGCAATGTCTGCTGTCTATAACCCGTGCGGGTCATGTACCCAATCTGTATGAACGACTCTCCGGCAATGCGAAATGGCACGTTAGTCACCTCGTGCTGCTTTCCATGCCGGGAGGGTGATCCAGCGGGGCGGGCGCTGTCTCGTGCGAGGGGACCATGGGGATACGGGCGCGCACGGAGGTACCGCGCGAACCCGCCGGGCCGATCTCGATGCTGCCACCGGTTTCTTCGGCCAGTTCGCGGATCTGCTCCAGGCCAAAGTGACCATCAGCAGCACGTCCGTTGATGCCGACGCCGTCGTCCACCACCGCGATTTCGACGTGATCGTCGATGCGGCGGACCTCGAGGCGGACCTCATCGGCGCGAGCGTGCTTACGAACGTTGTGAAGGGCCTCGCGGACGATGCCCATCATGGCCCGCTCAACGTGCGGGTTGAGACGGACGCCGGAGACTTCGCTGATATCCAGTTCCATGTTCGGGGTGTTGGGCGCCATCTCGGCGATCAGGGCCCGAAGCGGACCCGTGGCGCTGGGAGCGGGTTGCTCCTGGGTGCGCATCTTGCCGATGATCGCGCGCATGCCATTGACGGCCTTGTCGATCAGATCGCGAGCCTGGCGAGCATCGGCGGCAATTGCCTGATCGGCACCCAGGTTGCGTACGAGGCGATCGAGCGTGATTCCCGCCAGGGCAAGTTCCTGGGTCGGACCATCGTGCAGTTCACGACCGAGCGATTTGCGGACGTCGAGTTGCATCGTCTCGTGCTCGAGAGCGGAGACGGCAGCGGCGGCCCGTTGGCGTGCCAGCAGATTGTCGATGGCCTGGGCCGTAACCGTGCCGATGGCGGCAGCGCTGACCCGTTCGGCCGAGCCAACCGCCGGCGGTATGAGGCTTCTCCCAACGAGAACAAACCCGCCGAGCAGGGCATCGCCGCTGACCATTGGCACGAGCAGGACATCGTCCCGCGATTCGAGCGCGAATGGGGCAAAGCCGGTGATATCGCCGTCGCGTGCGTGCGATGCGATCCATTGCTGGTGCAGGGCGGCCGTTGCGGCCCGGGCGAGATCGTCCGGTAGCGTGCCATCGGCCTGGGGCACAACCGCCAGCAAGCCGTGATCGTCGCGACGAATGACGGAGACAGTGCCGACTGCTGGCAGACGACCGAGGAGGGCCATTGCCTCCCCCAGGATGGTACGGAGAGAAGGCTGGATGGCGATCGAGGCCAAACCGGCCGCGATTTGTTCGATGCTCTTCTGCGAACGCGGCGTCAGTACAGCCGGACTCCCCAGGGCAGGGCGACCGGAAGCCGGTTGGCGGTGGGAGTCTTCTGCGTAACCTTGGGCAACCACGATTCCAACACGCCAGTTTGAGGGGGATCAACCTGCGTGGCACCTTGCCACAGTCCCTGCCCTGCATGGTAGGAGGGTCTGCCCGTGGGAGGAAGAAGGTCTGTCTGCCCGATAGTCCCAAAGGAGAATAGGCCGGTCCGTTTCGGTACGCTGGAACCGGGTGGAGCGGGAGCGCAGTCCTGCCAGCGACTGAGGTCTATACTCCAACGGTTGCGCCAACCGACATTTCTGCAGATTGGGCGCACCGTTAGTGGAGCCTCATGTCCCGCCTGACTTTTCTCGGCACCGGCACCTCCAACGGCATTCCGGTCATCGGGTGCACGTGCGCGGTTTGCCAATCCAGCGATCCGCGGGACAACCGTGGGCGCACCTCGGCCGTGGTTCAGATCGACGGCAAAACGATCCTGATCGATACGGCGACGGAACTCCGCAGCCAGGCTCTGCGCGAGGGGCTGGATCATGTCGATGCCGTGCTCTTCACCCATGCGCATGCCGATCACACCGGCGGGTTTGATGACCTGCGCCGTTTCAATGAACTGCAGCAGGCGAAGTTGCCGATCTTCACCGGTCCAGAGACGGCGACGATGCTCAACGACCGGTTTGCCTACGCCTTTGTTGATGCGTTTTCGTTCTTTGGCGGCAAGCCCGATTTGATCCTGCATGTGGTTGGCGAGCCGTTCGAGGCAGTGGGTGTGCCGATCACGCCGATTCCGGTTTGGCACGGCTCATTGCGGGTCTTTGGGTATCGATTCGGCTCATTCGCATATGTCACGGATGCCGGATCGGTGCCGGACGAATCGATCAATCTCCTGCGCGGAGTTGATGTCCTGGTATTGAATGCCCTGCGCGAACGGGAACATCCAACGCACCTGAATGTTCAGCAAGCGATTGATGTGATCACGCGGGTGGGCGCGCGGGAGGCGTACCTGGTGCACCTGAGTCACGAACTCAGCCATGCGGCGGCCGAGGCGATGCTGCCGGCCGGGATCAATGTGGCGTACGATGGGTTGACGATTGACATTGCGGATTCGGCTGGGGATTCGCAGGCGGCGATTGGGCAGGAGCAGGCGACGCGGTGAGTGGCGGCATCGGGTTGATCGTGGGATTGCTTGGCGCGATTGTGTTCGCGGGTGCCGGCTTGCCATTGGCCGCCCGGATCGTGTCGTCGGACTCCGCATTTGGGCTACGATCGGCCGATACCGATGGCGACTCGTTGATCTGGCATCTTGCGAACGCCCAGATCGGGCGTGATCTCCTGCGAACGGCGCTTCTGAACGTGCTGATTGCCGTTGTCGCGCTGGTCTACTGGGGCGAAGATGCGGTGCAGTCGGCGCTGGTCGTGGTGGTGATCGTCGTTTCCATTGCCGGCGCGATTTTGGCCCTGGCGCATGGATTGAGCACGGCACGAGCGTTGGGCAAGGCGAAGCAGGCATTTCCGCCAGGCTACAGGCCGTACTAGTTTGCGGTTGGCGGTTGGCAGTTGTTTCGTGTGGCCAACGGCTCCCGGGCAGGTAGCGTGCGTAACTGATAACCGCAAACTGCCAACCTGCAACTGATCTCTCACGTATGCTTGTGCCGTGAAAATTGCGCTGGTTACTCCATACGATATGGGTCACCCCGGTGGCGTGGGTGAACACATCTTCCATCTCAAGGAAGAGTTCAAGAGCCATGGTGATGATGTTGCGATCATCGCCCCGCGCTCCTCTGGCTCGGGAATGGAAGTCGGCGACGGGTTTTATGGCGTTGGGCGGACGGTCGGGATTCCAGGCAACAAATCGACGGTACGCCTGACCTTCGATATCACGCTGTACAACGCCGTCAAGCAATTGCTCGAGCGGGAACGCTTCGATGTCATCCACCTGCACGAACCACTGACCCCTGTTTTGCCGTACATGGTTCTGCTCAATTCGCGGGCGGCCAATGTGGCGACATTTCATGCCTACCGCTTTTCCAATCCCTGGTACACCGCCTTCAAACCGTACATGTCGTTTGTGCTTGGCCGGTTGGACGGGCGGATTGCGGTGTCTGAGGCGGCGCGCGAGTTTGTCAGCCAGTATTTCGAGGGGCCGTACACCATCATCCCGAACGGCATCAGTCCGGAGCGTTTCGGGAACGGCGAGCCGTTCCCATGGGCCGGAGATGGAACACCGCGGATTCTCTTTGTGGGTCGCTTCAATGAGCATCGCAAAGGTTTCAAGTACCTGCTGAAGGCGATGCCGGTGATTCAGCAGCAGTTCCCGGATGCGGAACTGGTGGTTGTCGGACCGGGCGAGCCGAAACGTTTGGCCGGGACGATTGAGCGCAATCGCATTCGCAATGTCCGGTTCATCGGGCAGGTCTCGAAAGAAGAATTGCCGCGGTACTTCGCGACGGCCGATATCGTCTGTGCGCCATCGATTGAGCGCGAGTCGTTCGGCATCATCCTGCTGGAGGCGATGGCATCGCGGAAACCGATCATCGCAACCAACATTCCGGGGTACGCCGGAGTCCTGACACATGAGCATGAGGGGCTGCTGGTCCCACCCATGGACAGCACGGCTATCGCAGTCGCGGCGGTGCGGATGCTGGCCGATCCGGGATTGCGCGGGCGGCTGGCCGATAATGGAGTGACAACGGCCCAGCGCTACGCCTGGTCGAAGGTTGCGAAACAGGTCCGAGGTATCTACGAGCAGGCGATGGATTCCGCCCTTAGCGCCCCATGGCGACAGGAGATTGACCGGTGATTTCTGAGCGGATAGGCACAATGGTCCGCCAGCGATTGCTCGTCATCGGCGGTGCCTTGGCCAAGCTGGGGCTGACCCCGAATATGCTGACAGTCATCGGCGTGCTACTGAATGCCGTGGTCGCGGTGATCATTGCGACCGGCCATCCCGTCATCGGAGGACTGCTGCTGCTTGTGGCGAGCGCATTCGATATGCTCGACGGGGCCGTGGCGCGCGCGACCGGGCTGACCTCTCCGTTTGGCGGCTTTCTGGACTCAACACTGGATCGCTACTCCGAGACGCTGGTCTACATCGGTGTCCTGGTCTACATGCTGGATACCGATGACTGGAAATGGGGCGCGATTCTGACGCTGGTCGCAGCCTGTGGGGCGTTGCTGATCTCGTATGCGCGGGCCAGGGCCGAGGCGGCCGGATACAAGGCGTCGGTCGGGTTGCTGGCCAGACCCGAGCGGGTAATCCTGCTGGCGCTCGGACTGGTGACCGGGTTTCCGCTGGTGGCGCTATGGATTCTGGCGATCGGGACGCATCTGACGGCGCTGACCCGGATCGTGCATGTGTGGCGGGCATCAGAGGCAGCAAAGGTCGAGGCGGCCGGTTAGGTCGGCGATGAGTGAGCCCGAATCCTTCGATATCGACGAGTATCCAGACGATGCGACCATTGCCCAGGAGGAAGTTGCCTCGGCGGCGCGATCATGCTCGGCGATCTTGATTATCGGGATCGCGATGGCGTTGATTCTGTGTGTCGCGCTTGGGGCCTCGTACCTCTTCTAATCCCGACGTCATCTCCAGCGAAACATAACGAATGGTGACGGCCGGGCAAGGTTGACAATATCTTCGGACGCGGACGAGTTATCCACATAGTTATCCACAATTTTGCCTGGTCACCAGCGAAACGCCGCCAATTCGCCGGGAAAACTACCGAGTTATCCACAATTTTTATGTTCGCAGGCATTGCAATGTGGATAGATTTGCGGCGATTCCGGTCAGAATGCGGACACAAAACGGCTTGCAAATTGCCATAAAGGAACAGATCGTCAACGTGTCACCGGTGCCAGTAAGTCTGGTCAGGCCTGGGGGTCGAAGGCGACCTTGATCGCGCCGGAGCCCTTGCGATCGAGCATCGTCTTGAATCCGTTTTTCCAGTCGGAGAGCGGGATGACGTGCGTGACCATGCCGCCGAGGCCGAAATCCGGGTTCTTGCTGAGCAGATCGATGGCGACGTCGAAACTGTGCGGTGCGCCGGCAATGGATGGCTCCTTGCCGTAAACGTAACAGCCGGTGACCGAGAGTTCCCGCGCCCACAGATAGGTGACATCGATCTTCGAGAGCTCGCCGGCACAGCCAACCATGACAACCTGGCCTCTTGGACCAGCAACACGCAGGCTTTCCTCAACAGATTTTTTCGAGCCTACACAATCGAAGACCCAGTCGAAGCCGCCAGCATAGGAGTGGCCACCCATGATCAGGCGGTACTTCTTCGCGCCGACCACGTCGACGGCCGCATCTCCGGCGGATTTGCCCTTGAGGACGCGGGTTGCGCCGAATTTCTCAGCCAGTTCGATCTGCTTCTTGTGACGGGCGAGGACCGTGACATCGCACTGCTTCCCGAGCATGCGCAATGCAGCGAGGACAAGCAGGCCGATGGAGCCGCTGCCGATGATCAGCACCTTTGCACTGTCGGGCGGCGGATTGCGAAGGACGGCATGCACAGCGACGCTAAATGGCTCAATCAGAACGGCTTCGCGATCGGGGATGGCATCGGGGACGGCGAAAACCTGCGAGCGGTGAACAACCATCTCCTGCGCCCAGCCGCCGGGAATGTCCTTGCAGAAGCCAACCAGCATGCCGGCAGAGAGGGATCCCTCGGCTGTATTGGTGCAGAGGCCGGGCTCATTCCGGGCACATGACGGACACGGCTCGAGACCGCGCATATGGCAGTCGATGAGCGGCATGACGACGACCCGCTGGCCGACGGTAAGCCCGCCATCGAGCGAGCCGGATTCGAGGACGGTACCTGTCACTTCGTGGCCGGGAACGAGCGGGAAGGAGATGAACGGCATCAGGGCCGGGCTGCTGCGGTTCAGGATCATGCCTGTCTCTTATACACATCTGACGCTGCCGACGACGGCACA
>JAPXRQ010000062.1:0-14960 GCA_033813515.1 Thermomicrobiales bacterium
GTCCTGAGCCGAGGCGGCTTGCACGCGACCACAAGTGATCGCAACAAGCAGGAAAGCGCATGCAAGTCTTGCGAGCCGTGTCATTGCTTCTTCACTCCCTGGTGAAAGCGTCTCGGTGGTCTGGAACAGAGGGTCATACTCCGCTTGCCACCGGGGTTCCGGTCCCTCCGGAGAACTCGAGTGTGTTCAGGATCGTCTGCCAACCTTTTCGGCTTGATTTGAACAAGTCCTCGGTGGTGACGAAGTAGACCTGGACCGTGCGCTCCGGTGAGCCGGGCAACGGGATGCAGACCGCATCGATGAGCACGGTCATTTCGGGATTGCCCTCATCGGTCGATTTCCAGGTGAACTGCCAAAGTTCGCCAACGGCGCCGTTCTGGTCCGACGCAATTCCCTTAAGGTCGGTTGCCAGGGCAAACGAGACGACATCCGGGTAGGTTGCGTAGTAGTCCGCGAAGGTCTCAAGGCACTCGTCGGGCGTGCCATCGACCGAAGAGATCTGACCGTACTCGCCCGTATCGCCGCGGACCAGATAGACGCCGGTTACCGTTTCCTGCCCAGCCAGTGTTGCTCCGTAGCGATCGGCGTCCCACGTCACCGACCAGCCATCGGTGAGATGGATGAAGCGATTGCCCTGGAGTGATTCGGTCCACGCGGGATCCGGCTTCGCCAGGGTCAGGGCATCGAAAACGGGTTCGAAATCTTCGACAGCGGCATCCCAATCGGGTTCGTTGGCCGTGAAGCGGATTGTCAGTGATCCGAGAAGATTGCCGCGTGCATCGTGCAGGGGAGCGCACCCGTACCAACTGATTTGCGGATCGGCGTCCTGAAACTGCAGCAGGCGGGCATCGGAGGCGACGACATCCGGCAGCGACGGGACCGACGTCAGCGTAATCGGCTCAAACCGGACAAGCGTCGAAGGAATGGAATCGGAAAAAACCTGCGTGGCGACGCAAGATGCCGGATCAGGATCGCCACCGGGAATGAGCAGGAGTTGGCCCAAATCATTCTCGATCTTGATCGTGTCATAGCCGATCTTGGTGCCAGTGAAATCGTTCGGATCCCACGCCACGGTTAGCAGCCCGCTGCTGTCGGTCCATGATCCGTCAGGAAGCGGGGTGGCATCTTGCGCGCGCGCACCGGATGGACTGCCTGCGATCAGGCAAGTGAGCAGGATAATCGTCGCAACGAGCCGGGCCATAGCGGAATCCTTCTGCGGCAGACAGCGATTGGCGGTATGCGACCGCCAGTTCTTCGGTTGCGAACCAAACTGATTGATCAGATTGTAGCCGAGGGGGTAGCGGCCGGCAGCGGTGCGTAATCCATCTCATCGAGGACCGGGGCGAAGGTGTTCACGGCACGCTCCCAGTTCGTGGTACTGGCCAGGAGGCGCAGAATGATGTTCTGATGCTCGCCGATCGGGATGCAGCCGAACCAGGCGAGGTGGGCGATGCCATCTGGCCAGGCGTAGGCCGCGGCCTGCTCGGCGGCGAGACCGACCGGTTCCGGTGTTGGATCGATCTGTCCCATGCGCACGTAGAGCAGCGGCGTATCGATCATGTCGATCTGGACGCGGTGGTCGACACAGTCCTGGGCGGTGGTGTGGGTATCCGGCCCGATCATCAGGACCATGGCCTCCCGGCTAAGCAGGATGCCGCCGGTGGCGACGGTGGCCAATGCGAACTGGTCTGGATTCCACGTCACGGAAAACGGAAGATCGGGATCGGTGTAGGAAACCTTCGGCGCCGCATGTGCCTGCGTGGGGAGCGCAGCCAGTATCAACATCAACAGGACCAGTGCGCGTCTCGTCATCAGAGGCCTCCGCTGACAATGCTACGCGGTAGGCGCAGAGTCGGATCATCCACGGTGCCAGCCGGGTTCTGGAGACCGACGTGCACGGCTGGACCGCCCGGAGCCAACGTGGCGGTCGAGTTGTTGCCAGGCGCAGTTCTGTCGCGCCGCATTGATGAATCTTGCGAACTTGTTTGGGTAGTCGACCCGCCTGAGTCGGTTTCAACCGACGGAATAGCTAGCGCGGGATCTTTAGTCCCGCGCGACCCTGACGACTACCTCATTTGATTTTCAACTCTCATCAATGCGGCCCGGCTGCCGGCAATCTCATTCCCGGGCGAAACGCACGTCTCCCGGAAGCGGTGCATTCAACCAAAATCACCCGGTTGCGATCAGCTGAAACAGTCCGCACTACGTTCATGGTCGTACGCCAACCACCCGTTCCAATGCGAAGGACTCCTTGCGTAGTGGCGCGCGTTCCAGCTCGTGCCGAACCGCGCGGTTGTTGGATCCAACGCGCCTCACCGAGACCGCACGACGTCCTGCTTCTGGTTCCACCAACCCGGTCCGCTTCTCCCCAAACGAAAACGAGGCGACCATTGCCGGCCGCCTCGTCTGTTTTCGGTGCTGTGGGATGCTAGGCGATCGAGACTTCGGTCTGCGGATCGAAGAAGTGCAACCGATCCGGGTGCGCGGTGACTTCGATCGACTGTCCGCGGGTCAGGTGCAGATCCGGATCCATGCGGGCCGTGATCGTTTGATCGTCGGTGGTCAGATAGACGAAGATCTCGTTGCCGAGAAGCTCGACCACATCGACGGTCGCCTTGATCGCGGAATCCGGCGGTGTGCTGGGATCGGCCGAGTTGCGCTCGACCAGATGCTCCGGGCGGACACCCAGGATGACCGGCTTGCCATTGTAGGCAGCGAGGGCATTCGCCTTGGCATCCGGCACACGAAGACGGAATCCGGCTGCCTGGGCATACAGATTGCCGTCCTGTTGCGCGATGCTGGCATCGACGAAGTTCATCGATGGCGAACCGATGAACCCGGCCACGAACTTGTTGGACGGGTTGTCATACAGGTTCTGTGGCGTATCCAGCTGCTGCAGGATGCCGAGCGACATGACAGCGATCCGATCGCCCATCGTCATGGCTTCAACCTGGTCGTGGGTGACGTAGATGGTTGTCGTCTGAACGCGCTCGTGCAGCTTGATCAGCTCGGCACGCGTCTGGACGCGCAACTTGGCATCAAGGTTCGAGAGCGGCTCGTCCATGAGGAAGAGATCGGCGTTACGAACAATGGCGCGACCAAGTGCGACGCGCTGCCGCTGGCCGCCGGAGAGGGCCTTGGGCTTGCGATCGAGGAACTGCTCAATGTCGAGCATCTTGGCCGTCTCGCGGACCCGTCGCTCGCGCTCGTCCTTCGGCACCTTGGCCAACTTGAGCGGATAGGCAAGGTTGTCGCGCACGGACATGTGCGGGTAGAGGGCGTAGCTCTGGAACACCATGGCCACGTTCCGGTCCTTGGGCGGAAGATCGTTGACGACCCGATCGCCGATGATGATGCGGCCGCCGGTGATCTCTTCGAGACCGGCCACCATGCGCATCGCGGTCGACTTGCCGCAGCCAGACGGACCGACCAGCACCAGAAACTCTCTGTCCTCAATCTCCATATTGAGATTGGAAACAGCCTCCACGCCACCGGCATACCGCTTGGTGACCTGGTCGAAAATCACTCTCGCCATCGTGCGAGCCCTCCATGGATAACAGAACTACCATCGCTGGCAGTTAAGAGACGTCCTCGGCGATACGCGTCATCACCACAGATTTCGCGCAACGAGGTTGCGACGCCTTACAAAACTCGTGGCGGCAGTATCCCCGTCGGCGCAGTGCCGTGTCAAATCCGTCCGATACCGGTCGGACTCGGCTAGCGGGGCTTCTTCAGATTGGCGGCGTTGGCCTTGATCACGTCTGCGATTTTCGCGCGCTGATCGTCGGACAGGTTCATTGCTCTCGCCTTGAGCTCGTTGGCGGTGGCGAGCAGTTTCTGGCGATCCTCCGGCTCCATGGCAAGCGCCCTGGCTTTGAGATCGCCCGCGGCGGCGAGAAGCTTCTGCCGATCATCGGGATCGAGCGCTTTCGCCTTGAGATCGTTGGCAGCGGCCAGCAACCTCTGGCGTTCCTCAGGCGTGATCGCCTCGGCTTTCGCCTTGAGCTTGAAAAGGACCTCTTTGGTCTTCTCGGGATCCTTGGTGGCAATGTCTTTAAGGGTATTGAAGATGAGTCCGCGCATGGGTCGCTCCTGATTCGGGCAGGATGATCTGCCGGAATCACTCTACACCCTCGCGCAGCGCGTCGGACCGCTGTGTATACTCCAAATACGAACACATGTTCTTTTCGTTGGAGTGAACTGTCCTATGCCACATGAAATCGAGGCCGCTGGACGTCTGTTTGGTGACGACTTCACGCTTCCGAACGCGACCCAAATTGAACCGTCACCTGTGGAATGGCTTTGGCCCGGTCGGATCGCGTACCGGCAATTGACCATCATTGAGGGAGATCCCGGTTTGGGGAAATCGATGCTGACTGCTGCGATCGCCGCCGCGGTCACCGGTGGTCCTCCACTCCATGGCGCCGAGCCGATGGAGCCGGCAAACTGCGTCTTCGCAAACCTGGAGGATCATCCCGCTTCGGTTACCATCCCTCGCCTACGTGCCGCCGGAGCCGATCTGACCCGAGTCCACATTCCGCAGATGGGGAGTTCCAATCGGCCGCGATGGCTTTCGCTGCCTGCGGACCTGGACCGGGTCTGGCAAATGATGGATATCACTGACTCCAGATTGCTGATCATCGATCCTCTCATGGCAGCGCTGGGAACCGAGATCAACTCCGATTCCGACCAGCAGGTTCGGACTGTGCTGAATGATCTTCGGCAAACAGCAGCCGGAATCGACGCGGCAGTCGTCATCGTCCGCCATCTCAACAAGCAAGGCGGGCGCAAGGCAATCTACCGGGGTGGTGGCTCAATTGGGATTGCCGCTGCCGCCCGATCGGTCCTGTTGCTGAGTCGAGACATCCGGAGCGCCGGACTGGTGTTGACGACGACCAAGCAGAACCTGGCCGCGCACCCTCCAGCGCTCGCCCTGCATATCGACGCGTCGGAAAGTGGGGGCCGAATCGTCTGGGATGGCGAGCGAAAGGTGACGTCTGATCAGGTGCTTTTGGATGAGGCCGCGCCGCAACGACCAGGGCAACTGGAGGCGGCAACCTCCTGGCTGACCTCCAATCTGTGTGATGCGACATTGCCCAGCCGGGATGTTCTAGCCGCGACAAGTGAGGCAGGCATTCCTGAGCGGACGCTCCGGAGGGCGGCCAGGTTGGTTGGCGTAGAAACGAGCAAGCAGACTGGCAGCAAAGCCGGAGTCTGGCAATGGTCTCTGAACGGTGATGTCTGCAACCCGAATGTGGAAACCGATTCCTGAGGCCCTGTGCGGATCGTGGCAACCTTGGCCATCTTGGCAGACTTGTCGTTATCCGTTCATGCATGCGCTGATGCAAGAGTGTTAAGTCATTTCATTCTTTAGGGAGGAATGGTTCAAGGACCGCAAGACAACTTGGCCAAGGCTGCCAAGATTGCCAGCGTGATCAGTGGACACCATTGCCGGATTTGGATTCCTGATGACTCCAGTCGCGCCCGTACAATTCCGCACAGGACAACCGTTTGAGTGATGAACAAGGGTGCCAGCGTGACAGAGTCGTTCCGGGTTGTGACATTCGGCGAGGCGATGATACGCCTGACCCCACCAGCCAACGAGCGCCTGGAGCGGACAATTTCGCTCAATGTCACAGGGGGCGGGGCCGAGCTCAACCTGGCCGTGACCGTCGCCTGCCTCGGACATCAGTCGGCCTGGGTCTCTGCCCTGCCCGATAACGCCCTCGGCCGATCGATTGTTCGCTCGGGTCGCGCGCACGGGGTGGATACCTCCGGCGTGGCGCTGCGTCCGGAATCCGAGGGGCGAGCGGGCCTCTATTTCCTCGAGGAAGGCGCCGATCCGCGACCGTCGTCCGTCCTCTATGACCGCGCGAATTCGACCATGGCCCGCTTGCAACCGGGGATGTTTGACTGGTCTGCGCTCCTGGAAGGCGCGAACGCCTTCATGGTCTCGGGGATCACACCTGCGCTTGGCGCCGGCGCCCGGCAGGAGACGATGAACGCGATCTGGGCGGCGAACAAACTCCGCATCCCGGTCTTCTTCGATCCCAACTACCGCAGCAAGCTCTGGACCGAAGAAGAGGCGCAGGCCTGCTTCGTTGAGATCGTTCCGTTCGTCGATGTCCTCTTCGCATCTCGGTCCGGATTGCAGACGTTCTTCGGCGTGACCGGGAATGATCATGGCGAGGCATTGGTCCATGCGTGCGAGCGCCTCGGACTGGCCGCCTGCGTTCTGACCCGGAAGCGCGGCAAGCAAAGTCGATCCCAGAAGATGGCGGCAATCGGTGCGACCGCGGACAAGCGCATTGTCGAGACCGACTGGACGAATGTCGAGATAGTCGATCGGGTCGGCGGAGGCGATGCCTTTGCTGGTGGATTCGTGACCGGATACCTGGAGAAGCCGGGCGATCTGGGCTACGCGCTCGAACTCGGTCTGGCGGCGAGTGCCCTGAAACACACGATGGTCGGCGATTTCCTTTGTGCCACCCGGGCCGAGATCGAGGCCGCCATTGCCGCGACCGAAGGCGGAGTTCTGCAGCGCTGATGGCCGAAGTGCGCTTCGAGGAACTCTCGCTCGACACCTGGGAGGCAGTAGCCGAGCTCGTCGTCGCACCCGGGCAGGAGAACTTCGTCGCGCCGAATATCAAAACCATCGCCGAAACCCAGTGGTATCCGTGGACGCATCGGCGGGTGATCTTCGACGGCTCCACCATCGTCGGATTTGCTGTCTACGGCCGGATGAGCGACGACCGCGATATGTGGCTGCACCGCTTCATGATCGGTGGCGAGCATCAGGGCAAGGGCTACGGGCGGGCTGCGTTGAGCCTGTTGATCGAGGAATGGCGGGCGATGACGAATGTGCCGCTCGTCAAACTCAGCTACGAGCCAGACAATGCGGTGGCGGAGGCGTTGTATGTCAGCGAGGGCTTCGTTCCCGGCGAGATTGCCGAGTGGGGCGAACGGGTGGCGACACTAATCATCCATCCCACCGGATCATCACCGAACGACCTGTAGGCACGAACCGTCAGGTCGTCCGCACGATGTCCGTATGCAGATCCCGTGCATGGGTCTTCTACCCACAGGCCCAGGCTGGTGAGCAACTTTCGGAGGTGCTGACGTGGGTGCCTACCGATGTTGCAGCGCTTTGACCACTGGCGCAAAGGCCTCAAGCGAACTGTCGGCCACCACGCAGTAACTGATCCCAAGGGATGCGCGCCGTTCTTCGAGTTGCTCGACCATTGCCGAAACCGGACCCACCAGAATGGCCGGCATGTCGAGAACCCGATCGATGTCGACACCTGGCCAATCGTGCCGACTGATCACTGTTTCCGCTCCTGCGGCGATCGACGGCGCCGGCGCAATCTCCGGGACGATCTGCAGTTCGATCTCCGCGAATCGGTCGCCTGCGCCCTGTCTGATCATGGCAATCCGATCGCGCACCGCCTGGGTTTGGCGTGCATCCACGTCGTCTTCGACGAATCCGGAACTGACAGATGTCGTCTGCAGGCCCACGGTGTCGGCATGTTTCCCCGCGAGCCGGAGCATGCGGGGCTTGCCGGCTCCGATCAGAATGGGCGGTCCACCGGGCTGCACTGGCGCCGGAGACGTGATGTGCTCCTGAACGTGGTAGTGGCTCCCTGCAAAGGTTGCCGGTTCATCCCTGAGTAACGATCGCAGTATCGGCAATGACTCCTCCAGCCGATCGATGCGTACCCGATTCTCGTCGTATGGGATACCGGTCGACGAGTAATCGGCCTTCAGCCAGCCCGCGCCGATCCCAAGTTCGATCCGGCCGCCCGAGAGCTGATCGAGCGAGGCGATCTCCTTGGCCAGGATCGCCGGGTGACGGAAATCGTTATCGATGACCAGGGTGCCAAGGCGAAGCGTGGTCGTCTGGGCGGCCAACCAGCCGAGGGTAACCAGGGGCGCGTATTGCGGTCCGAAGTAGTCCGGCGCGAGGTGATCCCGGATCAGGAAGGTGTCGTACCCGGCGGCCTCCGCGGCCAGGGCGCGATCCCGGACGATGGCTGGCGAGCCGAACGATTCATTGACGATGCCAAAACGAAATGGGCGCATGCAATCTCCTTTGCGAGAACTCATGGAATGTTGCCGAGGAATGAGGACAGTGGCTATCCGGGATCAATCACCGAACTCGCACGCGGGAACGTGGGTGCGCCAGACGGTTGGTGTCGGGTTCTGGAACGCGATCAGATCTGCCGCGACGCCTGGAGCTAAAGGTCCAGGCTACTCCAGCAAAGTGCGCTGAAGGCACTGGAACGGGGCCTGTCCCGATGGCGATTCTTTTTTCAGTCTCTTTAGCAGACTTCTTTTCGAGCAGGCCGGTCCTTTAGCACCGGCCGGATCAGCGCACCGGTTGATGGAGATGCCACATTGACACGCCGTAGACCGGTAGCGACCCCGGCAACGTCTTTCGTAGCGGTCTACGGGAAACGGGCTCGGAAGCCTGGCAATACATAAATGTGTTAGATCGTCGTACGGGTACTACGGCAAGGCCGTCAATATTGCGCCCTGGCGGGTGACCGGGAGGGTGACACAACTGCCGATCACGCCCGTTCCCGGAGCAATGGACTCCATCGCCTCCGCAACGACCGGCGCATGTTCCGGAGTGGTCAACGCCAACACCGCCGGACCGGCACCGCTCAAACACGCGCCAATCGCCCCCGCGGCCCGGGCTGCCTCCGCCATTGGAATCAGGTGCGGATACAACCGGGATCGGGGAGGCTCGTGCAAGCGGTCGTGCATTCCGGCCGCAATCGCGCCGATATCCCCCGTCAGGAAACCCGCCACAATTCCGCCCGATGCCCCGATATTGAATGCGGCATCTGCGATCGTGATGTGCTGCGGCAACTCTGCCCGCGCCACCCAGGTCGCTCCGGTCACATCGGGGATAAAGACCACCCCGACCAGATCGAGATCGGCCGTTCCAAGCAACTGCAGACCACGACCGAGCGCCGGCACCGAGAGAACCGCCCCACCGTAAATCGCTGCCCCGACATTGTCACCGTGGCCCTCGATCCGGGCCGCGACCTGGAACAACTCGTCCTGCGTTTTTCCCAGATCGAGCAGATGGTTGGCCGCCATCAGTCCGGAGACGATTGCCGCGGCCGAACTGCCCAGACCACGCGCGACAGGCACCTGGATGTCGGCGTGAATGTGGAACGGCGGCAAGGTCTGTCCCGCGTCTTCT
This sequence comes from Thermomicrobiales bacterium, assembly GCA_033813515.1. GTDB lineage: Bacteria > Chloroflexota > Chloroflexia > Thermomicrobiales > UBA6265 > DASQCG01. The sequence goes on from JAPXRQ010000062.1 coordinate 9,212, forward strand.
GCGAGCAGCTTCATTGCCCGGACCGAGTAGTTCTCGTGTTCCGTCATGCGCGCGCTATCGGGACCGGAGTAGGAGACCGTGATCTCCGTTCCGCCCGGTTCAATCGCGATGCTGTTCCAGAGATCAAGCGCCAAACCGAGGGCATCGAACCCCGGTCCCAGATTGGCGGAAGATGCCGGGGCACGAACCTCAAACGGCATGGCGAGCCAGCACGTCTTCCAGCGCACCCATCGTCGCCGGGATCGAAATCGGACGGTTGGCAAACTCGCGACCGTCGGAGCCTGGTCCGAGGTGCCAGTTCACGACCGCGTCCGTGTCTTTTAGCACATGACCGGTCAGCAGTCCGACCACGGTCTCACACGGATCGATTTGCCCCTCAGCGACCAGTTTGCGGACACCGGCCAACGAAGCCGCGGAGGCCGGTTCGCACCCGATGCCGACCCGATCGATCAGCGCCTTGGCCTCCATGATCTCGTCGTCCGTCACCGAAGTCACGGTTCCGCCGGTCTGGATGATGGTGCGCATGGCTCGGGCAGTGCTGGCCGGATTGCCGATCTTGATGGCCGTGGCGATAGTTTCGGGATCGACGGCTTCAAAGCGATCCCAACCTGACGCGAAATAGTTGGCGAACGGCGCGGCGCCAGCGGCCTGGATAGTCGCGATGCGCGGAATGCGATCGATCAGTTTCGCCTCATATGCCTCGGAAATCGCCTTGCCGAATGCGGCCGTATTGCCCAGGTTGCCTCCCGGTAGGGCAATCACATCCGGGACCTTCCAATCGAGTTGCTCGAACATCTCCAGCAGCGTCGTCTTTTGGCCTTCGGGCCGGAAGGGATTGACCGAGTTGACCAGATAGACCTGGTAGCGCTCGTAATCCTGGGCGACCTGGCGCAGCAGACCGAGCGCATCGTCAAAATTGCCTTCGATCTGCACCACCAGCGCACCGTGGGCGATGGTCTGGGCAAGTTTGCCGCCGCTGATTTTGCCTTCGGGGATCAGCACCAGCGAAGGGATACCGGCTGCGGCTGCATAAGACGCCAGAGAGGCCGATGTGTTGCCGGTTGAGGCGCAGGCAACATAGCGAGCGCCGATCGCTTTTGCGTGGCTCACCGCGACGGTCATCCCACGGTCCTTGAAGGAAGCGGTCGGGTTCTGCCCTTCGTGCTTCAGACCCAGCGCACCCACTCCGCCGTAAGCCGCGATGCGCTCGTCCCAGTAAATCGGTGTCCGACCTTCGGCTCGCGTCACCACCGCCTCATCGGGGATGGCCGGTAGCAGGGAGCGATAGCGCCAGACGCCAGAATCGCGGAGTGCGCGCGGCAGGTGGTGTCCGAATCCGGCCGGATCAATCGGTCGGGTGGTGTCGATGACAGCATCGAGCAGACCCCCGCAATTGGGGCATTGCGTATAGGGCTGATCGGCGATGACTTCGGTGCCGCAATCCATGCAGCGGACCAGAAGCGCGGAAAGATCGAACGACCGCGCCGGAGATTGCGTCGAGTTCACTGGTGCTCCCGAAAGTGCGCACGAATAGCCACCTGCAAGGGTAGCATCTGGGGTCGGATGGCAGGGGTAGTGGGCGGTTAATTGGCCGGAACAAGGCTCTGGACGTGGTGGCGCGTGATCCAGCCCGTGCCATGGCCGCGCGCTTGGTGGAGCCAGTGTGCCCGACCGGATCCGCGCGGGTTGCCAGCAGCTGGAACAGCAGGCGCTACGTTTGGATTGCGTGCTCGATCAACCGGACCGAATTGGAAGACCCCGGATGTAGCGGCGCGTGTTCCAGCTCGTGCCAAACGAGATGTTGATTGGAGCCAGTGTGCCCGACCGGAGCCGTGCGGTTTGCCAGCAGCTGGAACAGCAGGCGCTACGTTTGGATTGCGTGCTCGATCGGCCGGTCCGAATTGGAAGACCCCGGATGTAGCGGCGCGTGTTCCAGCTCGTGCCATGGGGGCGCGGTTGTTGGAGCCGGTCCGTTCAACCTGAGCCGTGCGGTTTGCCAGCAGCTGGAACAGCAGGCGCTACGTTTGGATTGCGTGCTCGATCGGCCGGTCCGAATTGGAAGACCCCGGATGTAGCGGCGCGTATTCCAGCTCGTGCCAAACGGAATGTTGATTGGAGCCGGTGTGCTCAACCGGGACCGTGCGGTTTGCCAGCAACGGCACGCGCTGCGTTTGGATTTGTCTCGGCAGGAATGTCTACCGGGCGTCGCGCCAGGCAATGATTTCCTTGACCTGATCGAGACCGGCGCCTTCGCCATTGATGCCCCGGATCAGGGTCGTGATTCCGGCGTCCAGGTAGGCGTCGAGCTGGCCCATGATCGTGTCCGGATTGAACATGATCGACCGCTCGATCTCGGCAGGATTACGTCCGACCGTAGCACAGTGCTCATCGAGGATGCCATTCAGGTGGCAGGCGCGGTCGGGATCACCGAAGCCGTTCCACATATCCGCGTACTGGGCGACGAGTTTCAATGTCACCTTCTCGCCACTGCCGCCGATCATGAGGGGGAGCGGATCCTGCACCGAAACCGGATTCAGTTTGGCAAGACGGTCCTTGATGATCGGCAGATTGTCCCGGAGATCCCGCAGGCGGTCGGGCGCCGTCTTGAACGGGTAGCCGTACTCGTCATAATCCTGTTCCTTCCATCCTGATCCGACACCGAGGATGAAGCGGCCGCCCGAGATGTGGTCAATCGTCCGGGCCATATCGGCAAGCAGATTGGGATTGCGGTAGCTGTTGCAGGCGACCAGCGGGCCGATCCGGACCTTGCTTGTCACCGTCGCCAGCGAGGCGAGGAGGGTAAAGCACTCGAAGTGCTTGCCCCATTCGTCGCCGGAGAGCGGGAAGAAGTGATCCCAGATGTAAATGTCGTCAACACCGGCTTCCTCGGCCGCAAGCCACGTGGCCCGCATCGCGTCGACCGAGGTGTGCTCTGGCTTGACCGAGACACCGATCCGGATTTTTCGATCTGTCATGGTGTGTGCTCCCTGTAAATGCAGTCCTTGATCCTGAACTCAATGATCGGCCCGACCTGCCTGCGCCGGACACTGATCGAACGATCAGGTTGCCAGCGCGCATCGGGCTTCACAGCTGGCTGCGGTATGGTAGGGGAGGAGGGTTTCGATGCCACTGAACACATGCAACCGAAGAACTGTGCTGGCCGGAGCAGCGGCCCTGCCGTTTTTGGCCGGCGGGATATCGGCCTCGGCCCAGGCGACCGGCGGTCTGCTCGCGGTCGATGCCGATAAGGCACTCGCGCTCTTCGACGCTGTTTCCGGATCGCGGTTGTTCACATTCGCGATTGAGGGCGCCCCGACTGCGGCCTGGGCGACGAGTGCCCCGGGCGTTGCGATTGCCCAGACATCCAACTCGCTCGCGGTACTCAACCTGATCGACGGATCGGCTATAGCGGTCAGTCTGCCGGCCAGTGTTGCGGGACAGATCCTGCCCTCCAGCATCCAGTTCCGGGGGAGTGCCGGATACCAGCGCATGCTGATCGGCACCGCCAATATGGACGCCAACACCTTTGTGCTTGATCTCGACACCGGCGAGCGGACCTCGGTGATCGGGCTGCTCCAGGCGGAAACGGATCCAGTCTCGCTCCCCAATGTCGCGATCTCCTCCGACGACAGCACACTGCTGGCCTGGGACGGCCGCTCGACCTGGATTGTCGATCTGGACGTGCGCGCATCGCGGGTGCTTGGCAGCCAATCATTCACCTTCTCGGCCGGGTTCAGTCCCGATGGTCAACTGATCGCGTATTCCCAGCAGCTTCAATCCGGAGCGACGCAGCTCTGCCTGCAGACCGCAACGGGATTCGACGACCAGGTTCTGTTTGAGAGTGAGAACATCCTGGTCGCGTTGTGGATACCCGACGGCCGCATGTTGCTGGATGACCGGACCGACGACGGTGGCACCATGTCGCTTTTCGACCCGATGAGCGGGGATCGGACCGATCTGCTCGACTACACGGGCGCCACGAATATTGTCCAGTTCAATCAGGACGGTTCCTGCGCACTGGTCGGGATTGAGGGAGCGGCCGGGCGGGACTGGTATCTGCTGCAGATGAGCAAGGCCGTGCCAACCGCGACACTGCTGACCGCCTTGCAGGACACCGCCGTCGTGCCAGGGTTCGCGTTTCATGCCGACTGGGCGGTGGCGACCCGGACGGTGAACGATACGCGCCCGGGCTCGATTCTGTCGGTTCGTCTGGCCGATGGACTGACCACCACATTGATCAGCGACATCGACACCGATGCCGAGGTGACGACGCCCGTGGTTTCGCCGAACGGACCGGGCGCCGTGGTTGGGATCGACAGCTTCACCGAGCTGGCAACGCACTTCCTTCAATTGGAAGATGCGACCGACACCCCGATCGAGATGATGAAGGGTGGCCACGCGGTGATCGCGCCGGATGCGACCGGTTTCGCCGTCTCGTTCGGTCTCAATACCGGCGGCACAGCCACCATCATCTACGACCAGCAGGGCAACGAGCTTGCCACCGTTCAGGCAGACGCCCTGGCCTGGGTTTAGGTGGAAGCGCTTATCCCTCGAGCTCCGCGATTAGCTCCGGCATGATGGTTTGCATCAACCGGGGAACCTCGTCCAGGTTTTCGCGGGTCGGCGGGTAGCGGAAGAGCAGCTGGCGGGCGCCGGCCTTGTACGCCGCCCGAACCTTGTCGGCCAAGACCTTGTCGTCCACCTTGCCGTTCCAGACACCGGTCGAGCCGCGGATCGCCATCGGATCGCGTCCAAACTCCACCGCATGCTCGCGGATGGTCGTGAGCGCGACGGCGTACTCGTCCGGCTCCAGACCGCTGTCCCAGATGTCGGCGTGCTTGCCGATCACCCGCAGCATCTTAGGTTTGGTTCCGCCAATCAGGATCGGCAGACGGCCATTGACCGGCTTGGGCTGGAACGGACAATCGACCAGTTTGTAGAACCGGCCCTCGAAATTGACCCGTTCCTCGACTTCCAGCTGCTTGTGCAGATCGAGCGCCTCATCCAGCATCGCCACCCGATCGCCGGCCGAGGGAAACGGGATGCCATAGGCCGCATGCTCGGGCTCGTTCCAGCCTGCTCCGGTGCCGTAGATCACTCGGCCCCCGCTGATGTGATCGATCGTGAGCAGCTCCTTCGCCAGAATCGCCGGATTGCGGTGCGTGTTGCCGTAGGTCAGGACGCCCAACTTGATCTTGCTGGTGGCCATGGCGATCGCGGCCAGGGTGGTGCTGCACTCAAAGGCGGGGTTGTCGATGTTGTCGCCGAGGCTATGGAAGTGATCGTTCAGCCAGAGCGATTCGAAGCCAAGCTCCTCCGCACCCTTCCACCACGCGATCTGCTGATCCCACGGCCAATGCTGATTCCCGATGCCGATGCCAAGCGTAATCTTCTGATCCAAGGCGTATGCTCCATTCGCTGAAGACGAATTGAAAACCTGCACGAGATTGTATGCCCGAACTAGGCGGTGATTTCGATGTAGTGCGGGGGTTCCACACCCCGCCATCGCTCACGGTACGGCGGTGGTAATTCGAGACCACGGTTGGGGAACGAGAGCGCCGTATGGAACCGGCGCACTACATTTTGGGTAGGCGATTGGTTCGATGCGGCGGTGAAGGGATCGTAGTGCGGGGGTTCCACACCCCGCCATCGGTGCCAAAGGGATGTTGGTTGTTCGCGACCGTGGTTGGGGAACGAGGGCGCCGTATGGAACCGGCGCACTACATTGGCAGGTTTGGGATTCCAACCG